>UQXE01000009.1 GCA_900544965.1 uncultured Eubacteriales bacterium | reverse complement strand
AGCCGCGCCAGCAGGTATAACACACTACACCTTGCAAGCAAGGTCGTGTGCCAAAGGGTGCCCCTTTGGAAACCCGGTTTTGTCGGAGTGTGTCCACAGATCGCATTTCTGCGCCCGTGTCCCCACCCCTCCAAAACTCAAAGAAGCGTCGCACATCAGCCCACCCACGGGCCGATGTGCGACGCTTCTTTGTTTGGCCTGCGGGCCGGGACGGGGGACAGAATGCATACGAAAAATTGCATTTTCGGGTTGCAATTTTCAATAATCCGGGTTATAATAAGATTAACCCAAATAGGAGGTTGCGACATGAAAGAAGTGGGTAAACGTCTAAAAGCCCTGCGGGATAGTATCGGTTTTTCACAGGTAAAAATGGCGGAGGCCGTTGGCTCCACACAGTCCAGTATTAACCGATATGAAAACGGACAGTCCACCCCGCCCGTTGAACTATTCCGCCGTTATGCGGATTACTTTGATGTGTCGCTGGACTATATCTTCGCCCGGACAGACAAACCCCAAGGGGTGACATACGAGTTTAAGCCCAAAGCCGCCCCGGAGAGAGAAGAAATGCGCCGCTTCATTGAAATGTGCTTTGACCCTCAATCCCCCATGAATGAGAAGCTGAAAGAAACCCTGTTCCGTATGATGGAGGGTGAACAATGAAAGCTGTGATATACGCCCGCTATTCCTCCGACAGCCAGCGGGAAGAAAGTATCGAGGGCCAGATAAGAGAGTGTACCGCTTTTGCCGAGAAGAACGGTATTACCATCCTGCGCCACTATATAGACCGGGCCTTTTCCGCCAAGACGGACAACCGCCCGGAGTTTCAGAACATGATAAAAGACAGCGGCAAGCGCCTGTTCGATATAGTCATTGTCTGGAAGCTGGACAGGTTCGCCCGGAACCGCTACGACAGCGCCCGGTACAAGGCCACACTAAAAAAGAACGGCGTGAAAGTCGTGTCCGCCACCGAGGTCATTTCAGACGGGGCCGAGGGCATCATTTTGGAAAGCGTGTTGGAGGGGTACGCCGAATACTACTCCGCCGATCTGTCCGAGAAGGTAGTCCGGGGCATGACGGAGAACGCCTTAAAGACCAAGTACAACGGCGGCACCCTCCCTATTGGCTATCTAATCGACAGCGAGCGGCATTTCCAGCCTGACCCGCTGACCGCCCCTTTTATACTGGAAGCCTTCCAGCGTTACGACGAGGGGGCCACCATGACCCAAATCCGGGACTGGCTCAACGAGCAGGGCGTGAAGAATACGAGGGGCCAAAAGCTGACCTATAATAGCGTCCAGCACCTTTTGAACAACCGCCGCTATATCGGGGAGTATACCTACCGGGATATAGTAGTCCCGGAGGGCATACCCGCCATCGTCCCCCAAGACCTGTTTGACCGGGTGCAGGATAAGCTGGCGAAGAACAAAAAGGCCCCGGCCCGCCACAAGGCCGAGGACGATTACTTACTGACAACCAAGCTGTTTTGCGGCTACTGCGGGGCCTACCTCTGCGGCGAGAGCGGCACCAGCCGCACCGGGAATGTCCACCACTATTACAAATGCGTGTCCGTCAAAAAGAAGCGTACCGAGTGCCACAAGAAATCCGTCAAGAAAGACTGGATAGAAGATTTGATAGTCGGTGAAACCATGAAAATGGTGATGGACGATACCGCTATTGAAGCCATTGTGTCCATGCTGATGGATTTGCAGGACAGGGAGAATGTGAACTTGCCCCTGTATGAGCAACAGCTACGGGAAGCGGACACGGCCATTCAAAACCTGCTCAACGCCATTCAGCAGGGTATTCTAACCAAGTCCACGAAGGGACGGCTGGAAGAACTGGAAGCCGCCAAGGAGGAGCTGGAAACCCGGATCGCCTGTGAGAAGCTGGCGAAACCAAAAATCAGCGCCGAGTTTATGACCTTCTGGCTCCACCGCTTCCGCAAGCTGGACGTGCGGCAGAAGTCCCACCGCAAGATGTTGATTGATACTTTCATCAACGCCATTTTCCTGTATGACGATAAGATGGTGATTACTTTCAACTACAAGGAGGGGACAACCACCATTACCTTTGACGACTTAAAGGCGGCGTTGAACGGGAAGAATATGGGTTCGGATTTGGATTGCTTAACGGCACCAAATCAAAGGACCAACTTTGATAGAAAAATAGCTTCCCATTTCGGGAGGCTATTTTTCGTTTATGCCCGGAAAAACCGCTATCTGTGGGCTTTCCGGGCTTTTTCTGTTTCAGGCGCTTTTCTATATTGGGCCGGATTTCCCGCCCAGCCTCCGAGTGGTGGCGCATGGCAGTATTTTCTCTTGATTTCCGAACCCCCTTATAATCGTAAAAAGCGCCGAGTTAGTCCCCGCCAAAAAGTGTGCTCGGCACTTTCGATTTCATTATACAATCACGCGGGAACCTTCGTTCCCGCGTAAAAGTTTTATGCTCACTCCCGCTCGAAAGGTACGTCACAGTCCCCGCATACCACGTTGACCTCCTTTGTCGCCCGGATGATGGCCCCGCACTCCGGGCAGACATATTTGATGCTGCGGTTCTTGGATTTCTTACCCCTGCCTTTGTCCGTGCCGCCTTCCGGGAGGCGGCTGGCGTTGATTGCCTTGTCGCCGAGGGTTTCCTTGACCCATGCCTCCGCCTCCGGGGCCAGCGTCGTGATCGTCCAGCCATACTTCTGGTGCTTTTCAATACGCAGGCCGTGATCCTCGGCGGTGGCCTTGAACTTCATGTTATGATAGTACCCGTTGTTGCTGGTATCCTCCACCTCATGGAGCAGGTTGTAGAGATGGGCCATTTCGTGGAGCATGGTGGCGCAAACCTACGTCATGGGCCGGTCGAGATACTCCGCGCATATGTTGATCTCGCGGTACATTTCCCGCTCGGTTTTCTATACCTCCTGCACGCTGCACCAGCCATAGGCCCCGCGCCCGCCATCCGGGGATACGGTGATGGCCGGGCGGGTCAACTCCCCGTCGTAAAAATGCTGGTTGAATAGGTCGAACAGCTCCTCGGTTTTCTTTACGATTGCGGATATTTGCAGCATAGTCGCGTCCTCCTTAAAGATATGTTTCATTTCTGTGAGTCACAGCTTACGCACCACGGGTGAAAAAGCAAGCTCTAAAAGCCTTAAAACATATCTTTATTTTCACGGCGGGAGGCATGAAAAAGCCCCGCCGAAGCGGGCTGGGTGGTTGGTTTATTCGGCTGCTGCGAAGCCCTGCTCCGCCAGCGCGGCGATCAGCGCCGGGTTGCTCTCTCCGGTCAAGGTGCCGTTCTTGTCTACGGTGTAGCCGCCGATTTCATAGGCGAAGCTGGGAGCCGCCTTGTACTCCGGCTTCGCGCCGGTGAGGCCGCCCACCGCCGTCACCAGCTCCTTGCGGCGGATACCGGAAAGGTTGAGGGCGATTTCCATGGTGCCGGGAGCCTCAGACTCCTCTGCGGGTGTGTCGCCGCTTGCGGCAGGCTCGCTTTCGCCCTCCGTCTCGTCCTCGGCAGGTTCCCCGGTCGGCTCCTGCGTCGCTTCCTCGGCCTGCACCTCCGCCTTCGCGGTTCTGGCCTTCCTGGCGCGCGGCTCAGGGAATACATCCGGTAGCGCGCCCTGCTCATAGTGGATTTCAAAGGTGATTTTTCCGTCCATGTGTACGTTAAAGTGGAAGTCCTTCATTTCGATTTCTTTGAGCGCGTCCGGCAGCTCAATGTTTTTGTACCACATGACCTCCGCGTCCTCTACCATGAGGCAAACCGGAACCGCGTGATTTTTCCTGTCTTTATAATCTATTCCTGCCTTTCGTTTTTTGTACTGGCTTCTTGCCTGTGGCTCACAGCTTACGCACCACGGGTGGAAAAGCAAGCCTTTTTTCAAAGAAATTTCCCTCTTTTTTATTCATGGAAGTTTAATAGACGCTGACTTTCTTTTATTCGTTTCTACGCATATAATGTGACTAAACCCAACAAAAAGGAGGGGCCGTATGTTTGACTATATATCGGTACAGCAAGCAGCGGAAAAATGGGGGATTTCGGAGCGGCGGATTCAAAAGCTCTGCGAGGAAAATCGCATTGAGGGCGCGCTCCGGTTCGGCCACGCTTGGGCCATCCCCAAGGACGCGGAAAAGCCCGCTGATTTGAGAAAAAAGCGACGAGTTTAGAAATAATTTAGAAATGCCCTCTAAACTGAGTGCAAAAGAGGTTTGCATCATGGAAAAGAAACTTTTGATTGTAGACGACGAGCAGGACATGGTTGCTATGTTAAAGCGATATTTTGAGCTGGGCGGCTATTATGTGATGGTCGCGGAGAATGGCCTGCAAGCGATTGAAAAGGCCGGAAAGCAACCCGACCTCATTCTGTTAGACATCAATATGCCTGATATTGACGGGATTGAGGTTTGCAGCCGGATTCGGGACTTCGTTTCCTGCCCCATCCTGTTTCTAACCGCCCGCATTGAGGACAAGGACAAATTGAAGGGCTTTGCGGTGGGCGGCGACGATTACATTGTCAAGCCTTTCTCTATGGACGAGCTGGGCGCGCGGGTGGAAGCCCATCTCAGGCGAGAGGAGCGGCGGGCCGGAAATATCGTCCGCACAAAGTTTGATGACGATTTGATAATTGATTACTCGGCACAGGCGGTATATTTCAAAGGCCAACAAATTCCCTTTCAGAATCGGGAATTTGAAATCATTGAGCTTCTTTCCTCCTATCCCGGCCAGCTATTCAGCAAGGATCGGATTTATGAGCGTATATGGGACATCGACAGCGAGGCGGATATGGGCGTTATTATGGAGCATGTCAGCAAAATCCGCGCCAAGTTTGCGGAGGCAGGCTGCAAGCCCTATATTCAGACGGTTTGGGGGTGCGGGTACAAATGGACAAAATAAAGAAATGGTATCAGAGTATCCCCCTATGGCTGGCGCTGTTTATAATCATGGTGGCGGCTCTGCTGATTGCTACATTTGCTTCTAATTACACATCTAAAATGGCCTCTGAAAATATCAGCATCATTCAAAACCGGTATATTACTGGAGAAATTGCCGAAGGGTCAGAGACGGACGATGTGACCATTCGATGGAATGTCGATTTCCATTATGAGGACTATTCAAAGGAAGACATGAGATCATATCACGCATATAAATTCATTCAAAAGTATGCATCTTTTTTCTGGTACTCTGTCTGCATTGCGGCGGGGGGACTGTTTTTCTATTTTACTAAACTCAAAAGACCTTTATCCCTTTTGAATAATGCCTCCGAACGCATTGCGGAGCAGGAGCTTGATTTTACGCTGGACTATCCCGGCTCGGATGAAATGGCAAAGCTGTGCGTGGCTTTTGAAAAGATGAGGAACGCGCTGGACGAGAATAATCAGAAAATGCTCCATATGATCGACGAGCGTAAGCAGCTCAATGACGCCTATACCCACGACCTGAGAACGCCGATTGCCGTTTTGAAAGGCTACACCGATATGCTGCTCAAATATCTGCCCGAGGGAAAGCTGCCGCCCGAGGAGGTATACGATACGGTCAAAACCATGTCCTCCCATGTTTCGCGGCTGGAACAGTTTGTGCACAGCATGAATACCGTGCAGAAGCTGGAGGACTTATCCATCCAGAAAGAAGCGGTTGCCGCTGGGGATTTTTTGGGGCATCTGCGCGAGTCGGCGGAAATCCTCTGTAAAGGGTGCGGTCTGTCCTGCGCGTTTGAGGCCCCCATTACGAGCAAAACTCTATATCTCGACACATCCGCTGTGGTACAGGTTTATGAGAATTTACTGAGCAACGCCACCCGCTTCGCTAAATCCTCGGTTGCCATCCGCTGTACCTGTGGGATCAGCAGCTTTTCCATAACCGTGACGGACGACGGCAAAGGCTTTTCAGATCGGGATTTATTAAAGGCTTCCCATCCCTATTACAGCGGTCAAAACGAAAAGCAAGAGTATCACTTTGGCCTTGGACTGCACATCTGCCGGACGCTATGTGAAAAGCATGGCGGCGAACTCCGATTGGAGAACGCAGCCGGTGGCGGAGCAAAGATAACCGCTCAATTTGGGACGGCAAAAGAATAGCCCTTTCCTGTATAAAATCTTCCCCCGTTTTAGAAACAATTTAGAATTGCCCATTAAGCTAATCGTGTAGCCGGAAGCCCCGGTTGCACGATTATTTTATTTTAAGGAGGCAAATCAAACATGAAAAAACTACTTGTGACTTTACTGGCGGGCGCTATGCTGTTCAGCTTGGCGGCCTGCGGCGACAATGGAACTGGCGGTGGCAAGTTACCCCCGGCACAATCTGGCGGCAATGGCTCGGCGCTCTCCACGGATTTCCAGCAGCACATGAAAACGGCGGATTGGTTTAAGCTCGGCCCCATGTGCGAAACGGAAACAGGCTGGTATTTCCAGTATAACGGTCTGCTTTACTACATTGACAAGGAATCCGTTAAAACAACGGTGCTATGCGGAAAGCCGGATTGCAAACATGCTGATCCCACCTGCAATGCTTGGGTGAATACCAGCTCTCTAAATTACAGCGACGGCAAAGTGTTTTTTGACAATTCCGACAACGACAATGGCGCTTCTGGGCTTATGACCCTTTTCTCCATGAATACGGACGGAACAAGCCGCAAGGACGTACAAGCCTTACAGCAGCAAAAACAAAGCGATTGGAAACCCTGCGAGGCAATCGTTCACAGAGGCGTTGTGTACTTCAATTACGCTGGCGCGGTGTATATGGCTCCGTTAGGCTCGGATGTAAGCAAAGCTACAAAGCTCTATGGAGAAGTAAAAAACAAAGAGTCTGGTACGGTCGATAACGGTGACGGAATCTACTGGAAGTTTAGCGCCGAGGGCGACAAAATCTACTTTATGGGAAATATTAATCAAAAGGATGGAACGCAAAAGGACACCCTGTTTTGCTACGACACAACCTCAAAAGAATTTAAGCAGGTGTGGCAAATCCCCGACGCTTCCGAGGTCGGCAAATGGGAAACCACGGGTGTTTCGCTTATTCGTACAGGGACATATCCCTGCGGCTGGTATATCAAGGACGGCAGCCTCTATTTCTATCTCCCCGGCAACGACCTGTGGCGTAATGATCTAAACGGCGGTAAAAATGAGCGCGTGGCGGCTGTCGGCGAGAAAATTCCCGAATCCGGCTTTGCTATTTTCAATGACGATAACATCTTTATCGTCAACGACTACCCGGATTATCTGGAAAGCCTGTTTGACAGGGATAAGACCAAAGCAGATACCATCTTTATGTATGACTATGACGGCAACCTGCTCAAAGAGTTTTCGCTGAAAGACTTGGAGAAACACCTAAAATCCGTCAGCAACATTCAAATGCTGTGGGCCAGCGAGGGCAAGCTGTTCATGTTTGTCTATGGGGATACGAAAGTATCTGATGTAGCACCTAACGCACAGGAGTCATCAAACAAAGAGCGCCTCGCCTATATCGACCTTGACACGGGCGCGATCTCGCTGCTCGACTGGACTGGATATTACGGTTAAGGGAGGAGTGGAACATGAAATTAGAAATCAAAAACCTTAAAAAGCAATACGGAAAACAGGCCGCCCTCAATGACCTCTCCATCACCTTCGAGCCGGGCATCTACGGCATCTTGGGCGCAAACGGCGCGGGTAAAAGCACCATGATGAACCTACTCACCGACAACCTGAAACGGGACGGCGGCGAAATCCTCTGGAATGGCACGGACATTCTCACGCTGGGCCAGAAGTTTCGCGGGCTGCTGGGGTATATGCCCCAGCAGCAGGGGTTCTATGAACATATGACGGCGCAGACCTTTCTCTATTACATGGCGGATTTGAAAGGGCTTCCCAAGCGCCAAGCGGCGGCGGAGATCGACAAGCTGCTGGATATAACCAGTCTTTCCCATGTACGGCACAAAAAGCTGGGCGGCTATTCGGGCGGCATGAAGCAGCGCGTCCTTCTGGCGCAGGCGCTTTTGGGCGACCCGAAGGTGGTGATACTGGACGAGCCTACCGCTGGCCTTGATCCGAAGGAGCGCATCCGCATCCGCAACTTTATTTCCGCCTTCTCCCGCGACCGGATCATCCTGCTGGCGACGCATGTTGTAAGCGACATCGAATCCATTTCCGACCAAATCCTGATGATGAAAAAGGGCTGCATGGTCGGCATGGGCGCGCCCTACGATTTGGTGGAGAGCGTCGCGGATAAGGTGAAGGAGCTGCCCTGCGCGCCGGAGGATTTAGAGAATATGCAGGAGCGGTACAAGGTGGGCAATGTGTTCCAGCGGCGGGGCGAAACTTGGGTGCGGGTAATCGGCGACACCCTCCCCGCCGAGGGTCAATTCGTGGAGGATCATCTGACGTTGGAGGATGTTTACCTCTACTATCTCGGAGAATAGGAGGCGCGGCATGAAAGAGTTAAAACGCATATTCAGCAACCGCCGCTTGGTGTTGGGCCTCCTGCTGATTTTCCTAATCAATGGGATTTTATTCTATAACGCGCAGACGGAGCGGGACTTTGGCCTTGACCTGTCCGGCCCGTCCACCGGCACCATATCCGTTGGATTCGGCGGGGCGTTTGAAGGCGGTCAGGCAAAGGCTGATGGCGCGGAGAGCTATGCGGTTTATCAAAAATGGCTGGCAAAATACAAGGCCATGCCTTTGCCCGAAGCGGCGGAAACCTTGGAGCGGGAAAGAACCCGGTTAAATAATATCTTCGAGGCTGCCGAGCTTTTGGAAACGGACGGCGGTATGTTCGGACAGGAAGCCTTGCAAAAATACCGCGAGGAACAGCCGGAGCTGATACGACAGCTTGAAAACGGCGCGGTCAATCTGGATCAGGCGCGCCTCGACTATGTGGCGGCGGACAACCTTTTGCGGCAAATCTCCTATTTGAGCGGCTATGGCGACTATCTGGCCTCCATACAGGCAAACAAAGAGAGTATGCTGTCTTTATCCATCTTCAACGACCCGAACAGCTTTTCCAGCCGCAATATCATCAAAACAGCGGAGGAATTTGGCGGGCTGGAAGGCGTATCACTGGAACTCGGCGCGGACGGCGCGGTGGACGCTTTTATGGGCTTTGCCATAACCGACTATCTCCTTCTGGCGGTCTTGGCCCTGATCTGCATTTCCTTTTTGGAGGAACGAAAGAAGGGATTGTGGAGCGTGGTACACGCTTCTCCCCATGGCCGCCTGCGGCTGGCGCTCCGGCGCGCGGGCATCCTATTCGGCATATCGGCGGTAAGCGTGCTGCTTTTCTATGGGACAAACCTGCTTCTTGGCTTCTCCCTGTATGGCGGGCTGGAGGATTTGGGGCGGGCCGCGCAATCGGTGGAGGTGCTGGGCAAGCTGCCGCTGCCCTGTACGGTGGGACAGTTTTTGACCCAGTATATGCTCTTGCGGATAGCGGTAGCCTGCTTTGTAGCCCTGCTCCTGTGGCTCCTGCTCACGGCGATCAACAATGTGAAGTATACCATCATTGTGGCGGCGGGAGTCTTGGTGGCGGAATACAGCCTTTATACCTTCCTGCCGGTGCAGAGCTTCCTCAACGCCTTCAAATACTTCAACATTTTTACCTACATCAGCCTTTCCGACTTCTACACGAATTACTTAAACATTGACCTGTTCGGCTTCCCACTGGGGATTCGGAGCATCTCCCAGCTTGCTATGCTTCCCTTGGGCATATTGCTGACAACGGTTTGTATCGCCATCCACTGCCACAAAAAGCCAGCGGCGGGTAAAGACCTGCTGGGGCGGATCGCCTACCGGCTAAACAGCATAACGGACAAGGGGCTGCGGCATCTTTGCCTCTTGGGGATGGAGCTGCACAAGACGCTGCTTATTCAAAAGGGTTTCGTGGTGGTGCTCTTATTCGCCTATCTGGCAGCGGGGCTATCCTTCACGGCCACGGTTCCGGTAAACAGCGCGTCGGAGGCTGCCGCCCGGCAGTATACCGCCGAACTGGAAGGAATCGTCACCGACGGCACATTCCAGCGGCTGGACGAGATACAGGCGGGGCTGGACGAGGCAATCGCCGCGTTTCAAACCGCGAAGGAACAGTATGAGCGCGGCGAGATGGAATACCCTCAGTTTGATATTTACGCCCGCGAGGGCGAGGCGGCAAAGATAAAGCTCGACGGCCTGCGCACGGTGCGCGAGCGCACGGAAGCCCTGCGGGAACAGGGCGCACAAAAGGGCTTTACTCCTTGGCTTGTGGAGGACACGCCATATCAGAGCGTTTATGGAGAATCGGCGCAGGAGAACCAGCAAAAGGCCGCTATGGTGGCGCTGCTTACTCTGGCCTTGCTGCTGGCCGGGTGCATGGCCTATGAGGAACAATCCGGCATGGCAAACCTGCTCGCCTCTACCGGACGCGGACGGGGTATCCTGCTGCGCGGAAAAATCGCGCTGGCGGCTATTCTGACAACTGGCATATGGGCGACACTCTGCGGGTTGGAGCTTCACGCATTTTTCGGCGGATACTCTACCGCGACGCTTTCGGCACCGATACAAAACCTCGCTATGCTGGAAAATTTCCCGTTCCCCTGCGGGATCGGCGGCTTCCTGATATTGCTGTATCTTGCCCGGTGGGCCGCCCTATTCGGCTGCGCCATGCTGGCGCTGCTGGTTTCCGCCCATGCCAAGCGGATGGAGGTGGCGTATATCGCCGCCAGCGGAATCTTGCTGCTGCCATCTCTGCTATTCCTCTATATGGGCTTGGAGCCGTTCCGCTATCTGTCGCTCGCCTTGCCGGTCGGCGGCATGAGCCTGCTGCTGCCCGCTCGGGGCGGAATCGGATCAGAGGTGATCGCGCTGTCGCTTACCATCGCTTTGAGCACATTCGCGTATTTCAACCTTCGTAAGAAAATGAAATGTAAATAGCCCAGACATGGGCCAGCTAACAAGCGGCGGCTTCAAGGCAAGTCGCCGCTTTGTCCTCGATAAGAAGGGAGGCTGTCTGATGCGCAATTTATGTTAGAAGCGATAAACAGAAAAATTCTCAAAAAAACTTTTATAAAACTTTCCGGTTTGCTGATGCGAGATGTGTTCTGGTTATACGAGGAGGCGAAAAAGACCAGGCCGGCTTAAATCTGCATAAAGGAGGGAAATGCCATGTCAGCTCCCTCTGAAAAAGAAAAACGCTTGTGCGGCATGTTCGATTCATTCTGCAAAACGGTGGCGCAGGGCTACCAAGGGAGGGTGCAGTACCTGCTGCCGATCTGCCTGACCGATATGGAAGTCCCCGACCTTGCCATGACCCTCACGGTGATGAATGGGTATTATCTCGGCAATACCTGTTTGACCTTAGAAATGGCATACCTGAACGCCCGCCTGCTGGCGAGGCCGGTGGCTCCTTGGCTGACGGCGCTGGTGCAATAGCGGGCCCGCGGGCGATATACGCCTCCCCGGGTCGGCAGCGGCAACGCGGAAAGGGGTGTATAGAGCGTTGCAAAAACGCAAAAAGGAGGGTGATCCCCATGTTCTAACCGGAGCGCGGCGGCCTATCCTGCCCATGCCGATCCGGGACACCCCTTACCGGCATCAGATCGAAGCGTTCAATTTTGCCTGCGCCCTGTTCGGCCTCGTGGCAGGGGGTGAGCGGGATGGAGCTGGGCGAAAAATTCTGCTGGGTACTGCTTTTATATGAAAGAACAGCTTTACAGCGTGTTTCACGAGAGTGAAAACAGGAAATTTTTGCATACAGCGTGCAAACGGCATGTGACCAGCAAAACTATGTGCTGGGGGGGAAGCGTAAACGCAGGTAATATGCACGATAGCGTTGCCTTTGCCTATACTCTAGGATAATTTTGCCCTTGCCGCGCTCTTGGACTTTGATACCTCCGGAAGATGTTTATACCATAGAATTGCGGTAATTGAAACCGCTATTATCCATATATGTATTTGCGTAAAATATAATACTACGCACGCAGTACTGCAGATAAAAGAACTGGCAATAATCAGTTTAGAGTGGTTGCGTCCAAGGAATGGAAGCATAACCAATATTGCTGCAACCCACAAAACTATAGCCTTATAATCGGGGAACAGTCCAAGCATTGAGCCAAAGCTAGCGGCTATCGCTTTTCCGCCATGAAACCGAAAGTACGGGGGAAAGGCATGACCAAGAACCGGCGCTATAGCGGCAGGTATCAGCGCCATACCGTCCAATCCTCCGACAGTTATTGCCAGCTTTACGGGAACCGCGGCTTTAATAACATCCAACACGACGCACAGCAGGCCGATCAGCAAACCGCATGCTTTGAATGCATTGGCGGCGCCAGGATTTTTGTCTTCATTAAAATCCCTGACGTCTTTATTAAATAATACCTTAGGGATAAGGTAGGAAAACAGTACTCCGCCGGAAAGATAACCTGCGGCAGCCCAAAGCATTACATTGATTGCGTACACCGGTTTTCCTCCTAACTTTTTCTTAAATGCCCAATCACATATTGCGCTATTCTAACTCCGGAATCGCGCTGAACCCCCGTAAGTTGAGCCGCCATCATATCGCGCCTCAACTTTTCATCACGTAGCAACTGCTTTGTGTAAGTAACCGCGGTTTCCACGTCAGCAGCATAAAGCGCAAGCCCATGGCTGGATAAATACTCGGAGTTTTCGGTTTCAACTCCATTTATCGGGTTAACTACTACATATGGAATACATTTTGTTATCACTTCGGTGGAGGTAAGTCCGCCCGCCTTAGCAAGTATAATGTCGGCCGTATCCATCAGAGGATACAGCGGTGAGACCAAGCCTTTTATATATATATTGGAATTTCCTCTGTAGCGGTACCGTAACCGCTCGTATAGCTTTTGGTTGGATCCGCAGACTACCGTAACCTGAACGCCATTAAGCGAATTGATAAGTGAATCGGCCACGACATCTAACTTTCCCGCTCCCATGCTTCCGCCAATAAGCATGACATGGGGAACGTTTCCGTTATAACCATATCTCGCCTTTGCTTCGCCAAGGGGCAATCGTTTAGAGCATTCGGGGCTTACAGGAATACCATAAGGCCTGAGTTTGTCCCGACTAATGCCATGAGCTACAAAAAGGTATGTAAGGGACTCATGGGGAGTAAAATATTCGTCAAGCTCCGTATCCTCCCAAAATGGCTGGCAGGTATAGTCCGTCATTATGCCCGCAGTGTACGGCAAGCTACCTAGGTTTCGTTTTATATAGGTAAGCTCATGTGCGCAAAACAAATGAGAGGTAATTATTGCATCCGGATTATATTGAAGTATATAATCATATAGTTTTTTTACGCCTATCGTATTTGCTAAATAAACTACGGACTTGTGCTTAGGTGTGCTTATGAGCCTGCCCGCCTTATATAGAAAACCAAATACGCCTGGAACATGGCGTACTATAGATACATATGTCGCTTCGGTTATATGAGAAGCACGCCTGTTTATAAGCGCGAGGCTATCCTCAAGGGAGACAGAGCAGCCTAACTGTCTGAATGCTTCCATTACAGCGCGGGCAGCGGAATTGTGTCCGCCGCCCGTATTAGTGGTGAGCACAAGGATTTTCATACTTTCTCAGGATCACACCCTTAAATTTAATCTATATCATTCTATCATTATGACGATATGTGCGCAATAATAGTTTAATTAAAACAAAATATTCGAACTTATCGTTTGTATATCTCACAAAGGAAAAGGCGGGTTACAGCCCCGCTGTCAAGCTGTCAAAAAACTCTGGGATTTTCAAGGGCCGCAGCCCTTGACTTTAGATCGAGCTCTGACGCAATGCGCGTCAGAGCTCGATCTAAACCGTGATGTTTTCGTTCTTTGAGGGTTTTACCGCACGGGAACCCAAAGGGCGAGAGGCAAAACCCGTAACCTCGAAAAGTGGCTCAGCCGCTTTTTTGACACACTGAGGCGGGGTTACAGTCCCGCCGGCCAGCTTATTTAGATAATTCTCCCAGCCTTATTTTGAGCTTATCCATAAGTTTCTTATATGACTCCAGTTTTTCCCTCTCCTCATGAACCACTTTCTCAGGCGCCTTGGACATAAAGCCCTGATTGTTCAGCTTGCCTTCAGCGCGCGCAACCTCGCCGCCGACCCGCTTAATCTCCTTATTGATCCGTTCGATTTCTTTGGATACATCTATCAGTTCATCCAGAGGAATATACGCCGTTGCGAACTTCGAAACAACGCTTACCGCATTTACATGTACGCCCGTTTTATCCTGCTGTACCTTAACCTCATGGGCTGAGGCCAGCCGCATGAAGTATATCGAGGCGCTGTTGGCAATATCCAAATTATTCTTTTGCGTTACCAACACGATTGACGTACGCCTTGAAGCCGGCACATCCATTTCGACACGGGTATTGCGTATAGCGCGTATAAGCTCCATAATTTCTTCAGCGGACGAAGCGTCCCCGACAAAATCGAATGCCGGATTTGCTTTTGGCCAGCTTGAAATCATTATGCTGGCATCCGACTTCGGAAGGTTTTGATACAATTCCTCGGTTATAAACGGCATAAAGGGGTGAAGAAGCTTCATGCTTGAACCTAGAGCATGTATAAGCACTGCAAGCACATTGCGCTTTTCATCCGTGTTTTCGCCATAAAGCCTTGGCTTTGCCATTTCAATATACCAGTCGCAGAATTCGGACCAGATAAAATCGTATATCTTTTGAGCCGCCAGGTTCAGGTCAAAAGAGTCAATGCTGGCCGTAACCTCGCGTATCACCGAGTTTAGCCTGCACAGTATCCATTTGTCGGCAATGTCTAGCAGGGATACGTCGATTTCACCGATGTCTTCATCCTCGGCATTCATTATTACAAAACGCGTAGCGTTATAAACCTTATTGCAGAAGTTGCGTGCGGCCTCAACCTTCTTTATCTGAAAGCGCATGTCCCCTCCAGCAGCCGTGCCGGTTATAAGGCTGAATCTAAGTGAATCGGCCCCATAATCCCGTATTATTTCAAGCGGGTCAATTCCGTTGGCAAGCGATTTTGACATCTTGCGCCCCTGTTCGTCCCTCATGATGCCGTGAACGTAAACCGTATCAAACGGGCGCTCCCCTATGATATGCTTTCCAAACATGATCATCCTCGCAATCCAGAAGAAAATTATATCATAGCCTGTTACCAGGGTATTAGTTGGATAGAAATATTCCAGTTCTGGCGTCTTGTCAGGCCATCCTAGCGTTGAAAACGGCCACAGGCCCGATGAGAACCAAGTGTCCAGAACGTCTTCATCCTGATGTACGTTTCCGCCGCACTCCGGACAGCGCTGTGGAGCTTCTTCTTGAACTATGGGGGTGCTGCACCTCTCGCAATACCATGCCGGAATGCGGTGCCCCCACCAAAGCTGCCTGGATATACACCAATCGCGAATGTTCTCCATCCAGTTGTAGTAAGTTTTGCTGAACCGCTCGGGAACGAATTTAATCTCTCCGCCCTTAACCGCTTCGAGCGCAGGCTGTGCCAATTCCTTTACAGAAACAAACCACTGTTTTGAAACCATCGGTTCCACCGTAGCATGGCATCTATAACATACGCCTACATTATGGGTGTATGGCTCAATCCGTACCAGCGCGCCCGCATGGTCAAGGTCCGATACAAATTGCTTCCTGCACTCCTTAATTGTAAGGCCCTCATATTTCCCGCCAAGGCCGTTTATATGCCCATCCTCTGTAAACACCAGCATTCCAGGAAGGCCTGTTCGCATGCCAACCTCAAAATCGTTCGGGTCGTGGGATGGAGTAATCTTAACTGCGCCTGTTCCGAAATCCATCTCAACGTATTCGTCGGCGACAATCGGGATTTCCCTGCCTATTACAGGAACTATTACAGTTTTTCCAACAAGATGCCTGTAACGGTCGTCGCCAGGATTTACGGCGATTCCCGTGTCGCCCAGTATGGTTTCAGGACGCGTAGTCGCGCATGTTATCGAATAACTTTTATCGGGAGCGTCGTATCTTACGTGCCACAGGCTGCTTGCTTGCTCCTCATATTCAACCTCAGCGTCGGACAGCGCTGTTTTACAATGCGGGCACCAGTTTATTATCCTGTTTCCACGATAAATCAGCCCCTCGTTGTACAGATCTACAAAAACCTTTGTAACCGCCTTGCTGCAGCCCTGGTCCATGGTAAAGCGCTCGCGCTCCCAGTCGCAGGAGGAACCAAGCTTTTTAAGCTGGTTGATTATCCTTCCGCCGTATTCCTTCTTCCATTCCCAGGCTTTGTCAAGAAAGCCTTCTCTGCCTATGTCATTTTTCGTAAAGCCGTCCCTTGCCAGTTTCTCAACTATTTTAACCTCCGTTGCAATAGAGGCGTGGTCGGTACCTGGTACCCACAGAGCCTCGAATCCGGACATGCGCTTATAGCGTATAAGAATGTCCTGATAGGTCTCATCCAAGGCGTGTCCCATATGGAGCTGGCCGGTAATATTGGGAGGGGGGATCACAATGCAATAGGGTGGTTTTTCATGATTTACCCGGGCATGGAAGTAGCCCTCTTCCTCCCACTGTGAATAGATACGTTCCTCCACATTGTTGTGGTCATAGCTTTTTGGCATTTCAATTGCCATACATAACACCTCCGATATAGAATAACGGCCCTGCTCGCTCAAAGGACGAGAGGACCGACCCGTGGTACCACCTTTGTTGAGCGCAATAACTGCGCCCCGCTCAAAACGCCGTAACGCTGCGCATGCGCCGAAAACTACATATCGCATTCGGGGACTCAAAAGCGACCTTCCGCTCATACCTGCCCGACAGCCCTCTCAGCCGGTGAGACCGTCTCTCTTTTGAAGGATTTGAGCGTACTCCTCTTTTTCATCGTCAAATTACATAAACAGAATAGCGCTGTAAAACGCATATGTCAAGTATCAATAAGAATATGATTACTCATATACCATTTATTTATGTATAATTGATGAAATTTGTGAGATGAGTTTGACGTATAAAAGGAGTATTTATGTTATAATGATAAAAATTGTTGAGAAGGAAGGTGTTTTTGTTGCCAAAGCGTTCCTTTAAGGGAGGCGTGCATCCGCTTCACCTTGAAAAGGCCGGAAAGTCACTTACAAGCAATAAGGCGATAAGGGATTTTATTCCTGACACCGTGGCGATACCGATGGCAATGCATATGGGCGCTCCCAGCATTCCGTTGGTAAACAAAGGCGACCGTGTAAAGCTTGGACAGGTAATAGGGGAGCCCGTTGGATTTTTGGGCTTGCCCGTGCATTCAAGCGTTTCCGGCGAGGTTGTTGCCGTGGAACCTCGAATCCAGCTGGGTTCCAGCGCAGTAACCTGCGTGGTGATAAATAACGATTTTAATGACTCATGGTCTGATGAAATAAAGGGTTACGGAAATGTAGAGGCCGTTGATCCGGCATTGATAGTTCCTTCCATTAAGGCTGCTGGAATATGCGGCCTGGGCGGCGCGACGTTTCCTACGCATGTAAAGCTGACTGTTCCTGAAGGCAAGCGTTGCGATACCATTATATTAAATGGGGCCGAGTGTGAAACACACTTAACATCCGATCATAGGCTGATGTTGGAACTCCCGTTAAAGGTGGTGGACGGCCTTCGTTGCGCAATGCGCGCCCTTGATGTAAAGCGCGGAATAATAGCTATTGAAGACAACAAGCCCGATGCCGTGATCGCCATTCGCGAGGCC
This sequence comes from uncultured Eubacteriales bacterium, assembly GCA_900544965.1. GTDB lineage: Bacteria > Bacillota > Clostridia > Christensenellales > CAG-138 > UMGS946. Next base: position 36,539 of record UQXE01000009.1, on the reverse strand, counting down.
GCGAGAGGCAGGGAAGGCATAGAAATAGAGGTTTTAAAGACCAAATACCCCCAGGGAAGCGAAAAACAAATTATAAAGACGGTAACAAAAAAGGAAGTGCCGCAGCGTGGCCTTCCCATTGACGTAGGAGTCGTAGTGTTAAATGTGGCTACGGCGGCTGCAATAGCCGACGCCATAATTGATGGAAGGCCGCTGATTGACAGGATTACTACGGTAACCGGGCACGTTAAGCATCCAGGAAACCTGAGGCTTAGAATTGGAACTATGCTTGAAGACGTTATAGGCGCCTGTGACGGTTACGACGGTGAGCCGGCCAAGATCATTATGGGAGGGGCGATGACAGGTTTCTGCGCTCCAGACCATACTATCTCTATAGTAAAGGGCACCGGCGGAGTGGTAGTACTCAACCCCAGGGAAGCTGAACTCCTTGAAGAAAGCCCGTGCATTAGGTGCGCCCGTTGCGTAAACGCATGTCCTGTAGGCTTAAATCCTTACTTGATACGAAGATACTGTGACGCCGGAGACCTTAAGGGGGCCCAGAACGCAAATATTATGGACTGTATTTTATGCGGATGCTGTTCATACGCATGTCCGGCGAGACGTTATCTGACCCAGACTTTTAAAATCAATAAGGAAAGGATCGCACAGGCGAATAAGAGGTGAATAATATGAAGCTGTCCATATCGCTGGCCCCTCATGTAAGAGGGAACGACTCTGTGCGCTCCATAATGCTCGATGTGATCATAGCGCTGTTTCCCGCAACCGCGTTTGGGGTATACCTGTTTGGATTAAGGGCTGCTGTTTTGATCTTTTTATCCATTTTGAGCGCTGTTTTAGCAGAATACGCCTGGCAGAGGCTCTCAAAGCGCGAGGTGCGAGTGGGGGACCTTTCGGCGGTTGTTACCGGGCTTATATTTGCGCTCAATCTGCCTCCAGCGGCGCCGTGGTGGATAGCCGTGCTTGGCAGCGCGTTTGCTATAGTAATCGTTAAACAGCTGTTTGGCGGAATTGGAGACAATTTTCTTAATCCGGCGATTACAGCCAGGGCGGTAATGCTTGCAAGCTGGCCGGTATATATGACTACATTTACAGCGCCTACCTATTTTACGGGGGTAGAGGCGGCGACATCGGCAACGCCCCTTGCCGGACTTGATAAATCCTATTACGATCTCTTTATGGGAAACGTCCCAGGCTGTATAGGAGAGGTATGTAAAGCGGCGATATTGATCGGCTTTATATACCTGTTGCTGAGAAAGGTAATATCTTGGCAGATCCCCGTTGTGATGGTTGCCACAGCCGCCCTGGGAATCTGGATATTCGGGGGAAATGGAGGGTTGTTTACAGGCGAACCGTTAAGAGCTGTTCTCTCCGGCGGTCTCCTGTTTGGCGCGGTATTCATGGCTACAGATTATACTACAAGCCCAATGACCGGAAAGGGGCAGATAGTATTTGCGGCGGGATGCGGACTTCTTGTGGCTATAATACGCTCGTTCGGCTCCTATCCGGAGGGCGTAACGTACGCGATAATGCTAATGAACGTTGCAACGCCCCTTATAGATAAATTCATTGCTCCTAAGCTGTATGGGGAGGTAAGATCAAATGCGTAAAATTATAACGTTGGGATTAAAGCTTTTGCTCATCGCGGCTGTCGCGGGACTTGCCCTTGGATTTACAAACGCGATAACAAAGGGACCTATAGATGAGCAGACCATTGCAGCCGCTAACGCGGCCCGTGAAAGCGTGCTGCCCGGCGCGGACGACTTTGAGCAGATTCAAGTCGGTGAAGAAGGCATTGATAACGCTTATACCGCATATAAGGGCGGAGATGTCGCGGGTTATACTGCACAGATTACCACACAAGGGTATGGCGGCGAAATAGAAATCATGGTTGGAATGGACTCATCAGGCGTCATAACCGGAATTAACGTAGGCGGAAGCAATTTTTCAGAAACCGCCGGTCTGGGAGCCAAGGTGAAAAATGACGATTTTAAAGACCAGTTTAAAGGGCTTATGCCTCCCGTAATTCTTAACGAAGACGTTGACGCTGTAACAGCCGCAACGATAAGCTCACGGGCGGTCACAGACGCTGTAAACAAAGCGTGCGATTATCTGGAAGGCCTTTTAGAAGCGGGAGGTTTAAACTCATGATAAAAAATGTCAGGATGTCGAGCGTATTTTTTAACGGAATTATTACTGAGAATCCAACGTTTCGGTTAGTTCTGGGAATGTGCCCAACACTAGCGGTAAGCACGGCCGCTATAAATGGAATCGGCATGGGGGCCGCCGCCACGTTTGTCCTAATAGGATCAAACGTGGTTATATCCCTTCTAAGGAACTTTATACCGGACAAGGTCAGGATTCCTGCTTTCATTGTAGTAATCTGCACGTTTGTTACCATTGTGCAGATGCTGATGCAGGCGTTCATGCATTCGCTTTATGAAAGTCTGGGAATGTTTATACCGTTGATAGTTGTAAACTGTATAATTCTGGCCAGGGCAGAAGCGTTTGCCAGTAAAAACGGGGTGCTTGCGTCGGCTGTCGACGGACTTGGAATGGGACTGGGCTTTACGCTGGCCATAACACTAATATCGTGTATCAGGGAGTTAATCGGCAATGGAACGATCTTTGGCTTCAATGTGCTTGGCGCCGGTTATAATCCTATGCTCATAATGATTATGCCCGCAGGCGGATTTTTAACCCTGGGCATAGTCCTTGGCGTAATCAATGCTCTTACGGCCAGAACAGAGCTTAAGAGCAGGAAGAGGGAGGTATAAAAATGGGAGAGATAAGCAAGTTCCTGCTTTTTATGGTCAGCTGCGTACTAACAAATAATTTCATCTTTTCACGCTTCCTTGGAATCTGCCCGTTTCTTGGGGTGTCAAGCAAGGTCGAAACAGCGTTTGGAATGGGCGTTGCGGTTACGTTTGTTATGGCCCTGGCCTCGCTGTTTACTTGGGCTGTATCCCTGCTGCTTGCAGCATTGGAGCTTACATACCTCAATACGATTTGCTTTATCTTGATAATAGCGAGTCTGGTTCAATTTGTAGAGATGTTTATAAAAAAGTCAAGTCCGACGCTGTACGAAAGCCTGGGAATATATCTTCCGCTGATAACTACTAACTGTGCGGTTCTAGGAGTTACCATTTTAAATATAAACAATTCGTATGGGTTGGTATACTCTGTTTTTAACGGCGTTTTCAGCGCATTGGGCTTTTTGCTTGCAATAGTTCTGATGGCGGGGGTTAGGGAACGGCTTGAAAACTCCAACATACCTAAGTGCCTGAAGGGGTTTCCCATATCATTGATAACGGCGGGGCTCATGAGCGTGGCGTTCTTGGGCTTTTCTGGCTTGGCATAGGCGGAGGTACTATATGGACATTAATGCAATTCTATTGGCGCTGGGCGTATTAGGCGCGCTGGGAATAATATTTGGAGTGGTATTGGGCGTTGCCGATAAAAAGTTTGCCGTTAAAACCGACCCCAGGGTAGAGGCGATACGCGCATGCCTTGGCGGCGCAAACTGCGGAGCCTGCGGCTATGCTGGCTGTGACGCGTTTGCCGAAGCTGTGGTTGCGGGCGGCGCAAAGCCAAACGGGTGCCCGCCTGGCGGGGATAAAGCGTCTAAGGCCATAGGCGAAATAATGGGCATAAGCGTTGAATCCGGATCGGCCAGTGTTGGGCGGGTACTCTGTCTTGGCACAGACGGCGTATCGAAAGAACGGTATGAATACGATGGCATTAGGAGCTGCCGTGCGGCGGCCGGACTTGCTGGAGGCCCTAAAATGTGTATGAATGCGTGCCTGGGCTTAGGCGACTGTATCGATAAATGCGTTTTTGGAGCCATTTCAATTAAGGACGGGGTAGCTTATATAGATCCGAAGCTATGTAAGGGCTGCGGAGCCTGTATTAAGTACTGTCCGCGCAATGCGATAGCGCTTATGCCCGCTGATGAAAGCGTTGTTGTAAGCTGCCGCAACACGGATGTTGGCAGAGCGGCGGTACAGTCGTGCATGAAGGCCTGCATTGCCTGTAAACGCTGCGAAAAGGAATGCAAATACGGCGCGATAAGGGTTGAGGGTGGATATGCCAGGATAGATAACGATAAATGTACTAGATGTGCACAATGCGCTAAGGTATGTCCAAGAGGCTGTATAACAATCTATTGAGACACAAATCAGGCACGGATTTCTGCGCCTGATTTGTTATAATGTAAATGCCGTTATCGTGCATATAGCAGGAGGAGAAGCATTAAAGCAAAAAAACTTCATGATTAATTCTGATGCAGTAGATCCAAACTTAAATACTAATTGCTATTTATCCATGCCGTTTTAGTTTGGAACGCGGAGATATGCGTCATACTATATCATATCACTTAGTAATAGGTTGACTACTACAACCGTTGCGTGGTATGCTACGGAATGCGTCGATGTGCTATAATGGATATTATTTAGTCTAAATATAACCGATCGGTTTTAAAATGTCTGGTCGGTATTATACATACGATGCAAAAAGATGTAAAGAGTTTAAGGTGGTTCAATATGAGGTTCTACATCGCCGGAGGGAGCTCAAATGAGGAGCTTATAAAGGAGTTGTGCATATTTCTGGAGCGCCGCAGTCATGAGTGCATTTATGACTGGGCAAATCGATTAAACTATCCGGAAGATATTGAACAGCTGACCCAGATAGCGCTAAACGAGGTAAGCATTGTGCGGGACGCCGAATTGTTTATAGGCATACTTCCTGATGGTTACGCCATGTATACGGAACTGGGCGTGGCGCTTGCCACCAGGTCTAATAAACGTATTATTTTATGGTCTGAAACAGGCGAGGAATTTTCCCCTAAAAGCTCGGTCTGCTCGTTTTATTATCATCCCGTAGTGGAAAGGGTTGTAGGAGATTATTATGCGCTGACGGATTACCTTATAAAGTTCTAATGGAGGAGAAGAGTTGTGATGTCGCCGCACTTAAGAATAGCGGCTAGTACTTTCACAATTAAGCTTTTAGGAACGATTTATAATAAAATAAATATATTGTTAAAAGTGGTTTAAAAAGCTTACAGAAATTGTTGAATTTTAAGCTAACCCGTTTCAGGTTGAACGGTTGATTGATATTTATCTTGGCTTCCCAGGGAAGGGTAGCTGTGAAAGAGAGGTATAACTTGGCAAATAAACTTAAGATCATCCCGCTTGGCGGCGTAGGTGAAATCGGCAAGAACATCACCGCCATTGAGTACGGGAAGGATCTGGTATTGATAGATTGCGGGCTGATATTTCCAGACGAAGAGCAGCTTGGCATAGATCTTGTAATACCGGACATGACGTATCTGGAGCGAAATTCCGACAGAATACGCGGAATTCTTGTAACGCATGGGCATGAGGATCATATTGGGGCGATACCCTTCGCGCTTAAGCTGTTTGATGTTCCCGTATATGGAACAAAGCTAACGTTAGGTCTAATAAAGCACAAGCTTGATGAGCACAACATAAAAAATGCCCAGCTCAACTGCGTTGAAGCCGGAGATACTGTGAAACTGGGCTGCTTTAAGGTGGAATTTATAAAAACCAGCCATTCAATAGCTGGCGCGGTAGCCATAGCCCTTACAAGTCCTATCGGAACAATAATACATACGGGGGACTTCAAGCTGGATTATACTCCAATAGATGGAGAGCCCATGGATCTGGCAAGGTTCGCCTGGTTTGGCTCTCAGGGCGTGTTGGCTTTAATGTCTGATAGTACTAACATAGAAAGACCCGGGTATACACAATCGGAAAAGGAAATAGGCAAGACCTTTGAACATTATTTTGATAAGGCCAAGGGCCGGATAATTGTTGCGTCGTTCGCATCAAATATCTATCGCATTCAACAGGTTGCGGATGTTGCCGTGATGCGAAACAGGGTGATATGTTTTCAAGGGCGAAGCATGGTGACAATAGCCAGAATGGCCATGAATATGGGCTATCTCCACATTCCTGAAAGCAGCATTGTGGATGTTGACAGGCTTAAGGATTATCCTGACGAACGGGTATGCGTAATAACTACGGGCAGTCAGGGCGAACCCATGAGCGGGCTGTTCAGGATGGCCAACGCATCGCACCGGTTAAATGTCGGTGAAGGCGATACGGTAATTATTTCAGCTTCAGCCATACCTGGAAACGAGAAGGGCGTGGCGCGAGTGATAAATCAGCTTTTTAAGCGTGGGGCAAAAGTGGTATACGATTCCCTGGCGGACGTACATGTTTCAGGACACGCCCGTAGGGAGGAGCTGCGCCTGATGCTTGCGCTGGTGAAACCGAAATATTTTGTACCGGTTCATGGAGAGCCTAGGCACCTGTACCAGCATGCGGATTTGGCCGAGGAGATGGGGGTTAAGCCGGAAAACACGTTTGTAATGAGCGCTGGGGACGTTTTGGAAATTTCAAAGGATGATGCAAAGATAACCGGAACGGTTCCGAGCGGTAGCGTGCTGATAGATGGATTGGGAGTAGGCGATATAGGCAACGTCGTGTTAAGGGATAGAAGGCTGTTGTCCCAGGACGGCCTGTTTACGGTGGTAATTGTGCTGAAGAAAAATACTGGCGAGCTTGCAACTGAGCCTGAGATTTTGTCAAGAGGGTTCGTATATGTTAGAGGTTCGGAGGAACTTATACAGGACGCGAGAAACGTTGCCAAAAATATAGCTATGCAGTTTAAGGATGCCGGCAGGTCGGAGTGGTCTCAGATTAAAAACGGAGTAAGGAACGCCCTTAAGGATTATCTTTACTCCAAAACTAGAAGGACCCCGATGATTTTGCCGATCATTGTTGAAATAGACTAAAATGGAGGCGTATTAAAATGTTTGAAAAAATTCAGGAGAAAACCCAAGAGTTAGCAAAACTGCTGAGTGAGAGCGAAGATTACGCAACCTATCTGTCCGCTAAGGAACGCGCTATGGATAATGAGACCACGCGCGGGCTAATTAAAAAATACAATTCGCTAAGGGCAAAGGCACAGGCGAACATGGTGCTTGGCAAGGAGGACACTGAGGTTTCAGAACAGCTTCGTCAGGTTACGGGACTTCTTGGGATGAATGCGGACGCATCGGCTTACCTGATAGCCGAGTACAGGATTACTACACTGATGGCATATGTCTATGAGACCTTAAACAAGGCTATAGACATTGACTCTGGACTGGACGCTAGCGAATGATGAGGTGTATAAGGAATGGAAGACGATATCAGAGCACGGAGAGCTGAGGAAAGGCAAAAAAAGTTAAGGAAGATCTGGAAGATAGCCCGCCCGGTTTTGGTGATTATACTAAGCCTGACAATAGCTTTAGGAGGGGTTTACCTGGTGGGCAAGGCCCTATATGAAAAATTCCTGCTCCCAATAGATGCGAAAGACGCCACGCCAATCGAAATAACCATTCCAAGCGGCTATGGCGCTTCATATATAGGAAAAGTCTTATATGAAGAGGGGCTTATAAACAACAAGGCGGTTTTTAAGGTATACGTTGATTTTATGGGCAAGTCGTCAAGCCTTAGATCGGGTACGTATATCCTTTCGAAGAACATGGATATAGCGCAGATGGTCGATATTATGTGCACCGGTAATCCGCCAAGGAAGACCATAGATCTGAGGGTTACCGAGGGAACGGACGTAAAGATGATCGGCGAGCAGCTTGTTCAGCTTGGCGTGCTTGAAAGTCCGGAAGAGTTTTACGAGCTATGCAAAACCGGCGAGGAGTTTATGGATTTTACATTTATCGCCGCTATTGAGGATGACCCCAGCGAGGCCAGAAAATATAAGCTGGAAGGCTATCTGTTCCCCGATACATATGAGATATACTCGGATTCCTCGCCGGATGTAATAATAAACAAGATGCTTGTCAAGTTCCTTGAGGTGTTCAACGTAGGTTACTCAGAGCGCGCCGAGGAGCTTGGCCTTACTATGGACGAAGTGGTTACGCTTGCATCCCTTGTGGAGCGTGAGGCGAAGACAAATGATTTTGCTAAAGTGTCCGCCGTATTCCATAACAGGTTAAAAGCGGATATGATGCTGCAGTCAGATGCGCCTCTGAGATATATACTGAATAAAAACGTACTGCTTTTTGATGAGATTGAAAAGCAGCATCCATCCCTGTACAATACTTATATGCATAAGGGAGTTCCCCTGGGGCCCATAACGAATCCTGGACACAACGCCATAAGGGCGGTACTATATCCGGAAGAGTCGTATTTGGACAAGTATTATTATTTCTGCCTTAAGGATTCAAACACCGGCGAGCTTGTTTTTGCACAAACGCTGCAGGAGCACAACGAAAACGTGGAAACGTACAGCCCGCAGTGGTGAGCTGCAGGCATAAAATCAGCGGAAGGGCAAAACGCATATGCGTATACCAGAACTATTAGCTCCAGCTGGGAACATGGAGAGGTTAAAAGCCGCGTTCAGATACGGCGCCGACGCCTGTTATGTCGGCGCCACTTCCATGAGCTTAAGAAACTTTGCGGATAATTTTACTGCTGCCGAGCTTGAGGACGCGTGCAAATTTGCGCACAGGCTTGGAAAGCGCGTTTATGTTGCGTGCAATGCGTTTGCAAGGAATGACGATATAGACCGCCTTCCTCGAATAGCCAAGGAGATAGAGGCGGCCGGTGCGGACGCGATAATTTTAAACGATGCTGGCGTGCTTGCGGTTATGCGTGAGGAGGTTCCGGCCATGCAGCTCCACCTTAGCACCCAAGCCAACACGCTCAACTACAGGGCCGCGCGCTTTTGGCACGAACAGGGGGTAGCCCGCGTTATCCTCGCCAGGGAACTCAGCCTGGACGAAATTAAACGCATGCGGGGATTGCTTCCGCAAACGCTTGAACTGGAAGCGTTTGTGCATGGCGCGATGTGCATATCATATTCAGGCCGGTGCCTTCTCAGCAATTACATTGCAAACAGGGACTCAAACCGCGGGGAATGCGCCCAGCCCTGCAGATGGGTATATGAGCTGAGGGAACGCGGCGCTAATGGGGAATACCTAACCATTGAGCAGGACGATAAAGGCACTTATCTGCTTAATTCCCGCGATATGAATATGATTCATCATCTGCCCGAGCTGATGGATTCAGGTATATGCAGCCTTAAAATAGAAGGCAGGATGAAATCGGTTTCATATGTGGCTACGGTAGTAAACGCATACCGCATGGCTATCAACCTGTTTGCAGAGGCGAGGGCCGGCGGCAGGGAATACGTTTTGCCGGAATTTATATCCGAGGAGCTCTATAAAGCGAGTCATAGGCCGTTTACCACAGGATTTTATTTTGGCAATCCCAAAAGCGAGGGGCAGGCGGTTGACAGCGGGGGATATGAGCAGGAGGGGCGTATTATGGCCGTGGTTTTGGAATATGACGCTGTAAAACAGGAGGCGTATATTGAGCAGAGGAACCGGTTTGCTATAGGCGACATGATGTCAATTCTTTCGCCAGGCGACATATTAAGGTCTTTCAGGGTGACGGGGATTAGGACGGAAGATGGAACTTTGGCTGATTCCGCCCCGCATCCTAAGCAACGGCTATATATTGAATGTCCAGAGTTGCTTGAAGCTGGGGATATACTCAGGAGCGTTATATAAATTCAAGCGTTTAGCTGTCTCCGCCCCTTATAGGGCAGTGAAGCGGTGGACTAAATCATAAGTGTAAGCTTATTGGGAAAATTCGAAATTATATTCGTTTTTTCTATTGACAGTCGAATCGGATTCGTTTATAATTCTTTTGTTAAGCAGAGGCCGCCCGCTTCTCACCCGCCGACTTACTGTCAGGCGAGGTCATGGCATCACATATTTGTTATGGTATGATTAGTGTTAGTGGGTGTTCTGCATCCACTATTTTTTATGGAGGTGTATACTCATTAGCAGTCAAGACCTTATGATCAACGAGGAGATCAGGGACAGGGAAGTAAGGCTCATAGACGAAAAGGGCAATCAGATGGGAATAGTGTCCATTGCGGCCGCTATGTCGATTGCGGACGAGAGAGGCCTGGATCTTGTCAAGATAGCTCCGCAGGTGACCCCGCCGGTGTGTAAGATAATGGATTATGGCAAATACCGCTTTGAACAGGGTAAACGGGAAAAGGAACAGCGTAAAAACCAGAAGATTATCGAAATCAAAGAAGTAAGGCTGTCAGCTACTATTGACACCCATGACATGGAGGTCAAAGCCAAAGCCTGCACCCGCTTTTTACAAAACGGCGACAAGGTGAAGGTGTCTATACGCTTTAGGGGGCGTCAGATCACGCATGGCGATATCGGTCTTGAAGTGATGAATACCTTCTATGAGATGGTAAAGGACAATGCTGCAATCGACCGTCCGGCAAAGCAGGAGGGTCGCAACATGTTCATGATTTTAACGCCAAAAAATTAAAATATAAAGAGGAGGATCCACCCCATGCCCAAGATTAAGACTCACAGGGGTGCTGCAAAGCGCTTTGGCCTTACCAAGTCAGGTAAGATCAAGAGAGGCAAGGCTTACAAAAGCCACATCCTGACCAAAAAGAGCACCAAGAGAAAACGCGGACTGCGCCAGACCGGATTCATAGCAGAGGTCGAAGCAAAGAAAATCCGCAAACTGATCCCGTATAAATAAACAAGGAGGGTACTATTATGGCCAGGATTAAAAGGGCAGTAAATGCCGTTAAGAAACGTCGTAAGATTTTTAAGTTAGCTAAAGGCTATTATGGGGCTAAGAGCAAGCAGTACCGCTCGGCTTCACAGCAGGTCATGAAGTCCATGGCCTACGCATACGTCGGCCGCAAGCTTAAAAAGAGGGAATATCGCAAGCTGTGGATCGCGCGTATCAATGCAGGAGCGCGCATCTGTGGAACCAACTACAGCCGCCTCATAAACGGGCTGAAGGTTGCCGGCATTGATGTTAATCGCAAGGTCTTGGCAGATCTTGCCGTGAATGACATGAACGCTTTCAGGGAGCTTGTAGATACAGCCATGAAGGCTATCGCATAATTGTTTTATATGGCCGCTTTCCCGTTTTTCCAGGGAAGGCGGCTTAAACATATATCCAGGGGTTGTGAATTAAACAATGATTATTGAAAGTACAAAAAATGAATTGATAAAAAAGGCTAGAGCGCTTTCAACCAAAAAAGGCCGCATGGAGCAGGGCCTTCATTTTATTGAAGGTGAAAATCTTGTAAGAGAGGCTGTAGTCTCAGGAGCTGAGTTCTCAGACGCGTTTATTGAGGATGGTCACGAGCTAATGGCCGCGGTGCTTTCCGGAAGCGGCGCCAACGTACATCTGGTAAAACGGAACGTTATGAAAAACCTGACGAATACGGAAACTCCACAATGGGTTTGCGCAACGATAAAAACGCCTGAAACCTCGGTTCCAAATGTTTATCCCGCGGGTTTGATCGTAGCGCTTGACCGCGTCCAGGAGCCAGGCAATCTGGGCGCGATAATAAGGACCGCCGACGCAATGGGCGCGTCAGGCATTCTTATAGGCGAGGGATGCGCCGATCAGTTTGCGCCAAAGCCGGTGCGTGCTTCGATGGGGTCCATATACCATATTCCAATATGGAGGGGAGATCTTTTTGAGGAGCTGAAGAGGCTGAGCGATACCCATGTTCTTATTTGCGCACATCTAAAGGGAAGCAGCGGGCTTCCGGATCCAACAAAAAGCTGCGTCCTCGTTATAGGAAATGAAAGCGCGGGCGTTTCCGATGATATTGCTAATATGTGCAGCCTGTACAAACTTCCTATGTATGGTTTTGCCGAATCGCTCAACGCGTCGGTCGCGGCAGGGATTATAATTTATGAAATAGCAAAAAAGATGAACGGTGAGCATGCAATTTTTAAATGAACAATATTTTTTCATGTGCTTGAAAACACATGGCGTCTAATACTATAATGTCCGTATATCCGCATAAGCAAAAGAGAAGGGAATTTACCTGTATATGGATTATGCATCTGAATCATTAAAGCTGCACTATAAATGGCGCGGAAAGCTGGAAGTTGTGAATAAGATGCCGGTTGCTTCAATGCTTGATTTATCTCTGGCATACACGCCTGGCGTTGCGCAGCCCTGTTTGGAGATACAAAAGGACTTAGACCTAAGCTACGAGCTTACTGGGCGGTGGAATACTATAGCGGTAGTTACGGATGGAACGGCGGTATTGGGCCTTGGGGACATTGGACCCGAGGCGGGCATGCCTGTTATGGAGGGCAAATGTGTTCTTTTCAAGGCTTTTGGCGGGGTTGACGCCGTCCCCCTGTGCATACGTTCTAAAAACGCGGATGATATTGTGAATACGGTGGCATTACTTGCGGGCAGCTTTGGAGGAATCAACCTGGAGGATATATCGGCTCCCAGGTGCTTTGAGATTGAGGCAAGGTTAAAAGGGTGCTGCGACATACCGATTTTCCATGACGACCAGCACGGGACCGCGGTGGTGGTGCTCGCCGCCATGATAAACGCGCTTAAGCTTGTCAATAAACGGCTTGAGGATGTAAAGGTGGTAACAAGCGGCGCCGGAGCGGCTGGAATAGCCGTAATAAAACTGCTTCAGGCAATGGGATTAAAAAACGTTATCCTGTGCGACAGCAAAGGCGCTATCTATGATGGCCGGGGAGATCTTAACGATATGTCCAACCCGTATAAATGCGAAATGGCCCGTATAAGCAATCCACATAAGGAAAAAGGCGGACTTTCAGACGTGATTAAAGGAGCTGACGTATTCATCGGCCTTTCCGTACCGGGCGCTGTAACCAAGGAGATGGTCAGATCCATGGCAAAGGATCCCGTATTGCTGCCAATGGCTAACCCGATACCCGAAATAATGCCGGAGCTGGCGAAAGAGGCCGGAGCCGCTGTAATCGGCACGGGCCGATCCGATTTTCCAAACCAGATCAACAACGTTATAGCCTTCCCAGGGATATTCAGGGGCGCGTTGGATGTAAGGGCGTCGGACATAAACGACAGCATGAAGCTCGCCGCGTCCTTTGCAATAGCCGGCCTTATTGAAGACGATGAACTTACGCCGGATTATATAATTCCAAAGGCGTTTGACCCGCGCCTGCGCAATGCTGTTTCAACGGCGGTATCACATGCGGCCGTAGAGAGCGGGGTAGCGCGCAAACCCTTATAAAACACAAGGGTTAGTATACAAAAATATTTTTAGTAAACAGGGAGCATTATATGGATTATATTATAAACCAACTTTTTAATTTGACAGCTATACCAAGCCCAAGCGGCTTTACGGCAAAGGCGTCGGAGTACGTGCTTAACGAATTCAAGAGCATGGGATTTGAGGGCTCCATGACAAAAAAGGGCGGGGTTCTCGTCACCCTTGGAGGAGAAGGCAATCCGCTTGTACTTTCAGCTCATCTGGATACGCTTGGAGCGATGGTAGCCGAGATCAAGGGAAACGGGAGATTAAGGCTATTGCCGGTCGGGGGCCTGCAGCCAAACAACGCTGAAACGGAAAACTGTACAATACACTGCAGGCTCAGCGATAAAACGTATGCGGGAACGATGCAGATGAACGATCCATCGGTCCATGTTAACCATGATTATTCTTCGCAAAAGCGCGAATTTAAGGAGATGGAGGTCGTCATTGACGAACGCGTTTTCAAAAAGGATGATACGGCCGCGCTGGGAATATCGGTGGGCGACTTTGTAAGCTTTGATCCAAGGACGGTCGTAACCGACAGCGGATTTATAAAGAGCCGTTTTCTGGATGATAAGCTGAGCGTTGCAATACTTCTGGGGCTGGCAAAGCATATCAAGGATAGCGGCGCAAAGCTTACTCGAAAGGTATATGCCTATGTAACCGTATATGAAGAGGTTGGTCACGGCTGCGCCGGATCGATACCAGACGACGCGAATGAGATAATCAGCGTAGATATGGGCTGCGTAGGCTCGGGACTTGATTGTGATGAGCATAAGGTGTCAATATGTCCTAAGGACTCGATAGGGCCCTACGACTATGAGGTAACTACAAATTTGATAATGCGTGCGAAGGAGAATAATCTCGAATATGCCGTGGATATATATCCATATTACGGCTCTGACGCTGACGCTGCGTTAAGCGCTGGCTATGAGCTTAAGCACGGTCTGATAGGACCAGGAGTATATGCGTCGCATGGATACGAACGGTCGCACATGGATGGGGTAAGGAACACCTTGGAGCTGCTTAAGGCATATACGCTTGAAAGATAAAATGCCTAATGGGATGATAGAGAATCTATATGCCCTGGTTTGAACACAACGGCGCAAGACTGAATTATGAGCTGATGGGAAATTGGACCGCCGGACGCCTTCCGATTCTTCTTTTGCATGGCAACGGGGAATCGATGCGCGTTTTCGACGAGTCCATTTCCCCTTTAATGGACGATCATGCTTTTATAGGCCTGGACAGCCGTGCCCAGGGCCTTTCATCGGGTGAACCATCCGGATATGAGGCAATGGCGGATGACGCCTTGGCGCTTTTACGCTTCCTTGGCGTCAGCAGGTGTAATGTCGTCGGTTTCAGCGATGGAGCGATTATAGCGATTATGCTGGCATTGAAATATGCTATCTTTGACGTGGCCGTGCTCATTGGCGCCAATATAGCCCCCAAGGGCTTAAAGCCCTTTGTCAGGCTGGAAATGCAACTTATGAAGGCTTTCTATAAAATCAAAGGGGACGGTAAGTCGGCCCGGCTATTTGACATAATGCTTAAGGAGCCCAATATACCGCCAAAACGCCTAAAGTCTATAAACGCTCGTACATATGTAGTGGTCGGGAGTAAGGATATGATAAAAAGGGCTCACACGCTGTCAATCCATGAGGCAATAGACGGCTCTGAATTGATTGTGCTTAATGGTGTTGGTCATATGATACCCCAAGATGCTCCGGATAGACTATCGGAGCTATTGAAGAACGTTTTTATGGTTAAATAATGAAACATAATATATTTGTTGCAATTATGTTGCAATCTTACAACAATACGTTTATAATCCCCCATAGAACAAATGCAGAAAGGAGGTCGTGTCATGATTAAATATATTTTTAGAAGCGGAAATCTTGTCCTCAGGGGCGATTTTATATGTATTGGTATGTGCGCGTGTACATGGCCTTCTGGTGATCTTTGGCTTTAAACGCTAAGAGCTGGATCTATGCGAACCGCGGACATACACCGCGGTTTTTTGTTTATGTTGAAAGGAGTGTGATAGCATTGGAACAGACAGGAACGGAACAAACGAACACCAAAAAGCGGAAGCTGAATTTAAAGCTGATCTCCCGAATGATGTATGGCCATAAGCGGGCAATGATAGCGGGAGCGATTGCAATGATTGTAGCGGTAGTTGCCATGTATATACGGCCGTTTATAATCAGCTTTACTGTGGATTATGTCATTGGCGGCATCGAAGAAACCGATATACCGCAAACGGTTATGAACTGGATTGAATCCATTGGCGGCCGCGATTATATGATAAGCCACTTCATACTTTGCGCTGTTGCGTTAGTGTTTGTGACGTTCATAAATGCTGCGGCAACCCATTTTCGGGGAAGATTTGTGGCAAAATCATCCGAAGGAATGGCTAAGACGCTGAGGGACGACCTATACTGGCATTTGCAGGCCGTACCATATGACTACCACAAGCATGTATCAACGGGCGATCTTATTCAGCGGTGTACATCCGATGTTGAGACCATAAGGCGGTTTGTCGCAAATCAGCTTCTGGAGATGTTAAGAACGCTTGTAATGCTCATTGTGGCGACAGCCATAATGTTCTCGCTTGACGCCAAGATGGCATTGCTATCAACGATGCTTCTGCCGTTTTTATGTATTGCTTCGTTTGTTTATTTCAGGAAGGTACGCAGGCAGTTTACTATTTCCGATGAATCAGAAGGCATGTTATCCGCCACGCTTCAGGAAAATCTGACGGGCGTTCGTGTAGTAAGGGCGTTTGGACAGCAAAAAAACGAGGTCGAAAAATTTACTGAGCGCAATACGGATTATAAGGAAAAAACCTTTAAGCTACAGAAAATGCTCGCCTTTTACTGGGGAATGTCAGACTCGCTGGGTTATGTCCAGATAGCTATCACGCTGTTCGCCGGTTCATACTTTGCGGCTACATCCGATTTTACGCTGGGAGAGCTGCTGATATTCAGTACATATACCAGTATGCTAACCTGGCCTGTAAGGCAGCTTGGCCGTATCCTGGCCGATATGGGAAAGGCTGCCGTATCGATCAGAAGGCTTGACGACATATTGTCGCATCCGGAGGAAAGGGAACCGGGACTAGCCCTCAAGCCGGAGATCAGGGGCGATATAGCGTTTAGGAACGTATGCTTTGGCTACGATGCCTATGACGACGTACTTAA
This sequence comes from uncultured Eubacteriales bacterium, assembly GCA_900544965.1. Lineage (GTDB taxonomy): Bacteria > Bacillota > Clostridia > Christensenellales > CAG-138 > UMGS946. The sequence continues at coordinate 20,196 of UQXE01000009.1, read as the reverse complement.
GGATATCAGCTTTACGGCAAAACCGGGCCAGACGATCGCAATACTTGGTTCGACCGGTTCGGGCAAGTCGAGCCTGGTGCAACTACTGCAAAGGCTGTATACCTGTACGGCGGGCTCAATCCATATAAATGACGTCAATATAAATGACATTGCTCATGACCATCTGCGGCGCAATATAGGAATCGTGCTTCAGGAACCATTTCTGTATTCCCGTACAATTATGGATAATATCCGCATCGTAAATCCATCCGCTTCGGTTGAAGAGGTATATGAGGCGGCCAAAGTGGCGTCTATACATGACGTTATCATGGGCTTTGAAAACGGATATGACACTATAGTGGGCGAGCGCGGCGTAACGCTGTCCGGCGGGCAGAAGCAAAGGGTGGCGATAGCCAGAATGCTTATGCAGAAGGCTCCGATACTCATATTTGACGATTCGATGAGCGCGGTGGATACTGAAACCGACGCGGCGATACGTGAAGCGCTTAAGCTGCGCAGGAATGACAGCACGACGTTTATAATCTCCCACAGGATTACAACGTTATGCGAAGCGGACAACATCCTGGTGCTTGAAAACGGCAGGCTTGTTCAACAGGGTACGCATGAAGAGCTTTTGAAGCAGGACGGGCTTTATAAACGAATTGCGTACATTCAAAACATGCTTGAGGATGAATTAAAGGCGGAGAGGGGGGATGCCGAATGAGTAACGGAATCCAGGAACAAGAATTTGATCAAAAGGTTGACCTAAATATCTGGAAGCGAATTATCAGATATGCTATGAGGTATAAGCGCCTCGTAATAGCCTTAATCCTTACCATGCTTGTAGTATCGGGCGCTGATATAATCTATCCCCTGCTGAGCAAGTATGCAATAGATAACTTTGTGACCGCTCAAAGCATAGACGGGCTGGGCTGGTTCATGGCGGTATATCTTGTGGTTGTGGCAATCCAAGGAGTATGCGTATATCTATTTGTAGCGGGAGCCAGCAAACTGGAGATGAATATATCTTATGATATACGTCAGGACGCATTCATAAAGCTTCAAAAGCTGCCGTTTTCATTCTACGACCGCACCCCTGTCGGCTATCTTATGGCCAGAATGGTAAGCGATATAGCGAGGCTTAGCGAAATGATAGCATGGAGCATAGTTGACCTGTTCTGGGCGTTGTCATATATCATCGGCGTAATGGTAGTATTGCTGTCGCTCAACTGGAGGCTTGCGCTGTTGGTGCTTGTTGTAGTGCCTCCTCTGGCGCTTTTATGCTTAATTTTTCAAAGAAGGATACTTAAGCACCAGCGCGTAGTCAGAAAGACCAACTCCCGTATAACCAGCGGTTTCAACGAGGGTATAATGGGGGCCATGACGACAAAAACCCTTGTACGTGAAAAGCAGAATTACGACGAATTCACCCAGATTACAGGGGAAATGAAGCGTTCTTCGATTAAATCAGCGGTGTTGTCGTATATATTTATGCCGCTCGTAATGATGCTTGGTTCAATAGGCACGGCGATTGCGCTGTACAAGGGGGGGCAGGCGGTACTGCTAAATAATATAGGGGAGGCAACTATATTCGGTGTTATTGGGTTTGGCACATTGTCGGCCTTTATAAGCTATACAATGCAGTTCTTTGATCCGATACAGTCCCTTGCGCGAATTCTGGCCGAGTTTCAGAGCGCGCAGGCCAGCGCGGAGCGCGTTATATCATTGATAGATACTCCGTGCGATATAGAGGACAGTCCGGAGGTAGAGGAAAAGTATGGCGACAGCTTTGATCCAAAGCCGGAAAACTGGGAGCCGATAGCCGGGGATATAAGATTTGACCACGTAAGCTTTGCATACAAGGAAGGGGAGCGTGTTCTAAACGACTTCAACCTCCATGTAAAGTCAGGGCAAACCATAGCCCTAGTCGGCGAAACGGGCGCGGGAAAGAGCACCATAGTTAACCTTATCTGCAGGTTCTATGAGCCGACGGAAGGCAAGATTCTTATCGACGGCAGGGACTACAGGGAGCGCAGCCAGATCTGGCTGCAGAAGAGTCTCGGCTACGTCTTGCAGCAGCCGCACCTGTTCTCGGGAACGATTAGGGACAATATAGCGTATGGCAGAAAGGACGCCTCTTTTGAAGAGATACGGCGCGCCGCGCGAATGGTTCACGCAGAAAGCTTTATACTCAAGCAGGAGAACGGTTATGACACCGAAGTAGGAGAAGGGGGAGTAAGGCTTTCAACGGGTGAAAAACAGCTTATATCGTTTGCAAGGGTGGTTCTCGCGGATCCAAGGATATTCGTGCTCGACGAGGCTACTTCCTCGATTGATACGGAAACCGAGCAGCTGATTCAAAACGCCATCACGACGGTTTTAAAGGACAGAACCAGCTTTATAGTAGCCCACAGGCTTTCCACGATAAGAAACGCCGACCGCATACTTGTAATACGAAACGGCAGGATAACGGAGGAAGGTACGCACAGTGAACTTTTGAAGCTTAAAGGGTACTACTACGAACTATATACAACCCAATTCAAGGAAGAGGCGTCAAGCGGCATACTTAACGCCGCAATAAAACAAAGCTAGTACTATTTCTGGGAAAATAAAGTTACGGGACGGTGGCTAGCTACCGTCCCGTAACTTTTTGCCGGGTTTACCGTATCTGTATCCCCTTCTGATTTTTTACTATTCCTCAAAGTCAAGCATATTTCCAAATAGGTTGTTGAGCTCAGAAAAATCTTCCTGATAGCGCAAGTGGACAAAACCCAATTTTAGCGTCGGATCTATCCTCTTTAGCGCCTGAGCTACTTCATTTTTTAGATTCGCCGTATTCAGCTGGTCAACGAAACCGCTTTGAGTAAATCCAATCTTCAGATAACCGTCTTCAAACCAGGCTGATTTGCGCTGCATAAGTATGGGCCACGCTATGGGAACGGAGCCCTTGAGTTCATCCATAAGCTTATTCACGGTATCCTTAAGCCTGTTACGCGTAGCCTCGTCCAGGTTTTCTCCCATCTTTACTTTATACTCAGCCTGTTCGATAATAGCTGTAGGCTCAAGCCCTTCAGATAAATCAGTCTCGTCGCCGCTTAAATCCAAGGGATTGAGACGAGTAAAGGATCCAGATAGCATCTTTTCAATATTGACGATTCTGTCCTCTAGGCGGCTGTCTCCGGACTCACGCGTATATGACGCTCCATGGAGGCTGCCGTTTATCCGCGCTTCAAGGCCGGACACCCTGTCCAACAGCGATAAAATATCCGAGCACTCCTCAGGCAGACATGCAATAACAAGCGTATTTTCAATCAAAACTCTTGGAAGCGTAAGCCATCTCATATCACTTTGCGTTTTGAGCAAAAGTTCAATCACGCGTACAAGCCGCTCAACAGTACAACGCTGCGATTGAGCGATATAGCTTTTCATGACCTCTTCGGTGCAGTCGAGCATATCGCAGCAGCTTCCACATAGCTTAGCCATCAATAATGCCCTCATATGCGAGGCTAAATCATGGACAAATACGCTTAGATCGCGTCCGGATAACACTATTTCGTTCAGTTGGCGCATAGCTTTTTGCGTGTCGGAATCTATAACAGCATCCGCAATGGAAAAAATGCAGCCAGTATCGGCGCTTCCGAGAACGCTGTATACCATTTCCGTGCTTACGTCCCTGCCGCAAAAGGATATGCACTGGTCTGAAAGGCTCAGCGCATCGCGCATTGAGCCGTCGGCCGCCCGTGCAATGGCAAGCAGGCCATCATCAGAAATATGTGATTCAGCGTCTTTAAGAACGATTTTAAGGCGTTTTACTATATCAAAAGCCGAAATACGCTTAAAGTCAAACCTTTGACAGCGCGATATAATGGTAGCCGGCAGTTTCTGAGGTTCCGTTGTAGCAAGGATAAACATTACATGTTGCGGAGGCTCCTCAAGCGTTTTTAGCAGGGCGTTAAACGCGGGGGTGGAGAGCATATGCGCTTCGTCGATTATGTACACCTTGGTCTTCAGGCGGAGGGGAAGGAAAGAGGCCTTGTCCATAAGCATGCGAACGTCCGCTACACCGTTGTTGGAAGCGGCGTCGAGCTCTACGATATCTATGCTTTCATTGTCGCCTATAATACAATTACCGCATTTTTCGCATGGGTTCCCATCCGTAGAGGAAATACAGTTTACTGCTCTTGCGAGTATTTTCGCGGTGCTGGTTTTTCCCGTACCGCGCGTTCCACAGAAAAGGTACGCATGCGCAACATGTCCTGACAAAATTTGATTTTTAAGTACGGTTGTTATATGCTCCTGCCCAATGACGTCATCGAATGTCCTGGGGCGGTATTTACGGTATAATGCCTGGTATGCCATAATTATTTCAAAAACCTTTCTGGTATGTACCTATATCATACCACAAAGCATACAAGTTATGGAGCCCAAAAGTAAAAACGGCAGAAACGCCAATAGAATAAATCTTAAAATAAAAGTTAATTTTCAAAGCGTATGTTGAAAAGCGGGAATTGCCGTTATATACTTATATTGGATTTTTAAAAGGACGATTAAAGGGCAAAAAAGATTATATTTATTAAGGTTTTGGAGGAAATTTATGGCGTTTTGTACCAAGTGTGGAACTCGACTTGCTGAGGGGACAAAATTTTGCACCTTATGCGGAGCTGTTATATCAAACGGAAGGACCGACAAACCAGGCGAGCGTTCTTCTGAACCGCTTAAAGACGTCCGGACTCAGCCGGCTAACGCCCCAGCACCACCAAGGGGTGACAACAGCAACAATCAGGCAGCCCGTAATATGCCGCCTAATGGCGCTGGAGCGGGGAATACATTCAACCCACCTGTAAAGGAAACAAGATATGAGCCTCTCAGCGTGGGCGCATTTATCGGTATAGCGTTTCTCATGATGATACCGGTAGTAAACCTTATCCTCTTAATTGTATGGGCATGCGGAGGGGCCAAAAACCCGAACACGAGAAATTACGCAAGAGCGTCGCTTATTATGATGGTTGTTTATATCGTACTGTTCATTATATTGGGAATGTTGATTGTAAGTTATATAAGCAGATTCGGCATGGATCTGCTTAATGGACTGCTTCCTCTGCTTAGTTAGGATTGCCGGCAAGGAAGTCGCCGCCGCGGCTTTTTTGATCTAACGACATAATTATACTATAGATTGGAATTATGAAATTATATAATACTTTAGGAGGTAACATCTATGGCATTTTGCAGTAAGTGCGGCGTGAAGCTTGAGGATAGCGCCAGATTCTGTCCCTCATGCGGTCAGCCCGTCTATAATGAACAAAATAAGGAGAAGGGGGAAGGGGGGCGGTCCGGAAATGCGGTTTTCGATACTCCCGACATTACCAACGAGTTTTCAAGCGATGATATAGAAAAAAATAAGGGTATGGCGATTATTTCATATATATCAATACTATGCCTGATACCATTATTCGCTTCAAAAGATTCAGAGTTTGCGCAATTCCATGCAAAGCAGGGATTTAACCTCTTTATACTTGAGGCTATCTGGTGCGTGGCTAATATTATAATAACGACTATTATGTATGCAATCAACGGTGTATTGGGGTATATGTTTAGCACAATACTGTCGCTTATATGGATTGCGCCGGTCGTGCTGTCAATCATCGGTATTATAAATGCCGCAAACAGCCAGGCAAAGGAACTTCCTATTGTCGGAGGCATCAAAATATTCAAGTAATTTTCCTTTAATGGATTAAAGGTCCTTTTCATTGTTTAGAAAAGGACCTTTGCTGTTTTCGAATAAAGAGCTTAAAATCGCTCTAATGAACTGGTGAAAAACGTGGTCATCTCCTTCATCAAATCAACTTTAAGCTCTGAAAGCAAGCGTTTATCGATACCCTTTATATATTCGTCACAAACCTTTTTTGGAATGTTGTTACCATAGCGTTTTCTAAGCTTCATCTGTTCACCTACTATTTCAGCCCTGTATGCAATCGACGCGTCAGATCGAAACACATTATGACCGCGATTGCTGTACAGCTTTATAATAACGCGGCTGTAAGACTTTATAAATGGCTTAACGTGTGCGGCGACGCTGTGCTTATATGGAACTACCGTATCATCCTTGCTGTGAATAAGCAATACGCCGGCATTGGAGTTCAAAACGCCAGAGGCGCCGGAAATACCTGCATAGCGGCCAAATTTAAGACGTTCATATAGAGCGGCGAACGGTATTATCAAAAGACCGATTTTACCGGAAAAAGCGGTAGAATAACATTTAAGCATATCAAGTGAAGTGTTAAAGCCACAGCATCCAACTACCGCCGTTACGCCGCCTATATGCGCTAACGCCGATGTTACCGCATAGGCGCCCCAGCTGTGGCCGAACATAAACAGGGGCAGTGTGCCAAGCTCAGAATCCTGTCTAATACATTCTATTGCGCATTCAAGGTCGTGTACGGCATTAGGAAGGCCGCTCATAGAGCTTCCTTCGCTCTCCCCACAGCCCGTATTGTCATATGAAAATACGGCAAAACCGCTTTTAATAAACCATTCTATAAGATGAAGATAATCCATATGCGTTGTGCCAAAGCCGTGAACGAGTACGATCACGCCATCAGCAGGTGGGCCATAATTGCTGTAATATATATATCCTTTAAGCGCTTTCATCCGCTTGTTCTTAAACTGCACCGGCCTCCTTGCCAAGTTAGGAATATCGTTGAATGACGGTTCGAATACCGATTCCGGTATGTCGGTGCGTCTCTTGAACACCTTTTCATAAATGAATATTGAAGCGCAAAAGAACAACAGAAATATGCCTGCAACGACTAACAGTACGACCATCGTCTACTCCTCGTCCGTCGGTTTTAGTATGAACTCATAATTCAAATCCGTTTTGTCTAAAATTTTAAATCCCAGCCTCTCAATAAAACGGCGCGCGCCATCATTTGCTTTGAAGCAGCTGATATATACCGGCTTCCCATGCCACCTCGCAAAATCGGTTATGTCTTCAATTACACCGGTGCCTATTCCCTTATTCCTTGCAGGCGGAGCAAGATATATATCCGTTATCCGCAGCCAATCCATAGATTCCTGGATGATTACAAAACCTACTGATATACCCATAACCATAATTATGGAGCAGGTATCCACGCTGAAATTCTCTTCAAAAGATCCGCGCCGTTCCTCTTCATTCCAATTAGTCGATTCAAAGTATTGTGAAATCGCTTCCTTTTTAACGCCGTAAACGAATTCTTTATCAAGCGGTGTTGCTGGGCGAATGTCAAAAGGTAACATTTGAAACCTCCAAACAAATTTTATAAAACCCAGTATACCATAAATGGAATTGCCTGTGTAATTCATAATGAATTTTATTTACCATGCAGACATTTAAATAGAATTGCATGCTAAAATTCTAGGTTTGATGCTGGACAAACCTGCACCCGATCGTACTGCCGTGCCTTGACAGCCGGAAGCAAACGGTTGAGCGTGGACGCTTATATTTCCTCCGCGCTTTGGTTACGTCAAATTTCAGAGCGCAGCAAACAAGGGCTTGTGGGTACTTTATGTTCTGTGTTACCTTTGTCATGGAGGATTTGAATCTCCTTTCGGCTATTGTCTGTCTTCATAAACCTAAAACAACCGTTTGGTCAAATCCCTCTTTTCTTCTGTCCAATATTGTATTGTAATCCTGCACTATTAATATATAATTGAATTTTAAAACTCTTGCGGTACTGTGCGCAAGCTGATATAATAATTTGCTAAATGAGGCGTATTTCGGTATCTTAATTCGCAAGCGCCTAGTGCATAATAGGAGAAAATACGTTTGAGATATGAACTTTTAAAAACGTGCGGCAAAACGGACGCACGGCTTGGTAGGATATATACTGAACATGGCATAATAGATACGCCATGCTTCATGCCTGTAGGAACACAGGCTACGGTAAAGGCAATGACGCCAAGGGACCTGGTAGAGGTTAAAGCGCCCATAATCCTTGGCAACACGTATCATCTGTATCTGAGACCAGGGCATAACATAGTACGCGAGGCGGGCGGCCTGCACCGGTTTATGGGGTGGGACAGGCCCATATTGACCGATAGCGGAGGATTCCAGGTATTCAGCCTGGCGGGAATCAATAAGATAAAAGAGGACGGGGTAGAATTTCATTCTCACATTGATGGGAGAAGGCTGTTTTTCACCCCAGAAATGGTAATGGATATAGAGCAGGCGCTGGGCGCGGATATCGCCATGGCATTTGACGAGTGCGCGCCCTATCCAAGCGACAGGGCGTACACAATAGAGGCGATGAAAAGGACTCACAGATGGGCTAAGAGATGTAAGGATTCGCACAATAGAGAGAACCAGGCGCTCTTTGGCATTATACAGGGGGGGATGTATCGGGATCTTCGTGTGGAAAGCGCCAAGGCGATTACCGATCTAGACTTCCCAGGCTACGGGATAGGAGGGCTGTCGGTTGGGGAGCCGAAACCAATAATGTATGAAATGCTTGAAACGCTTGCGCCGCACATGCCTGTAAATAAACCTCGGTATCTTATGGGAGTGGGCAGTCCTGACTGCCTGATAGAGGGAGTAATGAGAGGGATAGACATGTTTGACTGCGTCCTGCAGACGCGGACAGCTAGAAATGGCCTGGCATTCACGAGAAACGGCAAGCTAACTCTCAGAAACGCGGGATTTGAAAGGGATTACAGCCCTATTGAAGAGGGGTGCGACTGCTACGCTTGCGCTAACTTTACGAGGGCTTATATTCGGCATCTTATAAAGGCTAAGGAAATTTTGGCCGCTCAGCTTATAACTATGCATAATCTTAGGTTTACCCTAAAATTGATGGAGGATATCAGAAGCGCTATCTTAGAGGATAAGCTTTTGGACTTATATCATGAACTATTGGAGAGCGGGGCGCTCAACTGATGGAAAAAACCTTTATTTTGCGATCCGAAGAGGATACTATAGGCTTTGGAGCTGCCGTGGGCTTGCTTTTGCCGCGAGGAGCGTTTGTGGCGATGTATGGGGGATTGGGCGCTGGAAAGACGACGATGGTTCGCGGTATAGCATCGTCATTGGGCGCGGACCACAGAGACATTATGAGTCCAACCTTTACTATAGTAAGGGAACATACCATTAGCGTTCCATTTTTCCATTTTGACGCATACAGGCTTAGCGGTTCTGATGAATTATACGCTATTGGTTTTGACGAGTATTTGAACCGTGATGGTATAATAATTATGGAATGGCCGGAAAACGTTCGGGATGCGCTGCCCGAAGATCGACTTGAAATACATATTACAGGCAACGGAGCCGAGCCAAGGGTAGTAAGGCTGGATTCTCGCGGCAGTGAATATGAGCTGATAATTAAGAATCTTTACATCAATGCTTGAGGGATACGATTATGATTATGCTTGCTATTTCCACTTCATCCTCTGTGGCTTCCGCCGCGCTGATGGTAGACGGTGAATTGTTCTCAAAATCAGCTGAAACGGCAAGTGGGACTCATTCTCAAACGATATTACCGCTGGTAGATGAGCTTATGGCGACAAACAGCATAACTCCAGATATGATAGACATCTATGCCGTTGATTCAGGCCCAGGCTCCTTTACAGGGGTAAGAATAGGCGTGTGCATAGCCAACGCAATGGCATATACGCATGGAAGGGAAATTGTGCCGGTTTGCTCCCTGGAGGCGCTTGCGTTTAACGCAGACTTGCCCTTTTGCGGAAACATATGCACGCTTATCGACGCGCGCAATGACAATGGTTATTCCGCGTTATACATGGGCGGGGAGTGCAGTCTGGATCCATCGGCCGTGCAGGTGAACGAATTTCTTAAGGAGATTCCTCCCGATACGCTGTTTATTGGTACTGGGGCAGTGCAATATAGGCAGACCATTAAAAAAGTTTGTGTAAACCCACGTTTTTTGGATGATGAGCTCAACAAACTGGACGCCAGGTCAGTTATAAAGGCGGCAAATCGGGCGCTCGGCCGAAGACGCGGCCGTTTAACCGAAGCAACCCCTATGTATCTTAGACCATCGCAGGCCGAGAGAAAGTTAAAATAGGTTTGGTGAGCTGGAGGGATTTTATGGTCGGTTTTGACATACGTCCAATGAAGGGACCTGATGTAGCAAGAGTAGCTGAGATAGAACGCATATGCTTTATAACTCCGTGGTCGTACGAGTCGCTGTATAAGGAACTCAAAAACAAGTTTGCGCATTATCTTGTTATTGAGATCAACGGTAATATAGTCGGTTACGGCGGGATGTGGGTTTATCTGGGCGAGGCTCATGTAACGAATATAGCGGTAGAGCCGGAGTTTAGAAGGAGAGGGCTTGCACGTATCCTTATGCAAAGCATGATGAAGCTTGCGGCTGAGAATAAAGCAAGCTGCATGAGCCTTGAGGTTAGGGAGCGAAACATTGCGGCCCAATCGCTTTATAAAAGCCTTGGATTTAAAAAGGAGGGCGTCAGAAAACGATACTATTCGGATACGGGAGAGGATGCGCATATAATGTGGAACTATGATATCATTGAAACCGCAGACGTATAGTTCGGAGGAATGTATGAAGCCGGTAGGAGTATTTGATTCAGGTTTTGGGGGCGTAAGTTTCTTAAAAAAAGCAGTGGAACTGATGCCAGAGGAGAATTATATATATTATGGAGATAACGCCCATGCCCCATACGGAGATAGACCTGAACATGAGATCAACAGCTTGTCGCTGAAATGCGCGAATTACCTGATGAGCAGGGGGATAAAGGCGTTGGTGGTTGCGTGCAATACGGCTACCGGCACTGCGATACGGTCTATAAGGGAACGCGTTTCGGTTCCCGTTCTCAGCATGGAACCGGCAATAAAACCTGCCTGCAGCAAAGAAGGCGATGGAAAAATTTTGATGATGGCGACGGTTGCAACCACGCAGTTATCAAGGTATAAAGCTTTAAAGATGAGAATGCCAAATCCTGAAAGGGTTATTGACGTACCATGTCCGGGACTTGTAAACAGAATAGAGAAGGGAATGGTGGGAATAAGTGACTTTGACGATCTCCTGTCGTTATATTTAGCTCCATATAAGGGCCAAACGATTGATTCTATAGTGCTTGGGTGCACCCATTACGTGTTCATCAAAGAGGCTATAGATAATTATGCAAGAAATCATTTCTCCGGCAGAGCCGAGATAATTGACGGGAGTGAGGGTACCGTTCGCCAGCTTGAAAGGGTTCTGGATGAAAACGGAGTCAGGCAGCGTACAGGCAGGGGAACGATTGAGTTTTGCACAAGCGGCGAGATGATAAAGCTAAAGCCGATATTCAAAAAACTGATGTCAATGAAAACAGGTTAATTCCTAACGGTAAGGGTGTGAGGCTTTTAATTTAAACGGCTATTTATTGTAATATTTAAAAACACTAGTAATGCCTCCAAATTTATTTTTGTTGCCTATACATTGGGGGTTGACATTTGAAATGTTGTTTATTATCATAAAATGTAATGAGTTGTAAAAACGGTTTTCGGTATGAAGGGTTTCGGATATATAAAATCATGCTTTGAAAGCAATCGGAGGGGAGAATTATGGCAAATTTAACGCTTAGGCAACCCGTGTTGCTTTATGAAGCAGTCGAGGCCGTATATGCATATATTAACAACATTAATTATGATGAAAAGAAAAACAACCTGTTGCTCAAATATGGGAAGAAATATACCAACGATGAAAAACGCAAGCTGATTGAAAAATTCGATACTCTTTCAGATATAATTAAAGAGGCTTGTTTTGAATTGGATAAGAGCGACCCAAGGCTTGCATACTATTTTAAACAGCTTGAATCCGACAACAAGAGACAGAGCATGTGCCTTGCTAAAGTACTGGTATACAGTTTTTTGGATATCTCTATTTTGGATGTTGAGGACTCTATTGAATATATTCATAAGATGGCGGACAGCATATTAACCCAGCGAATTGAGATAACAAATATAAATAGCGGCGGACTAAGCATTAGGCTGCTTGAAGAGGACGAAGCAGACATTGACTATATTGACCAGCTTGATAAGCTTGAATTGGAAGATGAAACAAAATGGAACATCTATAAGGTTCTTTTGCGCTTCAAGGAGCATTTTGATGAAATGGTAAGCCTGATATGGTCGGTGTTCCCAAGGCTTAATAAGGCGCTTAATAAAATAATGCCGCTTATTCAGAGCACATATGATTATTGGGAAAGCTATTTTCTGGGTCATAGCTTCTTCTCATTCCTAGACCATATTGCAAAACAATCAATACCGGAGGACTCGCTGGATATGATTGTAAACCTAAGCGTTATCGCGTGTACAGACATGATATATACATATGATGTGCTGATAGGTAAGGATCATCGCCAGGTTTATATAGGTATATTGATTGATGAGGATTTTCATATAGATAAAATCCAGCTTACGAATGACTCCATTTGCAATATACTTAAAATTATAAGCGACAGGAGCAAATTTGAGATACTCCGCCGTATATCAAACACCAGCGCTTATGGGCAGGAACTTGCAAATGAAATGAATCTTACAACCGCTACGATTTCAAGGCATATGTCTACGCTGCAGGATTATGGTCTTGTGCATACGCGCAGGGGAGAGATGAGAATCTATTACAGCCTTAACAAGGAAGCCATCAGCAACCTGTTTGATATGGCAAGATCAGCCCTGTTGGAATAGCTGGAAATATAATATTATCCCTGCTGTCATGGTATGGAAATGGATAGCGGGGAAGTATTTTACTTAAATATCAGTTCTTATTATTCCTGCCCAATATATATCTTGCCAGGTGTTAACAGCCTGTTTTGATTGTTGACGGATTATTCCTTCCAATTTCATGCCAAGCTTCTTCATAAAATTTAAAGATTTGATCGGATCAACCGTTTCAGCGCAAATTTTGTGAAGGTTCAGTGTATTAAAACCATACTTGATCACTGCCGAGCAGCTTTCAAATGCATAGCCTTTACCCCAATAAGCTCTGTTAAATATCCAGCCCATCTCATATATCTCTGGATCGTCAAGTGGTTTAAACAGAATATATCCGATCACCTTTCCGGATGAACATTCTACGGCCGCATAAGCGCCAGGAGGATCTCTGTGAATGCAGAAGGCTTCAAGAAAACTCCGAGTCCTATCCATGCTATACGGAGGTTCGATAAACCTCATGGTCTCTGTATCACTAAATATATCATACAGATCATTCAGGTCGTTCGATGTAAAGTTCCTAATTATTATTCTGCCTGTTTCCAAATACATTAGTCTTTCTCCCTTGAATTTGTGCTTTAACTTTTATTTCACTCTATATTAACATAATTATAACCCAATGCTGCAAGATACATTAATATACAAAACGAAGTTTTATAGTTCTCAGAATATTACTCTTGATATATACGCCATAACGTAATATTAAAGAATAAAAGGTGTTTGAGCAACTACAGTAATGAATATTTATGCGTTATAAGCTTATGAAATACATATAAAAATCAATAATTAACCAGCCAAAAATAGTTGACAAATATGTCGAAATACTGTATATTAGTCAATGACGTAACATTAGTTGTTTGATAATGCAACTAATGGCAACTCACACTTAAATTTATTTAGGAGGAACAAGTATGAAGAGGGCCCCAAAGTGTTTGCTCACATGTTTGCTGGCAACCCTTATGGTGTTTACCATGCTGCCGTTGAACGCGCTTGCCGCTAATGGCAGCAGCGATAACGCTAACCCGGCAGACGAAGGGCTGATGGACGGCGAAAGCGTAGCTTTAAGCAGCTTGGCTGGAGCCAGAGAGGCCATCGGAGATTCTTACGATGACAGCGATATCGTGAGGATCATCGTTGAGCTTAAGGACGAGCCTCTTGCTGATCTTTCCGGAACCTTAAAGGATGGAAGGCTCACGAGTAAGGGACTAAACCTACAGAAATCAATGTTTGCCGATCACGAAAACGTGTTCAGCAAAATTGTTTCCCAGGCTGACGAAGAAGAGCAGGGAACCATGCGGTTAAAGTATAACTATACCACGCTGTTCAATGGTTTCGCTCTTGAATGCACATATGGCCAGCTCGACACTATCCGTAATACGGAGGGCGTTGAACGGGCCTATGTAGCGGCAAGTTATGAGCTGCCGGTGCAACCAAAGGTTAATACAGGCTCGGATACAATAGGCGCGCCAATACTGTGGGATCTTGGATACAGCGGCGAAGGCATCACCGTTGCGGTACTTGATACGGGTATTGACACTGATCACGACGCTTTTGCGGTCGAACCGGAAAACCAGGCGTTTGACAGGGCCTATATTGAAGACGTATTAACAAACAACAGCTTGAACGCTCAGAGGGGACAGCCCATAACTGTGGACGATGTTTACCTCAGCGGCAAGCTGCCTTTTGTATATGACTATGCTGGCGGAGATACAAACGTAAACCATCTTAACGGAGGCAACGACCATGGTACCCACGTAGCGGGCATTGTAGGCGCCGATCCAGCCGATGGAAAGATACAAGGCGTGGCTCCGCAAGCACAGCTTATCATCCTTAAGGTATTCCCAGACGGAGGGGACGCGTCTTCTGACGATATACTTGCGGCGCTTGAGGACTGCGTACCACTAGGAGTAGACGTTATCAATATGAGCCTTGGTTCTCGAACCGGCTTTACCTACAGAGACGATATGGTAACCACTATGGCTGCTTATGAGCGTCTCAGCAAGGCTGGAATTAATATTGCTGCTGCCGCCGGAAACGATACAACCGCGGCGCGCAACAACCAGTGGGAGCTCGATAAGAGCTTAACGTCCAATCCGGACAACGGCATTGTAGGCGCACCGGCTTCTTATGCCCAGTCCCTGGCAGTGGCAAGCGTAGAGAATCTGGTTATTGAAGGCAACTACTTCAAGGTTGGCGACAATGAAATATTCTATAACGATTCGTCAATTAACTATGATCCAAACGGCCAGTTCATTCATGTTCTAGGCGGACAAACGCTTGAATATGTAGTGGTTCCGGGTTACGGCGAAGCCAGCGACTATGAAGGCCTCGACGTGGAGGGAAAGGTTGCGCTGGTATCGCGCGGAGAAACAAACTTTTCGGCAAAGCATGAGCAGGCGATAGCCCACGGCGCGGCAGCATGCATCGTCTATAACAATGATACGGACGGAATGCTGAACATGCAGATTCTCACCGACCCTACACCATGTATTTCTATTAGCATGACCGATGGACAGTACATGCTTGAAGCCGCTGTTGACGGCGTAGGGACTCTCTACGTAGCAACGGATTCCAGCATAAAACCAAACGAGGTTGGCGGGGAGCCGTCAGACTTTACCTCTTGGGGTACAACTGCCGGACTTACAATCAAGCCGGAAATAATGGCGCCAGGCGGCAATATTTTCTCATCAAGGAACCACAATTCCTATGGCCTCATGAGCGGCACCTCCATGGCCTCCCCTCACGTTGCCGGAGCGATGGCAATCATGCTCCAGGTTATGGAGGAAAGGTACCCGGGGATGGATGCGGAGGAACGCATACAACTCATCAATACTCTGATGATGAGCACCGCAACGCCATCGGAAAATGATGAGGGAATAGCTTATTCGCCTCGTCAGCAGGGCGCAGGCTTGCTTAACATAGCAAACGCAATAGCGACGGACGCATATATTACTGTTGAAGACAATGTTCGACCGAAGCTGGAGCTGGGGGACGACCCTGAAAAATCAGGCGTGTATACGCTGAAATTTGAAATCAACAACACCTCTGATACACAGATAAGTTATGAAATATTACCGATAGTGCTTACCGAGATGTCTGAGCTGGGCGGCACTTATCATGATGAAGAAGTTTACTTCATGTCTCAGAGCGCGAGGGATATTACAGGCCAGGCCACAATAACCACAAACTGGGATCAGGATATAGCGGTCGTTCCCGCCAACGGTTCAGCCGAGGTTGAGGTCGAGATAACGCTAAACGATGAGATCAAGGCCGAGCTTGATGGGCAGTTTGAAAACGGAATTTATATTGAGGGCTTTGTAGAGCTTAAACAGCTCGCTAATGAGGAAGGTGTTATCGGCGCCAATCTTAACGTTCCATATCTGGCTTTCTACGGAAACTGGAGCAAAGCGCCGATTATTGACACCGGTTACTATTGGGAATCCTACAATGGCCTTCCCTCCTGGAGCAGCCAGTACACTAACTACGGCGGCAGTATGATCACCGGAACATCGAACTTCCTGCCGTTTGGAGTTAACCCGTATGTAAATATTTCTAATCCAGGCCATATGCCGGAGAGGAACTCGCTGTCTCCGCTCCGCGTTGATGGACGTTATGATAAGGTTGACCTTGTTTACACGTCGCTTTTAAGGGACGCGAGAAGACTTACCTATACGATTACAGACGTAAAGACCGGAGAAGTTTACTACAACCAGACAGCAGACTACGCCTATAAGTCCGTGTATAGCGATACCTATGAGAGCATATTACCTGCCGGTGCGTTTGTTGAAAGCAAGATGAACGCATGGTATGGTACCGATTCGGCCGGTGAAGCGCTTGCCGAAGGCACAACGGTTATGGTTCGCGTCCAAGCGGAGCTGGATTACGAAGGCTTTGTTCCTGAAGAAAACGAGAACTATTACTGGGAATTCCCTGTTACAATCGATAACACGCCGCCGCAGGTGGTTTCGTGCGTATCGGATGGAAATACTCTTACCATGGAAGTCCAGGATAACCGCTTCGTATCTTATGTAGAAATCTGGGATGCGGACGACATGGGTGTTTTCTCGGATCCAATCGCACAGCTCGGAATAAACGAAGCTGAAATTGGCGCCAAGACAACGATCCGCGTTAACGTAGGCTCAACCGAAACCCTGTATATCGCGGTAGCTGACTATGCGTGCAACCGGTATATATTTACTGTTGATTCTCAAACCGGTGAAATACAAACGACCGCTCAGTTTGAGTATGTTGTCGAGGATAATGACGAAGTAACCATCACAGGATATACAGGCGCCGATATGGACGTTGTAATTCCTGATACGATTATGGACTATCCCGTAACAGCAATAGCTGAAAAAGCCTTCTCCCTCGAATCCACGATCAGAAGCATCTCTATTGGCAAGAATGTCCGTTCAATCGGTGAAAATGCCTTTACAAGATGCGCGGCTTTGGAAAGAATAGAAGTGGATCCGGAAAACGAATACTTTACGTCCATTGACGGCGTGTTGTTCGATAAGGAAGTAAAGACGGTTATAGCCTATCCTGGCGGCAAGGCAGACACAACATACCAGGTTCCCGATGGCGTTGAAACAATAGGCAGATATGGTTTCTATTTCGCAACGTTCGAGAATGTAGTTCTTCCCGAAAGCCTTACCACTATTGAAGCTTACGGCTTATCTTACTGCAGCAAGCTAAACGGGATAGAGTTCCCCGCCAGTCTTACGACCATCGGCGAACAGGCGTTCTTTGGATGCAGTTCGCTTGGCAGTGCCAACATCCATTCTGGAATAACCGATATAGGACCGGCGGCATTCTCATACTGTTCAAGCCTTACTGGAATAACCGTTGCTGATGAAAACCCGAATTACTGCGATGTGGATGGAATTCTGTTCAGCAAGGATATGACCTTACTGAAAACTTTCCCAACCAACAACGGCATAAATGAGTATACGGTGCCAGACGGAGTTAAGACGGTAGAAAGCTATGCGTTCTATAACAATAGGGGCATGACTTCGATTATAATATCTGATTCCGTCGAAACCATCGGAGCATATGCTTTCTATTACTGCCAGGGCGCGACTGATATAGTAATAAGCAATAACGTGAAAACCATCGGCGATTACGCATTCTATTCCTGTAAAGGAATCACCACGCTTAATCTGCCAGAATCGCTGGAATCAATCGGCGCATACTCGTTCGCCTGGTGTCAGGGACTTACAGATTTGAATACCGGAAACGGCCTTAAGACGATAGGCAAGTATGCTTTCAACTTCTGCTCTTCGCTTATAAACGTCTCTATTGGCAACAGCGTTGAATCTATCGGCAACTATGCGTTCTATAGCTGTTCAAAGATGGTCAATGTCACCTTTGGAAACAGCCTGCGTGAAGTCGGATCGTCGGCGTTTTCAAAATGCTCAAAGATATTGGCTATCAACCTTCCAGACACAGTTACAGATATAGGAAGCTCCGCGTTCAACGGCTGCTCTGCGGCGACTACGCTGACATTGGGCAGAAGCCTTAAGACCATTGGAAACATGGCGTTCAACGGATGTAAAGGGTTTACTGAACTTGATATACCAGAAGGCGTTACAAAGATCGACTCATCGGCCTTCGCGCGCTGCTCCGGAATAACAAGTTTGTCCATACCGGCGACAGTAACGGAATATGGAAACAGCGTATTCTCTTACTGTTCAAATCTGGATAATGTCGTGCTTCCGGAAGGCATGACGGAGATTCCGGACAGCATGTTCATGCAGTGCACCAATCTTTCCAATATTAAGTTCCCGAGCACCCTTGAGGTCGTTGGAGAGCGTGCATTCAACTACTGCAAGAAGCTTACCTCAATCGACCTGCCCGATACGACAAGGGAAATCGGCTATGGCGCATTCTATTATTGCACAGAGATTACTGAGGTAGTATTCCCCGAGGAGCTGGTTACCCTTGGAAACAATGCGTTTTACTCATGCACGAAGCTTACCAATATTGAGTTTAACGACAAACTCGAAACAATCGGAGGATTCGCCTTCTATGGATGCAGCGGAATAACATACGCAGAGATACCCAACAGCGTTGTTTCCATCGGTACAAGCGCGTTTAACCGCTGCAACAACATGGAATACATAAACTTCGGTACGGGGCTGCAGGAAATCGGCTCTATGGCATTCAACTACTGCGACAAGCTGGAGCGCTTCGTAGTCGACGAGAACAACCCGTATATGTGCAGTATTGACGGCGTACTCTTCAACAAGGACGTCACCAAACTGATATTCTATCCGCTCGGCAAACTGGATACTTCATATGAAGTTCCTTCAACAGTAACTGAGATTGGCAACTACGGCATCTATTCGATAATGGCGCTTGAATCAATAACCCTTCCCGACGGGCTTGTAACCCTGGGCGAGCATGCGCTTTCGCGCAACTCAAACCTCAAGAGCCTGCGGTTGCCAGCAAGCCTTGAAAACATACATTATACGTCGTTCTACTATGGATTATCCATGACTTCAATCGATGTTGATCCGGCAAACGAGACGTTTAGCAGCATCGACGGCGTACTGTTCAATAAGGCGCAGGACACTCTGGTGTTCTATCCAAACGGAAGGCCGGATACTATGTACGTAGTTCCCGATGGCGTTACTACAATAGCTCCATACGCTTTCTATGAGTGCAAAGCCATTGAAGGCATCAATTTTGGCAAGGATGTAACCTTCATTGGTACATACGCAATGAATAATTGCACCAACCTCAACACCGTTAAGCTTGGGGACAGCGTTGAAAGCATAGATGCATATGCCTTCTCTGGATGTAACGTACTCACCAGTCTAGACGTATCTTCTACGCTGAAGAACATAGGCGCTTATGCGTTTGCAAACTGCAGAAGCCTACCATACGTATTCCTTAATGACGTTGAGCTTATTGGCGAATATGCGTTTAACAATGCCGCAGGCCTTACCCGCGTAGTATTTGGTCCTAACCTGAATACTTTGATGGGAAGCGCGTTCTACGGCACGGCAGCGCTGAGGGAAGCATACTTCCTTGGGGATGTTCCAGCCAATATCGGAGCCAACGTGTTCAAGAACGCCAAGTCCCTTACAGTATACTATGATAACGAAAACGTCGACAGCTGGGCTCCGGACGGCCAGAGCTCATGGGACGGCCATCCCATGATGGGGACAACGTTCCACAGCGTAGTATACGTTGACGCAAATGGAACAACTATACTTGACCAGCGTGTAGCTGATTCTCAGTCAGCTATCATACCGGAAGCGCCGGTCCTTGAAGGCAATCCGTTTGTTGGATGGTCAGAGGATGCATCAAGCGTAACCGGGGATATGATAATCAAACCCATATATGAGAACGCAATCTACTCAATCGAGGCAGGGAATGTAAACGCCAAACCGGGAGAAGCCGTGGTGGTGCCTGTAAGCGCCAACAACCTTGCGGCAGCGGTAATCAGTGTTGAGTATGATCCCGAAGTACTCACATATGCCGGATATACCAACCTTGCTCCC
>UQXE01000008.1 GCA_900544965.1 uncultured Eubacteriales bacterium | reverse complement strand
CCTGCGCTCCGCTTTTGGAAACAATCGACCTAACCCGCTATCTTCATGGGGTGGATCATGTTACCGTTGGCGGCGAAACGGGGAGGGCAGCGCGCGCGTGCGATTACGAGTGGGTGCTGAACATCCGGGAGCAATGCGCGCGCGCGGGCGCGACCTTCTGGTTTAAGAATACAGGCTCTCTTTTCCGTCATAACGGCATCGTGGAAAAAATCAATCCGTATCAGCAGGCCGGCAGGGCGAAAGAGCTTGGTATTGATATTTCAGATGGGAAAAGGTTGTTTTGAAGGTCAAAAGGAGTTCAGAAAACAGTTTATAGTAACAGGAGGAGCGGCACATGGAACATTTTTATAAAGCACTGACAAGTGAAGTAAAAAATGAAGCGCTACCCGAGGAATTTAATTTTTTCGGGAAGCTGATCGGCAGATGGAAAATCGACTATGTTGACAATAGCACTTCCCGCGTAATGAAAGGCGAATGGCATTTTTCATGGGTTCTTGAGGGAATGGCGGTACAGGATGTTATTGTCTTGCCCGGCTTTGAATACGGAACAACGCTTCGTGTTTACAACCCTGGCACACACGCTTGGGATGTCTCATATTGCTACACAGGAAAAATTATGCGGTTTGAGGCGAGAAAGCAAGACGATCTCATCGTCCTTACAAACATTGAGGACGAAAGGAGAAAATGGGTCTTTGCCAAAATCGAGGACGATCGTTTTCATTGGCAAGATGTTACGGTAACAGAGGATGGCGAATGGCATGTCAAATTTGACTTATATGCCGAACGCATGTGATGAGTATTTTGTTTATTGCGCAAGCTTAACATAAGACACCCCGAGAAATCGGGTGTCAGCGAGGAGGTATGTGTAAAATGACTTGTAAAATAAGAAAATGGAAGTTATCAGACGCAAAAGATTTAGCGTCGGCTCTTTCAAATACAAAAATACAAGATAATCTTCGGGACGGATTACCTTACCCTTACACAGAGCAAGACGGGGTGGATTATATTTCTGCTATGCTCTCCGCAGATGAAAACGAAACGTTTGCGTTTGCTATTACGATAGATGGAAAGGCAATTGGAAGTATTGGTGTTTTTCGTCAAGGAAACATTCACAGACAGACTGCCGAATTAGGATATTGCATCGCAGAAGAATATTGGGGAAAAGGAATCATGACTGAAGCCGTTAAACAAATCTGCAAGTATGTTTTTGAAAAGAGCGATATTATTCGCATCTACGCAGAGCCGTTTGCATACAATACCGCATCTTGCCGGGTACTTGAAAAAGCAGGTTTCCAATATGAGGGCACATTGAGAAATAACGCCATCAAGAACGGTAAAGTTATTGACATGAAGATGTACTCACTACTGAAAACAGAATTATAATTTCCCGTTTGCCGGGCATATTTAGCTTCGTTTATTAGTAAAGACAGCTTTGGCGTTTAAGAATCTGCAGGAAAGACGGGGGAAGGATTACGCAGGACGCAGAATGAAAAGAAATTTATAGGGTGCTTGATTGGATCAGCCGCCATGATGCTCTTATTGCCATGGGCCGCGATTACTTTTGCCAAAAGTGATGCCGCATGGCGGTTATTCTGCTATTGTTTTTCGCTATCAACCCGATATACTGCATTACTTTAGGGATTTTTGCGGGAAAACACATAAAAGTAATGTGGAGCCTGCCTGTAATTGCCGTTGTCCTGTTTTGCTTGGCACATGGATATTCTTTGATCCGGGTGAAAGCGCATTCGTAATATACGCGGGGCTCTATTTGGTCATTGGCATAGTCTCGATGCTGTTCTCTTCACAGCTCAGTGCTAGAAAGAGGCAATAATTTTAACAATGGAATAGCATGAGGAAGTACATGAAAGAAAATGTCTATGTATTTAAATTAAAAGGACGATTGCAGCCCTGTAGGCGTTTAGTACCTGCGCGGGGCTGTCCGCCGACTCTCTATCCGGGGGTAAGGAGAACAGTCAAGCTCCCAGTCTATCACTGCGGCCAGCGCCGAAGAGGAGCCAGCCTCTCTGAGTTCTCATACCCAGGTTCATCCGGAAGCACCCGAGGAGTTATCACGGTCACTACCCGCGATGGGCTGATATTTAAGGACAAGCCAGTGACGGCAGGACAAGGCACTGAAACAACGATGCTGCGGGTATCGTTTTGAACAATAATCTGGGGCGTTATAGAATCGTTATTTTCGTTTGTTAATCTGTTTTCGTAAGCAAAGGAGGATGCTTATCGAAACCATGCAGATTAATTCAGCGTGTCTGCAAATTATATGATGAAATGAGGATAACGATATGAGCGATTTTATTCTTGAAACGAAAGACTTGTCCAAGCGATACGGACAACAGATGGCAGCCAACAATATCTCCCTGCAGGTCAGGCGAAACACCGTTTATGGTCTGCTTGGCCCGAACGGCGCAGGGAAATCCACCACACTGAAGATGTTGATCGGCATTATACGCCCTACAAGCGGGCAGATTATTTTTGAATAAAAGCCCTGGAACCAAAATTGCCTGTCCCAAATCGGCGCTTTGATTGAGGCTTCTTCTTTGTACGGAAATCTCGCCACAGAGGAAAACCTGATGGTTCATACAAGGCTTTTGGGGATTCCGAAAAAGCGTATTGATGAGGTTTTAGAAATTGTGGATTTGAAGAACACCGGCAAGAAACGAGCTTCAAAATTATCTATGGATATAAAACAAAGGCTTAGTATAGGTGATTGCCCTGCTGAATCATTCAAATCTCCTGATTCTTGACGAGACTACCAATGGCCTTGATCCGTTTGGCATAAAAGAGCTGAGAGAATTGATTGCCTCATTCCCTGACAGGGGTATTACCGTGATACTTTCCAGCCATATTCCTTCTGAAGTGGCGCAGGTTGTGGATGAAATTGGAATTATCAGCGACGGCTGACTTCTGTATCAAGGATTCCCGGACGCACACGAAAACCTTGAGAATTTCTTCACGGATGTTATAATGATATTGATTTACTATTAAATGATTTTTACGAGAGGTTGAGTAAAAGCTATGCTACAAAACAAAATTAGGACACCAGATGAAATAAAGCAATATTTGAACGAACTAAAAAAATGGCTGAATGACGAAAAAGAAACACCCACAGAAGAAATGTCGAATTTCTTTTCTCGACGAATTGACATTTACGATGATGTTCACCTTGAGCATTGGGCAGAAGAATATAAGTATATTGCAGATTTTTTTGATGATAATTTGAAAACCCTGCTTGATATAGGTTGTGGTACAGGTTTAGAACTTGAAGCCATTTATAAGCGTTTTCCGAATGTAAATATAACAGGAATTGATTTGTCCGAAGAAATGCTTAATAAATTGCGAGAAAAGTATCAAAACAAAAACATTGAGTTAGTAACAGCGGATTATTTTGAATATCCCTTTGAAAAAAGACAGTATGACGCTGCTTTGTCGTTTGAAACGCTTCATCACTTTAAGTATGAAAAGAAGCAAACTATTTATAACAAACTATTTCAATCAATTAAAAATGGCGGTTACTATATCGAATGTGATTACTTTGCTTGTTGTGATGAAGAAGAACAGTTATGCCTTAAAGAATATGAATATAAACGCAGAAAAAGCAATATAGCCGATAGCGCTTTTGTTCACATTGATATTCCGCTTACTTTTGAACATCAATATGATTTATTAAGAAATGCGGGATTTATAAATATAAGGATTTTACACCAAAATGACAGTACAGTAATTATTCGTGCTGAGAAAAGGATTGACAATATTGAATGAGCAATGGATATTATGTCCTATCTGTGGAAATAAAACACGATTGCGAATACGGGAAGATACAGAGCTTAAAAACATCGGCTCACCTGCCTTGGACTACTTTGTCTTAATTATAATCCCCTGATAAAGTAAGCACAAGGAAAATACTCGCACACAGACTGTTTTGCAGAAACAGTGAAATTTGTCTTTGGCGCCGGCGATATTTATTCATTTGTTTTTTCCGCAATACCTTTATCGGGATACCAATCTGAGATATATGGTATTTTGTGTTCGTTTGGAGTCTGAGCAACTTTTTTCAGATGCCCAGGGAGGTTACGAAAGTTTTTTGATCAATCGCTTTAAACCTCTTAAGAGCTACGAAGAAGGAAAGCCCGAAACAACAATGTTTCTGGCTTTCCTATATATACTGTTTGCAGAATCCACAAGTAAAGGGGCTTTCCCTTAGGGTTATTAAAATTCTTTATTATGCTTATAAAGATGTCATCACCCCGGCCCTTGCGTACTCCTAGATACTCTTTTTTATTTCCTCCCAATCTTCAGCCACTATAAACTCCACATCATTCTCCAATGCCTTAAAGTGTCGCTTACCACAGTGGATCTTCAACCGTTCCGGGCCACGAAAATCGAACAGGTTGGTGGTCCCTTTGGTTTCCAGAACAAAGTACATCTTCTTTACACCATCACAGTCCAAATAAACGGCCCAGTCGGGGTTATAAGTACCGATAGGCGTTTCAATCTTGAAGCTGGCGGGTATTTTGAAGAACAACTTCACGTCGGGATCCCGATTCAATGCCACTGCAAAGGGGTATTCTACTGTGCTGCTGTCGTAGATAATATGGTCGTAAACGCTGTTCTTTACAGCCACAGCATTTTTATCAAGATTTGCTATAAGCTCTTGTGCACCAAAAATTTCCTGTGCATAATACTCCTCACCGTCCAGCTTCACGTAGCGGATACCGTCAATGGCCAATCGATGCCGATTTGCCTTTATAATATCCAAAAAGTTTTTCATAAATAACTGGGGATTGCGCACAAAATCTGCAACACGCCCACTCTTTTCGAGAATCTCCAATACAGTGGATTCAAGCAGGAGTGCCTCCTCACTGACAATGGCGAGGATGTCCGGCAGATAAGTATAATCGTCCTGAACGTCTGTCGACCGGATTCCGCACTCTATATGGGTGATGCCTTCATGCCTGATGTCAATATCCGCTGTCCGGGACACTAGACGGGTCTTGGGAATCGGCGGCATGGCAGCAAGGTCTTTCACGCAGTCCTCTACCAACTTTTCGCTGTCAATCTGAACGCGATACATCGTTTTTTGCTTAATCTTATCCCATAGTTCAAAGAACTCCGGCGAGAGAATCGCTTTTTTGTTCAGCCGTACCACGACATCGCGCGATGCATCGCGGATAGGCGGCACCTTGCTGGCTCTGCTGATGATATCCTCAAAGCGATCCCGGGCAGCTTCAAACTTCGCAGGTAAATCAAGCGTTCCATTGCGTAGTGCGTTTTTCATGGTGTCTTTTATTTTGCCGGTTTTGGAGATATAGCCTATTTTATAGAAGTGATTCATCAGCTCCGCCGCTTCCTCATAGGAAACCATTTTATCAACTGCAACGGACTCATGATAGGGCGTGCCGACGAGGGAATCCGCAGTAACACCTTCGTCATGATTGATTGCAGCGGCGATTTGCTCCTTCACCCGTTCCAACTCTGAGGGGACAGCCGTCAAGCCTTCTACAATTGCGGCTTTCGCTTTCTCCGTAGGCTTACCTCCAATGGTGGTAAAGTCATTTTGGGCCATGTATTCCAAAATCCTGTTTGCATCAGCCATATCAATCGTTTTCACCTGAATCGTGGTTTCCGTATAAGGTATGCCTGAGAAGAGCTCTATCTGCAATGTACCGAATTTGACGCCGGTCTCTGCCTCAATCTCTTTTTGAAGTGCATCGGCAAACTCAGCCAAACTCTCGTTTGCCATGACGTGCAACTGGTTGATATTTTTATCCTCGATTCGCTCTCCTTCCTGATTGACGCAAAGGCGCAGGCCGCGCCCGATCTTTTGACGGCAGGTAAAGGTGGATTTTTGTTCGATCAGCGTACAAACCTGAAATACATTTGGATTGTCCCAGCCCTCCTTGAGCGCCGAATGGGAGAAAATGAAGCGCAAAGGGCAATCAAAGCTGAGCAGCCACTCCTTGTCTTTCATAATGGTGTTGTAGGTGTCATAATCGGCGAGAGTGTCGCCCTTGGTATCCTTAAGCTTTCCCTTTTTATCCTGTGAGAAATAGCCGTCATGGATGCCGTCATGGGAAGGGAAACGATTCTTTAGTTCTGCAAATTTCGGAAGGGCCATAAGCTCCTCGTAGCATTCCTCGAACATCTTGGCATAGAGACCTTTCTCCCCCTCTGACGTGCGGTACTTGGCCACCTCGTCGATGAAAAACAGGGATAGCACTTTGATACCCATGTCATAGTAACGCAATTCCTTTTCCAGATGGGTTTCAATGGTGCGGCGAATTTGCGCCCGCTTGATGGCGTCTTCGTCTACACTTCCAATGGCCTTACCCAGTTGCACGGTTTCGGTGTTGCCAAACTCAATGCATTCAAAGCCTAGTGTGCAATCGATTTCCGTGACGGTATACCCCTCGTACAATTTCCGTTCACCGGAGAGCAGATAGAGATCAGAGCCGGGTTTGATAGTCAGGGTCTTGCGCGACACCGTTCCATTTTTACCACGAACATCCAGCTCTACTTTTGCCTTGAAGCCTTTCTCCATGGAAACGGAAAGCAACCGAATGTATGGTTTATTAAAGCCACTCTCAATGGTGTTGCTGGATACGCAAATTTGCTTTACCAACCCCATCTGATAGGCATCCACCGGCGTCAGACGATAGAGCAGGTTGATTTTATCCCGGTGAGTGGCGCTATAGCGCAGCACGCACAATGGATTTAGCGACTCGATGGCTTCCCGCGCTTTGGGGGTATTGTCCACCGACTGCGGCTCATCCACGATGACCACAGGATTTGTGTCCTGTAGGTAGCGCATAGCGGTCTCGCCATTCAGCTTGTCATGCGCCTGATTAATGATATTTTCTGCCTTTTTGAAGGCGTCTATGTTGATAATCATGACCTCGATATTGGAGGAGGTGGCGAATTGCCGGACATCGGAGAGTTTTGAGCTGTTGTAGATAAAATAGCGAAATGGGACATTATCGTATTGTGTAGAAAAGTGACTTTGTGTTATCTCAAAAGACTTGTACACGCCCTCACGGATGGCAACCGAGGGAACCACAATGATAAATTTGGTGAACCCGCAACGCTTGTGCAGTTCAAAAATGGTTTTCGTGTAGACGTAAGTCTTGCCAGTTCCGGTCTCCATTTCCACGCAAAACCGCATCTCATCCACATCATCAGTCAGGGGCAGATTGCTTCGCTTTTGCACAGCATGCATGTTTTCGCGCAGCGTATCTTTATCGATAAGCAGCGCGTTCCCAATGCCGAAATCATTTTGCAGCAGGTTCATCTGAGCGTCCTGCTCCACAGCGAATGTACTCTGGCACTTATCCTGACCGGTAAACAGGTCGACCACAGCATTGACCGCATCAGTTTGAAATTTCTGATTTTTGAATTTTAACTTCATATCATTACCTCTTCTTATCTACATAAAGTTCGGTAATATAGATATTGCGTGTATTTGATATGTCGTGCCAATTTCTCAGATTGTCTATTTTGCTAACCCTAAACATAACCTTATCGCCAGCGTATAAATCGGCAAACTGCGTAGCTCTATAAAAAAGCCAATGCGTCTCATTTGGCACAGGATCTTCCTCATGGTTATAAACCAACTTATTCAATAAATAGCATCGAAAATCATCACGCAAATGGCCCCTTGCTTTGACAATCCGCCCATGATACCACCTGGCTTCATCTGGCATTAAAAAATCACTCATGCTTTCAATCCTCTCATATGCACTTGCCAAAAAACTTCTACTGCCTGTGGACGGGTCGGCTAAAGAGGAGAGATGTGATACTATTTCCACAGGAGAGATAAAGTCTATCCTGCTTGTGTTTTTATACGTTTCATATGCCTGCGCAGTTAAGGCAACGACATTAACCCAGACTTTATCCTGTTCATCCTCTTTCATACCGCAAAGTGGCTTATCCGGACTGTTGACCGCCTGTAATTTACTGAGCGTTTTTAACTGAGAAAAAATACAGGTTGTCAAAATAACAGGGATTATTCTGATTTTTTCATTCTCATAAGCCTCCAACAAGAGAGGCAATTCTTTTTTCAGGATATAATCAGATGCAAGAAAATCTTTTGAAATCAACAATATCGCGACAGCCGTTTCATTAATGGCGGTCATAATTTCTTTTTCCCAATCTCCGCCAACTAAAATCTTCTGGTCATCCCATTCCTCTAGCTTGTCCGTAAGTTCCAAAGGATGCAAATGTATTTTTAGGGCGTTGAGATAACTTTCGTCTTCGTGGCTGTAGCTTATAAATATTTTGTCACGCATAAGTGAATCACTCCCTCATACCAATTTTAACTCAATCCCGCGGTTCCGCAAGATGTAATAGGCATTGCTCATGGCGGTGTCGTCGGCCAAGCTGCTCTTTGCCAGAATGATTTTCGTCGGGTCGTAGTCCGCCAGCGCCTCCACATCCTCTGAGGAGATGCCCTCTACCAGGCAAACCAGCAGCGTGGTACCCTCCTGGATGGAATAGACCCGCTTGCCGTTAATCTCCATCGGAATCACAGGCATAGTCAGTGGTACGCCCAGCTTGAGCATGACTTCATAGACCATGTCCAAATCGGTGCGATCATCCTTGACACGGTCGATCATGCTGTTCATGCGCTCAAACAGTAATTCTAGCTGATCTTCACTTACCGGTGTGCTGTCCCAGGTTTTTAGGTTGGAAGTATCCAGCTTGAATACCTTGAAGCCGATGTCCAGCGGCGGCTTGGCTTCATCGCCAAGGGTGGTCTGGACGTTTTGTTCCTCCAGCATCTTTGCGCCCACACGGCGGATGCGCTCCTTGCCGATTTCAGTCAAATAATGCGATTTTCCAATAGAATCCAAAAAATCAATTGATACTTTAAGCTGCTTTTTCGTTTTCCCAGATGAAGCAGCATAGTTTTTATCTAAATTTTCCGGAAACTGAACGAGAATGAAATTCAGATGTTGTTTAGTCTCTTCACATATTTGCATTACGGCATGAGCTGTGGTAGCTGAGCCAGAGAAAAAATCTAAAATAATATCATCATTTTTTGCACCTGATATTTGGATAAGACCTCTTAAAAGTTCGACTGGTTTGGGATTGCTAAAGACATTTTTCACGCCGAATAATTCAGTCATGCAATCGTTGGCGCCCTGATTGTGTCCAAATTGTGTATGATCCCACCAATTAGTAGCACATTGTCCTTCTTCCGCCCGTTCATATCGGAAATACTTTTTTCTTGGCATACCATCTCCGCCACGAGGAAAGATTATTCTATTATCAGCTAATAGTTCTTTGTATGTTGTTTCTTCGCCCATCCACTCTTCATCCAGTGTAACACCATTAGGGGTAGTTATAGTATATCTGCTACCTGACTGATCTGAGCCTACCTTCCACGGTTTTGATGCCCAATCTCCACGCGGGTCATTATCCGGATTAGAAAAATTGCCGGTCAAATCTATTTTACCAACTCCTGCTGCACAAAGCTTCTCGCTGTCTTTTGCATATGCGAGAATATGTTCAGCAACCAAACCTATCATTTTTGTCTTATCATTGGGCTGATTATGTCGTCTACGCCAGTGAATATGGCCTTCAAAATTTTCTTCTCCAAATACCTCATCGCAAAGCTTGCGGAGATTATGAACCTCATTATCATCGATGCTAATAAAACAAACCCCATCATCCCGCAACAAATTTACCGCCAGCCGCAGGCGGGGATACATCATATTGAGCCAGTTGGTGTGAAAGCGTCCCATGGTCTCTGGGTTGGATTTTGTGGTCTGCTCGGTCACTTCCTTATACCGCGCCATGGGGTCGCGGAAGTCGTCCTCATAGACGAAGTCGTTACCGGTGTTGTAGGGAGGGTCGATATAAATCATCTTTACGCGCCGGAAATAGGCGTTCTGAAGCAGCTTGAGTACCTCCAGATTGTCGCCCTCTATGTACAGATTCTTCGTTTCATCGAAGTTCACGCTCTCCTCGGGGCAGGGGCGCAGGGTGCCGGTGGAGCGCTTGCGAGCCAGGCGCAGGCACTCGGTCTTGCCCTTCCACTCGAACTTGTATTTCTCAAAGTCATTGTCGATGTATTCGCCGCAAAGGGAGAGCAGTTTGTCGATATCCAGTTTCCCGTCGGAGAAGCAGTCGGGAAAGACGGACCGCAAACGGTCTCGCGCCTCCTGCTCCATATCAAAGCTCATGCCATCCATCATGATATTATCCATTGTCTTTCGCCTCGTTTCTCAATAGTGTTGCGTTCTCGTCAAAAATTTCAATCTTGCCGTCGGTCACATCCCGCAGGATATGCCCCACCAGCTGATCCACCCGGATCCGGAATGTTTCATCATATCTGGTTTGATACCCGAAGAAGCCGTTGAATTCTTCTATTTTGATTTTGTAATCCGTCTCATACGGCTGAATATACGCGTCCTGGAATTCCTTTGTATATTCCTTTGGGGGTGACCCGCATTGGTCACATGCAACGGAAATTAACCGGGTTATCGTCCAGCGTTCACCGGTTTCATTGTCAACAACAAGGCTTCTGGAGTCCAGATCCTTCATCATTTCCACCGTTTGCGGGTTTTCCTTGGCCCAATCCAAAGGTATACGAAATTGGGGTTGATGGTAGAACGGCGTGCGAAGCCGCAGCGCGGCTTGAATCATTGGGATTTGCCCGTTCCAGTTTTCTTCCGTGGCGGGGCGGAAGGTGTAGATTGGGATGCCATTTGCGTTCGCCACATCAATGGCTCCGCTTTGATAGCCTGTTTTTGCAATAAAAATACCCTTTGTTCCGTTTGGTAGATCATCCAGAACCGCCTTGAAAGTGAGCATTTGCTCTTGCTTAACCTTAGTTGCCCAGTCTTTTGCCTGTATGATAGTGCGATAAAGATTGCCTCCCAGAGCAAATTCCCAATAGACATCAATCTGGTGGGAAGTTGTCTTCCCTTTTAGCGTGACATCATGCTGGACTTCAATGGTGTCGATGCCGTCACAATTCACTATTTGCTGGTAGATATGCTGTACCAGTTTTTCATAAGGAATGCCTGTATTCGTTCCCATCTACTGTCCCTCCGCCCGTATTACTAACCGGCATTTCGCCTCATCCGTATAATTTATAGGATACATTCATGTTGCAATTTGCTCATCAAGCGCCTGCTCCAAGCGCAAGTCGTCAAAAAACAGGGCCTGCACGCGTTGTTTCAATTCCCTTTGCAGCGTGTTCAGCTTTTTTTGCGCCGTAATATGTTCCAGGCGCGGTAGGTCGTGTTCCATTTCTTTCTGGATCGAGCAGCGCCGTTTCGTCGATAAAATAGATTAAGTCGTAGATATTCATGCTGCTTGTGAGAATCGGCGTCGGCGTCAGTAGGATCATATATGCGTTAACTCATAACCAAAAAGTGTATGAAATAGTTGCCCTTATTCTCCCACATACTCCAAAATATCGGAAAGCCCACAATCCAGCGCCTTGCAGATGCGTTCCAATACGCCATAGTCTATCTTTCGGACACGGTCGTGGTACATGGCGTTGATCGTGGTCTTGGATACCCCTGTCATACGGGATAATTCCGCCATCTTAATACGTCTTTCACCCAACAAAGTGGATAATCTACAATGAATAGCCAAATTTCGCACCTCCATTTATTTTATTATAACATTTTATAAGTCCTTTTGGCAAGTCAAATGATAAAAAAGGCTCTGTAGGTGATACAAACGCCCTTAACTGTGTTATATCCGTGTGGTAATATAAGCTTAATAAGAAGTTTAATATACCACTTATAGAGACTAAAAGGAGGAGAATATGTATCCTGTATTTCCATATTTGGACAACTTATACCTTGGTAATCTGAACCCAAATGAGAACCTGCATCCATCAAATCCAGAATTTCATGAGCTTCAAAAACAAGCGTGTGAACTGGAAGATCAAATTGAAAGCAAGCTTAATCTTTTAGATAAAGATATGTTTCACGTCGTGTTACATACGCGCGGCAGCGCATCTGCGATGGAGGTTCGGGAGGCCTTTGCCATGGGCTATCGTATTGCCATAAACCTATTGCTAGAGGCGCTTGGATTTCAAAGACAGGATGAGGGAGGCGGTGAAGCAAATTGAAGCTGGAAGCGTTGCTGAAAGAACATATTACAGATATGCCCACCTCGTTTACGGAGCATTTATAAGCCGCGTTCTCAGAGGCTCAATCTGATCTTTGTATGCGTAATAATGAGCATAATGTAGAATATCAGCGTAAGGAAAAACAGTACAGTCAGGTCTTTGATGAAATCCGGAACCGGATTGGTAAAAATCGCAAGCTGATGTCCAAATTGGAGCGCCTTCAAAATGAAATAAATTCCATAGATTGTGACTTTATCTATCTTAAGGGCTTTATCAATTGCGTAACCCTGCTCAAATTGATTCAGCTGATCTAGGCGGCGTGGGGGGGTAAAATATTGAAATTAAAGTGAAAAGAATCACCAGTCTGTTTTGTCTGCTTTGCGGGTTATTGCTTTTACCGGCATGCACGACCAAAGAAACAGTTAACTCCAGCTTTGAAGAATTTTTCTCGGCGCAATCTCTAAACGAAATACCAACAAGAACACCTACAGAGACGCTAGCAAAGCCTTTTTCCGCCGCAGATACAACAACAAGTGTACTTAGAGAAGTCATCAAATCCCTCCCATATCACTGAAAGATCCTCAGAAGTATAAGAAAATAAAATGAGTTCCTCGCCTGAAAGAGCGGTTTCTTCACCATCCAGTGAAGTGCCTGCGGCGCCGCAAACGGCTTCTTATCCTCCAGAGGAAGCGTCTCAGTCGAAAACGTCCGCTCCCGAGCGTCCTGATACACCGCCGCCGGTACCTTCTGACGGCTCAAGCGTGGAGGCGATGGGAAACGCATACCTTTATGATTTATTGTTGGGAGTCAACTCACATAGAAGCAAGCCCTTGAATATGGATGCTGATTTATCGGCCGCCGCACAGGCGCACGCGGAGGAAATGGCCCAGACAAAAAACTTATACCATTCCTGCTCCGGTGTCGAGTCTGTGGGAAAAGGAGCTTTTGAGGATGGAGTAAAAGAGGGTTCGCTGTTGACCGTACATTGCTCCGACTTAGCTTCTGAGGAGCTTATACGTATTGGGGCAGGAGCCGCGCGAGATGAAGACGGCTCGATTTATGTCTGTATTCTGGGAAAAACATATTAACCGAGTGGCCGTATGTGATATGGACTATGAAAGGATCAGAAATTTACCGTAATGTTGCTGAAAAATTGAGACTGCTGCGCACTCTCACTGGTGTCTCCCAGCAACGAGTAGCCGACTATATTCATGTGAACCGCTCCACCTACTCCTATTATGAATTAGGAGCAAACAAGCCGCCGCTGGATGTCCTCTGCGCGTTGGCGGAGTATTTTGATATCAATCTTAGCTATCTGACAGGGACGGAAGGAATCAGGCCTGGGCACAAGTTTTATAAGCTCTTAAAGCAATGATTAAAGGCAAGAACCCCGCTGCGTCTCTAGAACACAGCGGGGTTCCTGCCTTTCGTTTTTCTGGTACAAGCCTATTGCTCAGATAAAATGTCCATAGTAACATATTCGGTTTTCTCGTTTGAAAAGTGCAGAGTCCCATCCCGAAGTAAAAACAGATTTCCATCTGTGTTGCCCACAGGCGCGTCTGTTTTTCCGTCTTTCGTATTTGCGAATAAATCAATGTGAAATTGGATAGTCGCATAGATATCCTTGACGTCTATTTCCTTCTTGCCATTTAATAATAACATGAACACATCCTCCTTTCCTAGATTGGAAACGAATCCGCCTTCCGGAGCGGCTTTTTCGTCCCAACTATAATATGAAGGACATTGATCGGATTTAGAAACGCCAGACAGCCGTTTTTGGTCTCCAGTCGTTTTTGAAAACGGGCCCTCTTTAGAAGGGGGTGAGAGCATATTGAGTCAAAACGGCCGGAGGGCCAAATAAACCGCCGGATGAGAATATAGACGGTCGGAGGTCCGATAACCACCGTTTTTCTCACGGATTCTCTTGCAATCGTGGTTGCCGCAGCATAAAAGTATTTTTTAATCCTAGAGACGTTAAACCAGTATGTCATACACTGGGTATGACGGAAATCCATAAAGAAAACGATCAAACGGCCTGCACCGGTATCCGTAAGTGGAACGTGTGCAGGCCTTTCTGGATCCTTTTAATAGTTCATGCCGCTGTGCTCTAAGGCTATTGTGAAGTTTTGTCGCAGAAAAACAACTATGTACTGACCCTCCTTTCCCATCCGTTTCATAAATCCTTTCAATCTCCCGCATATTCAAGATGTCAGCATAAGGAAGAAGGGAGTGAAATGTGATGCTGTGCGTTTGCGCAGAAAAAATCAGATGGAAATGAGGGTATCTTTATGAAGAAGTCCAATAACACAGCGCCTTACGTCCGTGAGGACACGCTGCTCAAAAACGTGGAACAGATGAGCCGCATCAGCGGCATCGGGGAAAACAAGCTGCGCCAGCTGATCGAGGACCGGCAAATTGAGTATGTCGAGAATGGAAACCGAAAGCTGCTGGTGGAAGCCGCGATTTGGGACTGGTACGAGCGGAATAAAATCCGTGTGGAAAAGGAGGCGGAAGTTTGAAAGATCAATCTTTCAAACTGGGAGTTGTGTCCTTTCACGTCTGAAGGACGCGAATTTGGCTTCGCCAAACCGGACACAACTCCGACGTTATGTAACGCATAACGTGCTCGCGGAGAAAGGGAGGTTATAGTTCATGTCGGTATCGACGAGACAGGTAAAAAATAAGAGAGATGGGAACGGCGCACTGACGGGCAAGGCGGGCGTGGTGTACGACGTCAATGTGAAATACCAGCAGCAGGGAAAATGGAAAACCCATGTGAAGAAGGGCTTTGCCACAAAGAAGGAAGCCGTCCAATATGAGGCGGAGATGCGCACGAAGCTGGCCAGTCCGTCCTATTCGCCCATTCACATGGTCAAGGGCAAGCAGACGGTTCAGGAGTACATGGGGACCTGGATAGAGCAGCATGGCAAGGCCAATCTGCGCCCCAGCACCTTTGACGGATACAAGAGCTACATTCGCAACCACATTGTGCCCCATATCGGCTATGTACAGCTGCGGGCGCTCACCCCAGCTATGCTGGACGAGATGTTCCAGAAGATGTTTGACGAGGGACTGTCCCAGAGTTCTGTCCGCTACACCCAGCGCATCTTAAGCGTTGCGCTGGAGTCGGCGCGGAAATACCGTTACATCGATCACAATCCAGCCCGGGATATTCTGACCAAGTTTGGCAAACAGGGGAAAACGCCCGATCCGTACACCATCCCGCAGATGCAGCGGCTATTTGGACTGCTTACCGGTACGGAATGGGAAATGATCGTCATGCTGGCGGGCATGTACGGCATGCGCATGAGCGAGATATTGGGCCTGAGATGGCGCAATGTGGATTTGGATAAGGGATGCTTCTCCGTGGTGGAACAGCTCCCCTTCAAGATCCCTGCGGGGACGACGGAGGCCAGTGATATGGCGACCGTGAAAGGCAAAAGGGCAGACGGTTCGGGAGAGCGTGTACTCCCTACTGGTGTGGCAAAAGAGTACTTTGAAAGGCAACTGGAACTTCAAGAGCGTCAACGAAGTCTTGCAAGGAACGGCGGCGGAATCTACTATGAAAACGACCTGGTCAACGCAAAGCCTAACGGCGCGCCCAACCGCCGGGACATCGTATCCGCAAATTTTGCCCAGCTGATCCGGCGAATGGACTTGCCCCACCTCCGATTCCACGACCTGCGCCATTCGGCGGCGACCAATATGCACCAGCTGACCGGCGATTTTTATACCGTGGGCATGATCCTGGGCTACAGCCTGAAAGGGACGGGCCTACAACTTGGAATTTCAACCAATCTGGAAGCTATGACCGCGCAATACGTAGATGTGCGGCTGGAGCGAAAGAAGTTCGTGCTGGACGCCTACCACAACGCGCTGTTCCCGAAAGCGGACACTGATAAAATCCAGGAGAATCAACAGAGTGACGAATGAATATTCCCGGATGGCTTTGGCAATTTACAAGCCCTGTTACCACTTCTTATCACCAAAATGTCGCCAGAGAATCCAGCCAGAATGCGTTGGATGAATAAAGAGAGAAAAAACGTGGTGACAATGTCACCACGTTTTTGTCACCATTTCGGCGAAGACACGAAAATTGGATCATGAGAGACAAAGAGAAAACCCGCGCAAACCTAGTGTTTGTGCGGGTTTTTGGCGGAAGAGGTGGGATTCGAACCCACGTGCCCTTGCGGACAACCGCATTTCGAGTGCGGCTCGTTATGACCACTTCGATACTCTTCCGTATCATAAATATGCAGTTTTAGGAGAATCTCACATGATTTCGAGTGCGGCTCGTTATGACCACTTCGATAACTTTCCGTGTATTTATCTTCAACATCAGCTCAAAAATCAACCTCGGAAAAAGGAGAGAACTGATGGAGAGAAATCCAAGCACACAGCCCAATCATCAAGGCATTAAAAGCCTGTAAATCAACGGTTTCCGCAAAGGGAGCTAGCAACGAGGTCACTCGATTTCGAATCCGGATCCTTCAGCCACTTGGGTACATCTCCATATATGTGATGGCCTTTGCGCCGTCCGATTCATTATATGACATTTAACGTCAAAAACGCAACGGATGGAACCATGGGCGGATACAGCAAAGCATTTGATTCTAGTCTGCATAAGAAGCGGCGAGAAACCAAGGCTTTACCGATTTTAAAAGGATCTCAAGTATCGTGATCTTTGAATAACGCGCCGTTATGACCGCTTGACACCAATCCTTTTTGACGCAAAACTTAGCCGAGCTTTATAAAATACAAAAATCAACTGAAATTCAGCATCCAGAGCATTATAGCATTGTTTTATTGTATAATCAAGCATTGTTTTAGTTATTTAAGTCAACCTGAATCATCGAGGCCATCCGCAGCGGAAGGGGCGAATAGTCCGCATATCTGTTTGCCATATTTCAAGTGTGCATGCTATAATCAAAATATATATGTATAGGAGGATATATCATTGCCAAACTCGTTGTTAATAACTGTGGTTGCGGCTATCACCGCTATATTATGCGTATGCATATCAATTATAATGAAGAGGAATAAAACGCCTTTTGCCCGAATTATATCCATGATATTGTTTTTCGCGGGTTTATTTTCAGCATGGCTTATAAAGCTGAATTATGAAGCCGCCGCCGTATCGGTTTATATGCCCTTTTACAAGGTTTTTGAAATATCGGAATATGGCTATACGGCTGTTCTCAACGATCTTTTAAGATATGCGGGTCCCTTCGCTGTAGCGGGATTCTTCTATATGGCTGCGTTTCCGGGAATTGGAGTTATCGGCTCGCTGATAACCGGAATAATAGTATCTCTGCTCTTTAACCTTAAGCAGATCATTACAGGCCAGCCATTCATAACCGATGAATATCTGCTTGCAGGAGTTGGAATGGCGGTTGGAACAGGGCTGTATGTAATAATATCCAGGCTGATTCAAAAAACTTCGGTTTTTAAAAGTTTGAGGGTACCGGTTCCAAATAAGTGTAAGGGGATTGCCGCCTGGATAATTTGTTCCGTGGTCTATTTAGGCATCGCCATAATTTTAATCGTCGATTTCGGCAAAGGATATGCGGACCTTTCGCTGTTTAAAAGCGATGTGCCTTTGCCCGACGACATAACCCTGTCCATAGAACTTGATAAGAGCGGATCCATAGAGGAAGTATACGCTTATTACGCACGATCTACCGTTGAAGCTGTAGGAGAACTGCGCGACGTATTGATGCCAGATGGTACGATAAGCTATGCAGACGGAGGCGGTTATACGGTGACGGATGAACGCGCGTCATTGTCGTACGCAGCTGACCATAGCTGGGTGTATACGTTAAACCTTATATCGGATAATTCTCAAAATATCAGCGCGCAGCAGGCGGACGAGCTTGTCAGAACGTTCTTTGAAAACAATGATTTGCTTACTACTGAACTGTATAAGCAAACCGATTGTATTGAGGCTGAAAGCGATGACGGTTCCCCCGGAGGGTACGATATGTATTATATGACGGCCTTTGATGGCGCTCCTATACTGAACAACAACAGATTAACCGTCAGCGTAAGGGGAGATGAAATTACCAGAATACGAAAGGATGGCCCTGACCTGGTGCTTGAGGCCAAAAAGCACATAATATCTCAAAATGAGGCATATTCAAGGCTGATAAAGGGCGGGGGAGCTTATACGCTGTTTTCAGAGGCAGCGTCCGCAGAATTTACCGACTGCGATCTGGGCTATATGGTCAACAGTCAGGGTTATTATCTGCCGGTATGGCATTTTACGGCTAACGCGGTATTATCAGACGGCAGCAACGCCGAATTTGAGGCATATGTCCCAGCATTAAAATAATGTCTGAAGAAACGAAGCGATTCCAATCCATGAACGGATTGGAATCGCAATAATTAACCTAAGCTTTTAACTTAGCTCAAACATACCCATATACAACTGATAATATTTCCCATGCTGTTTTAGCAAGTCTTCATGGTCGCCGCGCTCTATTATGCGCCCGTTTTCCAAAACCATAATTGCGTTTGAGTTCCTAACCGTGGACAGCCTGTGGGCTATAACAAATACGGTTCGTCCGGCCATAAGTCTATCCATGCCCTTTTCAATCAACGATTCGGTACGCGTATCTATTGAACTGGTCGCTTCATCAAGAATAAGAACAGGCGGGTCCGCCACGGCGGCCCTTGCTATTGCGATCAGCTGCCTTTGTCCCTGGCTTAGATTTGCTCCGTCAGCCGTAAGCACCGTATCATATCCATGGGGAAGGTGGCTGATAAAATAGTGGGCGTTTGCCAGCTTTGCCGCCGCAATGACTTCGTCGTCCGTTGCATCAAGCTTGCCATAGCGTATGTTTTCCATAACAGTGCCGGTAAACAGATGGGTATCCTGCAGCACCATTGCAAGCGAACGTCTTAAATCCGCTTTTCTGATAGTTTTTATAGGTATACCATCATAGGTTATCTCACCTTCCTGTATGTCGTAAAACCTGTTGAGAAGGTTTGTTATTGTTGTCTTGCCGGCTCCTGTGGAACCTACAAACGCTATCTTCTGCCCTGGCTTTGCGTATATCGAAACGTCATGAAGCACAACTTTCTCCCCATCGTAACTGAAGGTAACGTCCTTTAGCTGCACGCTTCCCTTTATTTCAACAAGGTCAAATCCGCCGGAGGCGTCAGGGACTTTCCATGCCCATATTCCCGTGCGTTCTGAACATTCAGACAGCGTTCCGTTCATTCCCTCCCTGGCGTTTACAAGCGTTACAACTCCGTCGTCGTCTTCTATAGGGGAGTCGATGAGCTCAAATATGCGCTCGGCTCCCGCCAGGGCGCTCATTGCGGAGTTGAACTGCTGCGACAGCTGGGTTATAGGCATTGAAAACTGCCTGCAATACTGCAAAAACGACGCTATCGAGCCTATATCAAGCATTCCGGCAATGGCCATAAGCCCGCCAATGGCCGCTGACGCCGCATAGTGGAAATGCGACAGGTTGCCCATAATTGGCATAAGTATGGAGGCCCATGTGTTGGCGGAAGCGGTCGCGCTTTCAACTTCCGTGTTCAATACGTCAAAGTCTTCTCTAACCTCTTGTTCATGACAGAAGACCTTGACCACCTTCTGTCCCTCTATCATTTCCTCGATATAGCCGTTTACCTCACCCAGCGCTTTTTGACGCCTTCTGAAATAGAACCCGCTCTTTTTCATCAGCACCTTCACTACAAGCATCATTATAGCCAGCATTACTACCGCCAAAAGGGTTAGGATCGGGCTGATTACGATCATCATGATAAAAACGCCGGTAACCCGAATTGACGAATTAATAAGCTGAGGAATGCCCTGGCTTAACAGCTCGCGCATAGAGTCTATATCGTTCGTATACCGGCTCATTATTTCACCATGGGTTTTTTGGTCAAAGAACTTGACCGGCAGTTTCTGCATATGATCGAACATATCCTTGCGAAGCTTCAGCAGCGTTCCCGTGGATACGGTTACCATTATACGCTGATACATATACATTCCTAATACGCCTACCAGATAACCGGCTCCCATAAGCATGAGAATTCCGATAAAACCGCTGAAATCCACGTCCTGTTGGCCAATAAACGGCACTATATATTCGTTTATTATAGGCTTTAAAAGATAGGTTCCCATTATATTTGTACCAGCGAAGAGTATTATGCCGATTACCACGAGCACCATCTTCATCCTGTATCCGGACATGTAGGAGAATATTCTCCCGATGGCCGCCTTGGTATTCTTGGGGCGCCGGAATTTGTTTGCGTCGCGTCCGCCAGGGGCCCTATTGGTCTTTTCCATATTACGCCACCCCCTTTTGCTGAGAATTATACACTTCCCTGTATATCTCGTTTGAGCGCATGAGCTCATCATGAGTTCCGACGGCGTTTATCCGGCCCTCGTGCATGACTATGATCTTATCCGAATCCATAACCGATGTTATGCGCTGGGCAATAATTATGGTCGTTGTCTTATACAGCTTCTCTCTGAAGGCGCTGCGTATCTTGGCGTCCGTCGCTGTATCTACCGCGCTGGTGCTATCATCCAGAATTATAATTTTTGGGTGCTTAAGGAGGGCCCTTGCAATGCAAAGCCGCTGTTTCTGTCCTCCGGACACGTTTACGCCGCCCTGTCCAAGCTCGGTTTCATATTTGTCAGGCATGTTCTCTATGAATTCTTCGGCCTGAGCGGACCGGCATGCCTCCCTTATCGCCTCATCCGTAGCCGATTGATCGCCCCAAAGAAGGTTATCCTTTATCGTTCCTGTAAAAAGCACATTTTTTTGCAGAACCATGGAAACCGCTTCTCGCAGGCTTTCAATGCTATATTCACGTACGTCGTGACCGCCAACGATTACGCTGCCCGAATCTGCGTCGTACAGCCTTGGTATCAGCTGCACCAGCGTCGTTTTAGACGATCCCGTGCCTCCGATGATGCCCACCGTTTCGCCAGCCTGGATTTTAAGGTTTATGTCAATCAGGGTGCTGGTGTCCCTGTCGCCTGAGTAGCTGAACGAAACGTTTCTAAATTCAATGGATCCGTCGGGAACCTTAAGGTCCTTGTCCGCGCTATCGTCGGTTATGTCGATCGGCTCGTCTATCACTTCCAATATACGGTTTGCGGAGGCCTTTGACATCACCAGGTTAACAAATACCATGGTTATCATCATTATCGAGCTCAGTATCTGTGAGATATAGCTTATGAAGCTCATAAGGTCACCCGTCTGCATAGTTCCCGCTATTATGGCGTTGCCACCGATCCAGCAGGTTGCAATCATGCATATGTAAAGCACCATCTGCGCGATTGGTGAGTTAAGCACCAAAAGCCTTTCGGCCTTAACCTGAGCGTTGGTTACCTCGGTAGCCGAAGCATAAAATTCGCTTGATTCATAGTTCTCCCTCACAAACGCCTTAACTACGCGCATGGAAGTAAGGTTTTCCTGAACCCGCGCGTTCATCCTGTCGTACTTTTTGAGCATTGCCTGAAAGCGGGGGAACGCCATAATGCTTATAACGCCCATTGAAATGGCAAGCGCTGGTATGGCAAATATAAACACAACGCCGGTTTCGCCGCTTACGCTCGTTGCCATTACAGTAGCGCTGACCAGCATCACGGGAGCGCGAACCAGCATTCTGATGCTCATCATGAATGCCTGCTGTATGTTGGTAACATCCGTGGTAAGCCTTGTTATCAGAGAGGCGGTGCTGAACTTATCTACATTTTTGAAGGAGAAATCCTGTACCTTGTAGAACAATCCTTTACGGAGATTCTTAGCAAATCCGGTGCTGGCTACTACCGCCAGGCGCGCGCTTAATACGCCAAAACCCAGCGAAAACACCGCCAGCCCTACCATTAATAGGCCCCGCTGTATTATGTAGCTTATGTCGCCGTTTGCTATACCGATATTAATTACATCCTTCATTACAAAGGGTATATATACTTCGAGAAGAACCTCAACCACTATGGTTATTGCGGCTAAAACCGATTTGAATCCATATCCCTTAGCATATGGAAGCAGTTTACGTATCATATATCGCATTCCTCCCCGCTCAATTCCTCTTCAATCGCAATGAGCTGCCTTAAATCCAATTCATATGCGCTGTCGTCAGAAATATTAGCAAGCATTCTGTCCAGCATATTAGCAAAAAGCTCAAGCTCATCCTCAGAAAAGCCCTCAAATATGCTTTCGTTTACGCTGTCAAATTTGCTTCTGCTCATTTTGACTAGCTCCATGCCCCTATCCGTAAGGGTGAGCCGGTTGCATCTCAGATTTGTTTCATCCGCTCTTTTGGTCATAAGCCCTGCGTGCTGCATTCGTTTTGTACTAGTTGCTATGGATGCGGGCGTAACGTGAAGGGCTTCAGCGATATCGTTTTGGGTACAGCCGTCATTCTTCATAACATATTCGAGTATTGGCGGCTGCTTAAAATGAAGCCCCAGGCCCTTGAGGGCGCTTCTAAGCCTGATCTTTCTAAGCACCTCCAGACGGCTCATCCTATAAACAACGCATCGGACGCTCCTATCCATTCTCATCCCCCCTTTTAATCATTATCACGTTTAACAATTAACCGTTTAACAGTATAACGATTTATAATTTAACCGTCAACCGTTTTTTTGTATATTAAACTCAGTTTTAGTCCAAATTTAGCTTGGCCGGCTTTCAAGGGACAGTTTTAAACTATTTATATAAAAGCTTTGCTCATTATGCCATTTGTCCCGGTCATACGGGCCGAGGTTTGCGTACCAAATGGAATACATGTTTTTAAAAGACATTTTAATACTGTACTGGCAATATCGGTTGGATAGATGAAAACAGCGCGGTGGACGCCGCGCCGTTTTTAAAAATTACCGGACAATGTACTTTACGGTGTAGGAAGCTCTTTTTTAGCCATCATCGCGTTAACAAACTTAACGGCATTGAGACAATCGTCCATATCCGCCGTTTCTACAGGGGTATGAACATAGCGCGTCGGTATTGAAACGCAGCACGCCGGTATTCCGCCCTTTGTCTTTAGTACGGCTCCAGCATCGGTTCCACCCGCCTTCAGCACCTCGTTCTGAACGGGGATATCGTTCTCCCTGGCTACGTCCTCCAT
This sequence comes from uncultured Eubacteriales bacterium, assembly GCA_900544965.1. GTDB lineage: Bacteria > Bacillota > Clostridia > Christensenellales > CAG-138 > UMGS946. The sequence continues at coordinate 40,467 of UQXE01000008.1, read as the reverse complement.
AAATCGGCGGACAAATACCGGAATGATAGATGATGAATCCATAACCTTTATTGTGGGACCGGCGCCAAGCTTCACCGACATGCGCGATGATTTTGGCGTATCTCCTGTAAGCGTAACGTCAAGGTTGATTCCAAAGTCGGGGGAGATGGCATAAGCCGCCGTTGTAGCGCCCCTAAGGCCAACCTCTTCCTGCACGGTAAATACGGCGTATATGTCGTGTTCGCTTGCCGCCGTCATGAAACTTTCAGCGACTATGGCGCAGCATACCCTGTCGTCCAGAGCGCCGCACGCAAATCGCTTGCCCATGTCGACAAAGTTGGTGGCGTAAACCGCCACATCGCCGATCTGAACCTTGGCCGCCGCTTGATCGTAGGACTCGGCGCCGATATCAATAAACAAGGTGGATAGGGTGGCTTTATCTATCCCCGCCTTTTCGGTTTCAAAGTATACCACGCCGCGAACGCCATTTTCAAATACAACTTCGCGCGCCGCGCTTACGATGGGGCTGACCCCTCCGACATTGGAGACCCGAAGGAACCCTTTTTCATCTATATCGCATACGATCAGGCCGATCTGGTCCATGTGTGCGCTTAGCATTATTCTCTTGCCGGAAGTGCCGCGCCGGATTGCGATAAGGTTCCCCATTACGTCGTTATAAACCTCATCCGCATAGGGCGCGACATAGGCTTTGATTACGTCGCTTACCGTCTGTTCGCGGCCCGTTGCTCCATAAGCCGCCAGAATCTCTTTCAACATATCTTTAAACATGGTCAATTCTCCTTTTAGGCTATTTATACGTTTTGCACATTGTCCAGCACGCTGTCAAAGCGTTTTTCCGCCAAAAAGCGGTCCGCCAGCATGTAGGCGCTGTTAAAATCGCTTATGGAGGCAACGCATGCCGGCGAGTGTATATATCTGCAGGGTACGGAAATGCCGCCGGTAATTATTCCTCCGTTTGACAGATGGATCCGGCCCGCGTCGGTACCGCCGCGCGTACCCTGGCGTATCTGCCAAGCTATGCCGTTGCGTTTTGCACAATCCGTTAGCTCGCTGAACATCTGGGGTCTAGTGATAGTTCCTCCATCCATAAACGATATGGCGGCGCCCTTTCCAACACGGGTAACCCATTGATGCCCTTGTGTTTCAGGCATATCGTTGGCCGTCGTACCCTCAAGTATAAGCGCAAGCTCCGGCTTTACATTATATGCCGCCGTCCTAGCGCCCCTCAAGCCCAGTTCTTCTTGCACGGTAAATACGCCATAGAAGTCGCAGTCATAGCTGTTTTTCAAAAGCTCCATAACTATGGCGCATCCGGCCCTGTCGTCCAGTGCCTTTGCCTTTATAAGCCCATCGCCAAATTCGCTGAATTCGGTAACAAAAGAAATATAATCTCCCAGCTTGACATATTTTTGAGCGTCGGCCTTGTCCTTGGCTCCGATATCAATATATAACTCCTTATGCTTATAAGCTTTTCCAAATTCGTCGCGGCTCTGGAGGTGGATCGCCTTAGAACCGATAACGCCAGGAACCTTGTCTTTTCCTACAACTACTCTTTTAGAGGGTACGACGCGCGGATCTATTCCCGCGGCGGAATAAGCTATAAGCCCGTCGTCGCGTATGCCGCGAACCATCATGCCAACCTCGTCCATATGGGCACATGCCATTATACGCCTTTTAGCGCCTTTCTTATGCGCATAAAGGTTGCCCATCGCGTCCGTCCATACCTCGTCGGCATATTGAGATACGATATTTTTGATATATCTGCGCACCTGGCCCTCGTCGCCGCTTACGCCGTTTATCTCAGTAAGTTCCTTTAATCGTCCAAGCATAGTTTTTCCTCCCAGTCGGATGTGATACGGGCTATAAACTCGGAAACCACCTTAGCCGTCTTATCAAGCGTGTCCAGGCTCAATGTCTCCACCGTTGTGTGCATGTATTTTACAGGCGGCGATACTAGGCCCGTAGGGACGCCGCGCCGTGACATCTGTACGAAGTCGGCGTCCGTTCCCGAGAAGCCCATGGCAATTTCGGTCTCTGCCGCGATATTAAGCTCGCTTGCAGCGTCGAACAGCATATCCGCTATCTTTGGGTGTATATTGCCCCCGCGGCAGACGGCTATCTTATCGATTGCGCAGGCGCCGAGCGAATCGGCGCCGGGCTGGTCGGCATGGCTTACGTCAAGTATAATAGCCATATCAGGCTCCACGCTGTACGCTCCTACGCCGGCGCCGGGTCCTCCGCATTCCTCCTGCGTTGAGGCGCACAGCACCACCGAGCACTCCAGCTTGCGGCTTGCCAGTATTTCGGCGCATCTGAACATACACGCGACCAGCGCCCTGTCATCAAGCGTTTTGCCGGCTATCAAATTATTTTTCAGTTTTAACGGCGCTTCAAGAGCAAAGGTGACTATATCGCCTACCCTTACCAGCTCCTTTACGCGTTTGAGGTCAAGTCCGACGTCACAGCAAAGATCATCCATCTTGTATGCCGCGTCGGTTCCGCCCGTTATAAGGTGAGGGGGGACAGCGCCGACTATGCCCTTTAACGTTTCGACTCCGTGGACCACTACTTCGGATCCAGGCAGGACCCTTGGGTCCACTCCGGCCACGGAGCGTATACGGAGCATGCCGTTATCCTCAATATCCGTTACCATCATTCCGATCTCGTCCATATGAGCAATGACCATAACAACCGGCCTGCCGGTTCCGATGCGTGCAAACGTATTGCCGGAAACGTCATGCCACACGTCGTCCGTGAAGCGCCTGAAGTATTCCTCAACCACTCCGGAAACGGCCGTTTCATAGCCGGTTACGCCATTGACGGTGACCAGATCGGATATTGCTTTATACATATCCATCCATCGATTCTCCTTTTCAGCAAGGTTGGGGATATTATATCATGAATCATATAAAAAGGCTATAAATACGGCACACCCTGGGCAGCGGATTTATAGAATGTATGTTTTAACATTTTGTAAACAATGGCTAACCCCCTTGTTTATGAATACAAAAAGCCATTATACTAAATATGGAACGTTTATCGAGCTAATAAAATAAAAATCGACATTCAGGGAGTTAATTAGATGAAACAAAGGTTAACAGGCGTTATCGTGGCTATTTTATTGCTAACAGCAAGTGGCTGCGCTGAAAAAAGCGAGACGAATATCCCATCTGGAAGTGATACAACGCAAAGGCCTTATGACATAGTAATGCCTACATATGCGCCGGTCATGTCCCCCACGGACAACGGCAGCACCCCTGACGCAGGAAAGTACAATCCAATGCAGCCCACCCCGACGCCTGTTGAACTATTGGGTGAAAGTTCAAATACGATTGAATTTAAGTGGGAACTCATGCCGCGGGAAGGCGCGACCATCGTGCTTGGCCAATCGTTCAGCATTGAGGGAAAGATAGTAAGCGGCCAGCCGATAACAAAGGTCCAACTGATCGTATGGAACGTCAGTGAAAACAGCAAGGAAATCGAGGTGTCCGCCCGACAGAGCGATATGGGCGCCTTAGAATACTCTCTAAACGGATATGAGGGCAGCCTGAACAGCATGGCTTCCTTTTCCAGGCTTAAGAATGGAGATAAGAGGATTGAGCTGATATGTTCAAATGGCGCTGAAACCGACGTAGTACTGTGGAGGGCAAATTTTACCGTAAGTGAATGGGCTACGCTGACCAGGGATAAAATCCATACGACGGGATACGACGCTCTTTATGAGCTTATCGGGGACGACTCATTTCTGTTTAAGTATAAGCTTCGGGAAAAGGCGTCACGCCGAATATATATAGACGACGAATGGTATAACAGGTACATCAGGTCGATTGAGTTTGGCGGTCACAATTTTAAAGTTCATACAGCGGCGTACGATAAATTCAAGGAAGCGTTTGATTATATAAACAGTTCTTGGATATGCATGAGCTATTCCGACGGGTCTTCCACAGGTGTTTTTAGTTTATCAGAGATAGTTAAGCCCAACCCAGCGGATGGCGCGTATGTAGCGAGATTTCAGGATGCGTCCATGTCGAAAATCAGTCATCACAGCTTTGGGACGTGCATAGACCTAAATTCTAATATACCCGTCAACCAAATCCGCGTTAGTGCTGACGGAGAGGACGAGAACTGGGCTCAGATCAAAAGTGCCGTATCTAAACTAACATACGAAGGGCTTAAAACCGTGGATGGCAAGGATAACGTATATTGTTTCAGCTATTCGGGAGAGAGGCAGGGGCAGATGCTTGTACCGGACGCTTTGATTAACTACATTATGCACGAACTGGCGTTTGCGCGGGCTGGTTTTTACTGGGGCGGTTACTTTGGAAGCGGTTCGGACGCCATGCATTTTACCCTTGCTGAAATAAATGATTCACACGTAACCTATCCGGAATGGTCCGACGCCACACCGGATCATGAAAGAATTCAAAAGGTATTTGAATACGCCGGGTGATTATAAGCCGCAGCGTTAAATATAGTCGCATTATTAAGTCGGGCGCTGCGGATAAAATTCTTCCGCGGCGTCCGCTTATTAAGTACAAAATTCTTTTGGCAGGCGGTTCAGATTTCAATCATATGAGCAACCTATTATTTGAAGAATTCCGTTTAAAAACCGGAACTTCTCCAGCAAGTAAAAGGAGTTCATTTATGCGTGGATTTTATGGAAGCGGCGGCAGAAAGGCGTATTTTGAGGGATGGTATATAAAGCAGCAGGCCAATGATGAAACAATAGCGTTTATTCCGTCGTTTCATGTGGATGAAAAAGGGCGGTGTTTTGCGCATTTGCAGGCGATCACATCGTCCGGTTCCGCGGGGATGGAGTATCCAATCGGGGAGTTCTCAGCCAATCAAGGAAACCTGGATGTAACATTGGGCAAAAACAGGTTTACGGAAAAGGGAATAGAGGTCTCCTTCTCGGCGGAAGGGATGAATATAGAAGGATTCCTTGATTTTGGAGAGTGGCATAGGCCCGATACCGATATTATGGGTCCATTTAGGTTTGTGCCGTTTATGCAGTGCAGGCATGGAGTATTCAGCCTCTTTCATGATGTCAGAGGGGTGCTTGAGGTCAACGGAAAACAGATAGCCTTTGAAAACGGACATGGATATATAGAGGCGGACAGGGGGACATCGTTCCCAAACAGCTACATTTGGACTCAATGCGGCTGGAGGGACGGGGGAGATCCGCGCTGCGTCATGCTGTCTATAGCTGAAATACCATTTTTGGCGGGGAGGTTTACAGGCTGTATCGGCAGCGTTTACTGCGAAGGCAGGGAATATAGGTTAGCTACTTATAGGCGCGTTAAGATTGAACGGGCCGGAGCGCTTGGCTGCGAGGTGAGACAGGGCGAGCTGCGTCTTACAATAGACGTTTTAAATAAAAGGCCTCACGAACTGCTTGCGCCGAACTCCGGCAAAATGTCAAGAACTATTCATGAAAGCGTTTCATGCAGAGTCAGATATAGATTTAGAATAGGGGAAGTTGAAAAATTCGATTTTATTAGCGACTGCGCCAGCTTTGAACACGTTGAAGGGATTGGCGTATAGAGGATGGGCTTCCATGTCTTGACACGGATTTCAATAAGTGATAATTTAGAAAAGGAATTTATAAGCTGTATTTATTCAGCGCCTTTAATAAATTACAGACTGACAGGCCTGCGCCCGACATTGCGCAGGACCGGACCGCGTTTTCGGCAGCAATATGCGGTTTTATGCGTTTGCGGGACATGGTTTGTTTCGTGGCGTTTTATTTATAGCTTATTGATATCAAAACGGTCCGAATGGGGGATCAGCATTAAAATATGAACGATAAAAAGTTAAAAACAAATGAACGGATTGCATTGAGGGCGTCAATCGACAGCATTGGAGCAAACGTCTTCTTATCGCTGGCAAAGCTATTCGCGGGAATTTTTGCGAAATCAAGCGCGCTTATATCGGACGCCGTACACTCCATAGCGGATGTTTTGGATACGATTATCGTAATAATCGGGATAAAGCTGTCAAGCAAAGCCCCCGATGAAAAACACCAGTACGGACATGAACGGCTTGAATGCGTTGCCGCAATCATACTATCGGTTATATTGTTCGCTACAGGCCTTGGCATAGGCTACGAGGGGGTAGCCAGCATAATTATAGGCGAATATTTGGACAATCCGGCCCCGGGCGTGCTGGCTCTCGTAGTCGCCATACTGTCCATAGCCATAAAGGAATTTATGTATTGGCATATGCGGAGCGCTGCAAAGAGGATAAACTCTGGCGCGATGATGGCGGATGCCTGGCATCAGCGGGCAGACGCGCTTTCATCAGTCGGCAGTCTGATAGGGGTTCTGGGCGCTAGAATGGGAGCCCCAATACTGGATCCTATTATAAGCGTGCTTATCTGCGCTTTCATAATTAAGGCGGCGTTGCATATATTTATGGATGCCGTTAAAAAGATAACGGATGAGGCCTGTGACAAGGAAACTTCAGACGAGATTAGGGCCTTTATTCAAACGCAGAGGGGAGTTTTAGGAATAGACAGTTTAAAAACACGCGTATTTGGCGACAAAATTTACGTTGACGTTGAAATTCTAGCGGATGACCGGATGACGCTTTCGGATGCCCATATTATAGCCGAAGCGGTTCACAGCTCTATAGAAAAGGAGTTTCCGTCGGTTAAACATTGTTCGGTCCAGGTAAATCCATTTAAAGCAGGGAAAGAAGATCGATCCCAGCGGAATGAGGATGGCCAATAAAGCACATAAGGATGCATTGATCTAGGTATTCATAATGCTTCTAAAAGGCGCCGGAGGCGCATTTTTCAAACTGTCAAAAGCCCCAGGGATCGTCAGGCGCCGCAGCCCTTGGCTTTAATTCCAGCTCTGACGGCATGCGCGTAAAAACGGATGAAAAACGTGTAGTTTTCGTACTTTGCGGTTGTTGCCTCCGGCGGCTTTGTTATTTGTCAAGCTATGTAGTACGCTTTATACCAACAGAATGAGGCTAAATCGGCCTGTAAAATGGAACCTAACACTTTGTCAGTTAACTAGACTAACGATTAAGACCACATACCGGCTACTGCAAAAAAGATACCGCCAATTATTATAGGGAGTTTTTCTGGTGTTTCAAGTAATCTTTCGCAATTTATAATAACATTCTAGCATAGGACTATTTCTTGCGAGGCGGTAAGCAAAATGGACACGCTTAGCTTTATCAGTTCATGTCATTTTTCCGGCATAGTGCGCGGCTTGTCGTATAAATGCGTTTATGATATAATAACTCTAGCGTTTTTTTGCTCATTCTTTAGCAAAGGCCCTTTAACGGTGTTTTCCGGCTCGTTAAGGATTTTTTGTTATTGCACATGGAAAACGGCCGGTCCACGAGAATATCAACTGAAATTAAGCGCAAAAAGAGGGCGGGGAGTAGTTCACTCCTCGCCCTTTCTCTATGTCTTGCGTTCTGCGGCTCTCTGGCGGCCCTGTGCGGCGTTGTATGCCTTTACTCGCCTAATGGGGTAAACGACGTTTCGCGGGGATATTTTTCGTTCTCGCGGCTATTCAGGACCTTTTTTGCAAGCTCTGTCGCTTTTTCGGCCTCGGCCCGTATACGCTCCCATTCCTCGCCGCTCAGGTCGAACAGAGGCGCATACTCCCGCTTTACCTTCTCAAATACCGCGTCAATTAACGCCCATTCCTCGGCGGTTATGACGCAAAGGCTTTTCAGTATTCGCCCTTAATAGCTCGCGTTCCTCCTCGGTCAATAGCTCTGTTCCTCCGGTGCATTCCTCCATGTATCGCCCTCCCTTCTCGAAAAACACATACGCGCACTTGTGCGCAAAAAAACACTCATGTGTTTTTCTCTGGTTAGATACGGTTAGGTTATGCTGGACCGCGAGCGGACTGTGAACGTGACAGTAAGCGGACGGGGGCGCAAGCTGTAACGGCTCAACCTGCGCCCGCTGTTTTGTTTACTTGTCCTGCCGCTCGCGCTCCCGTTGCTCCCTCATATATGCGGCGTGTTTGGCGCGTCGCTCCTTTTCCTCAATCCATACGCCCTGCCATTCGTCCCAATCGTGAATAACATAGCTGTCCTGCTCTTTCCCATGTTCCAAAAAGCCGACTTTGATTAACACCTCCGTTACCTGTTCGGAGGTGTAGGGCCTTTCTTCGCCTGGTCGGTAAATATCCTCCGGCCCTATGCACTCAATAATGCCGGTTTCATCCGCTGTGTGAACGGCGAATAACCACAAAAAGCCTAAAATGCCTATCGCCTCGCATTGACTGCAATCAAGATATTTCATAAGCCGCCGCAATTTCTTGTTGTAAAGCAAATCCTCGTGTACCTGTATCCGTACCATAAATCATCCGTCCTTTTTTAATAAATATGAATACCTTACTTGAAAGCATAGTGCGTTATTTGCTGAATTACAAGAAGCAAGAGATCATTAAAGGCGTAAGCTTTCTTGATATTTTCGTAAGATATTTATATAATTGACTTAATATGGTGGGTTGAAGATATGAAAAACGCCCTGCCAAACCTGGCGGGGCGTTCTCTCTTATAGAGTTGTGTTTATGGTTATATTATGGTACTGGTGATGGTTACAGCGGATTTTCCACCGGACGGTCCGGTGGATTGTCCCCGTGACAGTCCTATGGACGGAGTGATAAAATGTGCGCTAAAGCAGGTTACAGTAAAACGGCTCACGATAGCAAGCTAAAGATACAGAGAGCAGCAATTTATATCCGCGTTTCGACGTACTGGCAAATCGACAAAGACAGTCTTCCGGTTCAACGCGAGGAGATCATCAACTACTGCAAATACGCTCTTGGCATAACCTCCTTCGAGGTCTTCGAGGATGCTGGATACTCAGCGAAAAATACCGACCGGCCTGCGTATCAAACCATGATGGCACGGGTGCGCTCCGGCGAGTTTACCCATTTGGTCGTATGGAAGCTGGACCGTATCAGCCGGAACCTGCTTGATTTCGCTGGTATGTATGAGGAGCTCAAGCAGCTCGGCGTTACCTTCGTGTCCAAAAACGAGCAGTTCGACACCTCAACGGCGATGGGCGAGGCCATGCTCAAGATCATCCTGGTCTTCGCCGAGCTGGAGCGCAAGGTTACATCCGAGCGCGTAACGGCCATCATGTACTCCAGAGCCGCCAACGGCCAGTGGAACGGCGGCAAGGTCCCTTTCGGCTACGACTATGACAAGGCGACCAAAGAGTTCTCCATCAACGAGCGCGAGGCCGTCGTTGTCCGGATGATCTACGACATGTACGAGGATACCCGTTCTCTTCTCGCGGTTGCCAGAGCTCTCAACGAAAATAGCATCACGAGCCGAAAAGGGAAGCCCTGGAACCCAACGACGGTAAGCATCATCCTCAAAAATCCATTTTATATCGGCACATATCGCTATAATTACCGGAATGAGAACGGCAGCGCACGAAACTGGACCATCAAGGATGAAAGCGAGTGGATACTGACCGAAGACCATCATCCCGCAATCATCGACGCGGCACGTTGGGAGAGCATCGGGCTTGCCCTGTACGAAAACCGGCGCGGCGTGAAGGCCAGGAACACCTATCATCGTTCCAATACGCACATCTTTGCTGGCCTGCTGAAATGCGGAAACTGCGGCTCCGGTATGCCGGCAACGGTTGATCGGAAACGGGCAAGCGGCTGGCGGCCATCCATCTATGCCTGCTCCAGAAGACGCCGGTTCAGCGATTGCCAGAACAAATACGTCTCGGACGTGACGCTCGGACCGTTCGTGCTTAACTATATCGCCAACATCATGAAGGCGCAGCGCAGCTTCGGCAAAACCACATCCATCGAAACGCTGGAGAAAAAGCTGCTGCGTGGACCGCTTTTTGCCGATGTGGAACACGTCGAGGGCGTCGGGCTCCAGGAGCTATACGATATGCTCAGGAGGGGAGCCGTGCCTACTGTGGAGTATGCGTCGAAAGCCGTGCAAGCCTCGGTAGGCACTCCGGAGGCACAAGAGCACGACCTTCTCGCGGCAGAGCGTCGCCGGAACGAGCGAGCTCTTGCCAGATTAAAAAGCCTCTTCCTGTACGGCGAGGATGCAATCACAGAAAAGGACTACGTTCTCGAACAGAAGAGGCTCACAGACGCCATCCAGAAAATCGACGACCGGTTAGAAGAGATCGAGAAAAACAGCTCGAAGCAATTCAGCATTTCAGACGAGTTCATTACCAAAGCGTCCTATTTCATCATGACGCAAAAACTGGCCGACAAGCGAGAGGTAAATTACGAGTCTCTTGTCCGGAAAATAGACCCCAAAATCATCAAGGATTTCGTCAATTCCATCTGCCAAAACTTTTGTATTTCAGATGGCCGAATTGAGTCTATCCGATTCAAAAACGGCATGGAGCACCGATTTTTGTACCGAGCATCTGAATAGGCAAAAGCCCAGGAAACCTTATGTTTCCTGGGCTTTTTAGTCCTCATCCTTACGTTCATGCATCCTGCCTGTTATAAGCATTGCATCCCCAAAGCTGAAAAACCTGTATTTCCGCCCTACGGCTTGGCTATACGCCCTCAGCATCTCCTCGCGTCCGGCAAAGGCGCTGATAAGCATCATCAGCGTTGACTCAGGAAGGTGAAAATTTGTGAGCAGGGCGTCTACAAGCCTGAATCTATAGCCAGGGGTTATGAAAATATCGGTTTCGCCCGATCCGGCGTGTGCGATCCCATTTTCATCGGCTATGCTTTCAAGCGTCCTGCACGATGTCGTTCCAACCGCAATGATGCGGCCGCCACGGCTGCGCACAGCGTTTATAGTATCGGCGGCTTCTTTACTGACCTCGTAGTGTTCCGAGTGCATATGATGCTCCTCAACGTTTTCCGCTGATACGGGCCTGAACGTTCCAAGCCCGACATGGAGCAATATATCCACAATATGAACGCCCTTATAGCGGAGCTGGTCAATAAGTTCCTGAGTAAAATGCAGTCCGGCGGTCGGCGCGGCTACAGAGCCGTTTTCACGGGCGTAAACGGTTTGGTATCTCTCCTTTTCATTAAGCCGATGGGTAATATATGGAGGGAGGGGGACCTCTCCGGCCCTGTCAAGGACTTCCTCAAAGATGCCGTCAAAGTCGAACCTTACTATCCTTCCGCCTGAATCTGTAGGTTCCAGTACAGTAGCTGCAAGCTCGCCGCTTATATCGTATACCTGTCCGCCCCTGGCCTTTCTGCCCGGTTTGACAAGCGCCTCCCAATGATTTTTATCAATCCGTTTTAGCAGAAGGAATTCCATGCTGCCGCCAGTATCCCTGCGGTGGCCGTAAAGGCGGGCTGGGATTACCCTGGTTGTGTTTCTTACCAGAGCATCTCCGGCATTTATGTGATTGATTATATCTGAAAATACCTCGTGGCTGATAGAAGCATCTTGCCTGTTATATACCATAAGCCTGGATTGGGACCTTATCGGCGAGGGCGTCTGCGCGATAAGCTCTTTGGGTAAATCATAGTAAAAGTCGCTTGTTTTCAATTAAATCTTCCTTTCATTCGACAGTTAATAAAACGCATCATAATATTATAATAAAGATTAATTTATATTACAACTTAATGATGACAAAGCCGGGTTGTCAACGGGAACAGCCCTCTTTTTATTCAAACGTATGCCGTGGAAACGCCTGGTATCGGGCCGTGAAGAACTGTTACTGTATTCACAATCCCATCAGCTTTTCATATTATGCATAAAGTATAATCCATATTGGAGGTATTTTGATGAGCAGACGCTTATTTACAATAATAGCGGGCGCGATGGCCGTTATGTTTGCATTAGTGCTTTTCCCTTTAAGGACCCATGCTCTGCCGCCGTCGTCCGACACGGTATACCCAGGTATCGACGTAAGCAAATGGCAGGGAAGCATAGACTTTGACAGGGTTAAAGCCGATGGAATTAAGATAGTATATATACGGGCTGGCGCGGGAAACGATTATAAGGACCCGTACTTTGAACGAAATTATAATAATGCTAAGGCCGCGGGACTTGATATCGGGTTTTATCACTCAATGACAGCCCGCTCCGCATCGGAGGCCGAGCAGCAGGCCAGGTTTTTTGTATCGCTGCTTGCGGGAAAAACCGCCGACTGTATGCTTGCGATGGACTTTGGCGCCGGAGGCCAGCTTGCGGTGTCAACTGCAAATGAGGCGGCGATAGCGTTTATGCGCGAGGTTGAGAGGCTAAGCGGCAAGGACGTTATGATCTATACCAGTACAAACGGCGCAAAAACGAGGTGGAGCAGTGCGCTGGCGAACGAATTCCCGCTCTGGGTCGCCCAATATGGCCCGTCAACGCCAAGCGATAATGGAAAGTGGGATTCGTGGGTAGGTTTCCAGTATTCAAATACGGGAAGGGTTGATGGAATTTCCGGCGACGTTGACCTGGACCGCTTTACACAAGACGTCTATTTAGCCGACAATTCCCCGATACCTGGCAATGAACCGGACCCTGTTCCCGAGGATATCAAACTGATAAGGATAACGGTGGTACGAGGGGATACGCTTTCGCGCCTTGCCCGTAGATATGGAACAACCGTAAGCAGCCTTGTAAGGCTAAATGAAATAAAGAACCCCGATCTAATCCATATAGGGGATAGGCTGTATGTTTTGGTTGACGGAAGCTTCAACGCTCCCTGTTACGATACATATCAGATAAAGAGGGGGGATACCCTCTCAAGGATAGCGTACAGGTTTAGCACAACCGTGCGGCGCCTGGCGGCCATAAACAGGATTGACAATCCGGATCTTATATATGTTGGCCAAAGCATAGATATTGGATATTGCAGGGATGAAAAATAGCGCTGTACTAAAGTGCTGATATATACATAAGAACATAGGGGAGCGGATGAAATTCCGCTTCCCTATATTTCATTAGTACGTCTATATATGAGGTCTATCTGCACGTCAACAGTCGAGGGCGCAAACCCAACTTTAGTATATAAGGCCTTTGCGGTATCGTTTAGGTCGTCCGCCATGAGAAACGCTCTTTTGGCGCCATTATCCATACCGTATTTAAGCGATTGCAGCAGAAGTTTTTTTCCTATACCTCTGCCCTGATATTCGGGTGCTACCGCAAGTTCACGAATCCACACCACAGCTCCGTCATGGCTTTCATGGGCATAGGTTGCCACGCAGGCGATTCCAGCTGTTTTTAACCCCTCTTTATGTACGAGTACGCGGCAGTTTCTGCACTCAGCCGCGTTTGGATCCGCGCCGCGCATCCATTGCCTGAACCAGTCCTCGCTTTCGCCATGAAACTCCCTGCTCTGCCACCTGCACTTCATCGTGACATCAGCAGCTGCCGAGCAGTCCTCATCGCATAAAAATCGATATCCTCCAAAGGCGTCAAGCTGCAGCCCATAAATATCGTTGATCCAGTATTCCCGAAGTACGCCATATTCCTGAAAGCCGCACTTTTCAAGTGTTGCCTTCCATTCAGGAGGGATGAAGGTGACTAGCGCCGCGTTGCATGAACTTCTTACAGTTTTGATCAACGCTTCGGCGCTGTCCGACGCCCAGTATATCTCCTCCATTCCTGTTTCAGAATCATACCCCCGTATGGCTATAATATTTCCGCCATCGGGTTGCATTACGCAATATTCCTTTACATTCTCGTACTCCAAATATTCAAAGGAGTTATACTTGTATTTGGATGCGTGTTGTTTGAGTATTTTAAATTCATCAATGTTCAATATAATACCTCCGTGCAGGTGACAAGTTGTTTTTTTAAGTATTAAGCTCTAATAAATTCGATTCTTGGATTAAAGAGCGGGCGTGGTTTTTTAGCTTGAATGGTTTGTTCAGCTGTCAGAGAGGGCCTCAAGCATGCCGTCGAGCGCCCTTCTGCGGTGGCTGACGGCATTTTTAGACTGCGGGTCCGCTTGCGCAAAGGAACAGCCAAGTTCATCGCAATAAAACAGCGGATCATACCCAAAGCCGTTCTCGCCGTGCTTTTCCCGCAGCAAGGTGCCTTCAACGAACCCCAGGGAGGTTATATCCAGTTTATTTCTCCTTGCCATGGCCATGGCGCAGACAAACCGGCATGTACGCTTGCCGTCCGGTACATCCTTCATCATATCCAATAGCTTTTGATTGTTTGCCTCATCGTTATGTCCCTCACCCGCAAAGCGCGCGCTGTATATACCAGGGGCGCCGTTGAGGGCGTCAACGGCAAGGCCGCTGTCGTCGGCAAGTACGGCGTCTGCATCAGGCGACATGTCTAAAACCTGAGCTGCCTTCTTCAAAGCGTTTTCGGTGAAGGTCTTTCCATCTTCAATGACGTCTATCTCAATGCCCGCGTCGGCAAGCGATAGAATTTCGTCAAAATGCGCGCCCAGGATCTGCTTAATTTCCTTAACCTTGTGGGAATTGTTGGATGCTATAATGAGTTTCATAGGATTCTCCCGTTTTTACCCATTATAGCATCCCAGCATTTGATATTAAAGCCTAAAACTTGTTAGCATATAATGGCGCGCTGACACTTCCTGAACTGAACTCATACTCCGTCCCGTCGACTAGTATTATAAGCTCCGAAACGTTACCAAAACCGCACGCGGTCAGGAAGAGCGTTTCATATGCGGCAACGTCAAGCCCAGGCGAGTAGGATATATCAGAAAACGCGCCGCTGAGATTTACCGTTGCCGTATTGTCCGTTATGCTTGCATCTATCAGTCGCGTCCCCTCAGGAAAGCATGACCTGAGGCCTGAGAGTTTCGGCCCGTCGACCAAGGATGCCGCGGCGTCGTAAAACGTCATGGATTCGGTTGAATATACGGTTACGGGTATGTTTAGGTTAGCCGACTGGTTGGTATAGTAAAGCGTGTATGGATGGACCGTTTCCGAAGTGGAGGTTGCCAGATCGGCATTTTCGGGGTTAAGGCTTATCCTGCCCGAATTTTCAGGCAATGGAGTGCCGTGCGGAAGCTTTCCACCCTTGCCGTTAACGGTGATTGAGACCGTCTGAATGGTCGGAAACTCGGTGAGAGTATTTACGATCGCTGTAATCATCCTTAGTTCAGCGCTTTGGTCGCTAAGCTTTGGAAGGTTCAAAAGGTTAACGCGCCCGTGCTCCTTCTCACTGATGCTCAGCTCGAATGTTACCCCCTCGGGAACAACCGTGTTAAGCCCCATAGCGGATGTGGCCGAGATGTTTGTCTCCGTGCCCACCAGGCATTTCAGCGCTGCCTTGCCTATACCCTCCTCCCAGGGAATCAGCTTCATAACGGGAACTATAAAGCCTTCGTCGCTTGCGTAATAGATGATGGTTCTTCGCCAGCCGGCTTCAGAGTTTACCGGCTGCTCAAGCTGGTTGTCAGGATCGGCGTTTGCGTCCTCAGGTTCGCTTGTGCCGTCGCACCCAACGGCTGTCAGCGCTATTATGACGCAGATGAGTATTGAAAAAAGCCTTTTAATCATATCTAAAAGCCCCCTGTGCGTTTTTACTAATATCTATTCGGCAAAGGAAGATATAATAACGCAAATGTACTTATGATTGCTTTGCACAGGGATAAATATTGGAGATGACCCGCATAAAGGGGGCAGTCAGCAAAAAGAAGCAATATAAAATTATTGCCGGACGGATCAGATCCGTCCGGCAGAACAATACGGTGAAAGAATCCCGCTCATTTAACCTCGTCGGTCATGGTATTCTCCACATTCGAATCCTCGATACTGGCAATGGCGCCCCTGGCAAATACGAGCCTGGCCTTATCCGGGCCGACTGAGATCGTAACAATATCATCCCTTACCGAGGTGACCGTGCCGTATATCCCGCCTATTGTGCGGATACGATCGCCAACCTTTATTGCGGCAAGCATTTCCTTAACCTTTTTTTCACGTCTGCGCTGAGGAACTATCATTATTACCAGCATAACGACCATAAGGATAATTATTAGGCCTGGGCCGGAAAAGAAGGAGCCTATGGCATTGACTATGTCTTCACCCATCAAAGTTACCGTCCTTTAATAAATTCTGCAATTAAACATGCTATACTAGATCATATAACAGACTGAAAGCCCGGTCAAGCACAGATTTAAATATAGACAAAAACTTCACAATTAATATCTATCAAAGGAGTAAAAATGCTCACGATTGCGTTCCAGCATGGACAAAAGCGTTGCATATCCCGTTCCCTTCATGAGTTCAGCCTCATCAAGGGGCTTTATAACATTGAATACAGCCCTTTTAGAGCATCCATATTTCGACAGAGGGTGGCCTATAGGGAGGGGCGCGTTGACGCTTTGAAACCCGTTGCATAAATGCCGAATCATCGGCATAATATCGCCCCCCGCAATTTCGCTTACAAATGCCGTTTTGGCGTCTGAATAGTAAAGAGCATAGGCGTCGCCAATCCTTACGCTGGATGCGCCTGGCATTGAAAACTCCTCCAGCAGCAGCTCAGAATCGTGCGGATTTCTCACAGTATAGCCGTCATACCGGCTCATAAAATCATTATATATGTAAAGCATATCTGAAGCGTTTAAACTGGCAGGGGCACATGCCTCTTCCATGCTCAAACCCGCAGGTTCAAATATACACTCAAGCCTTTCTGCAAAGGGCATGTAACCGAATTTTGCGTAGAATTTTGGATCAAACGGCTGTAAAACGGTTGCTTGAAACCCCTGTTTGGCCATATAGCCAAATGCCCATTCAAAAACCCGCGTTATTACACCATGATTTCTGAATTCCGGAAGGGTCGCCACGCCGGCTACAAAGGCTACGGGCTTTTCAGCACCACCAATTTTAATCCTTTGTGGAATAATATGCATGCCGGCAATCATTTTTTCTTTCTCAAATGCGGCGGCAACCATTTTGGGTGATGTGCGCCGAGAAAAATAATAGTCTAAAAACGGCCCTTGGTCCTCGGGAAAACATATGCTCCACAGTATTTTTGCGCTTTCATATGATGTATCGTCGATCACTCTGATGTCCATCTTTGGTTACCGCCCATCTAGCATATTTGCCTTAAAAAATTCGGATTTACGGCCTTCCCGATAAGGTTAAGGCTGGTTTTGCAACGTATTTTTGTATGAGTTCAACCGGCCTGTAGGATAGCTTTGCCTTGCGAAGGCCCTCTATGCCCATATCCTCTTCCCGATTGATGTATTTCACGCCGCTCCACTCATGTTCCGCAAACTGCTGATTTATTACGCTGTATATGCCCTCAAAGCTTTCGTTTGCCTTCTCTATATGAATTACGGCCATATCTTCATTTATAAGCTGCCCAAGAGAAAAGGCGCGCAGTTTGCCGTCGATTCTTATGCCTCCGCCCTTGACGCCGAGGACGTCCATATTTGTTATTGCCGCTTTAATTGCATCGAGCTCACCCAGCATACCGGGAAGCAGTTTATCCTTCTCATGAAGCCAATCTGAGTATACTTCCAGGCAATCGTTGAGCATATCCGGGATGATGCGGACATACTCAAAACTGTATTCAGATTTAAACCTATTGATGTGGTTACGTTTACTGTGAAATTTTTTTCCTGAAAGTAGTATCAAGTCTTTTGATAGATATACATAATCAAAGTTATCACGGTCCTCCGTAAGCGTATGATCTGGACAGCAGGCGGCAAACTTTTTTACGAGCGGCCCGCTTATAGCTCTGTATGTTGGGGAATAGCCTGAATCATACATATACTCATCGGATAAACGCACCACATTGCCATAATCACGGCTTACGTCCAAAGTAAGCGGCGCTAACATAAAAGGCTCGTCGTTTCCGTATCTTAGCTTTATATAAAGCGCTGATTCATATTCGGCAACTTTAATTCTGCCGTTTGTACCCCAAATTAGAAGATTTGTAAATGTGTACTCCGATCCTGATAGCCTCCAACTGTTAAGATAGCGTTCCACGAGAGACTTCATCTGAAGATTAATAGGTTCAAAACGCATAAACCCTCCTTAGATAATTTCATCTTAATAATGATTTTAAATCATAAGGGACAAAACAGCAAATGCGATAAATGGCGGTTATTATCGGTCATCTAACCTGTAAGAATAATAAACACATTTATAATGCCGCATTTAAACCGTTTTTAAATAATAATATCCATCATGTAAAGGGGCAGCCTTTCATACACATTAACGAGGTGGTTTTATGGCGTCGACTACGTTTACAGACTTAAAGCATAAGGAAGTTATAAATATTTGCGATGGGGCAAGGCTAGGGACGATATGCGACCTGGAACTGGACGAGTGTACAGGCGTTATCAGCGCAATCGTAGTTCCAGGGCAGAGTAGAATGTGGGGATTGATTAAAAGCGACGAGGAGCTGGTTATCCCATACTGCAAGATAACCAAAATAGGAGAAGATGTTATATTGGTTGAAATACCAGTATAACCTCCTTGCTCTATAGTTAATGCGCTATATGGAGCGCTCAGATTTTTAGAATGCTATACTGTTACTACCGGAAAAATTAATATATTATAAAACAATGTTACTTTTTGACATAAACATAGATATATTAATGTAAGGCAAATGTGTAATACTTTTAAATGGTTTTGGTAGGCCCCCTATGGATGCCTGACTTGTTTTTCTCAAATACGACAGGAGGTAACAAATGAAAAAATTTAGGATTACAGCTGCCCTGGCAGCTATTTTAGCCCTATCCATGGTTTTCATGGCTTCCGCAGGCGCATTGGCTTTGAACCATGATCATGACCATGACGACAAGCATCAGCACGCGTACATTTTTCGTGGCACTGAAACGAGGGTGCTTTCATCCGATCAGACAAGCTGCGCTACTATTCAGGTAGCCTGTTATGTGTGCTGATGAGGCAGCATGATCGAGACTATTATCGACGGCACATACCGAAGTGGAGCGCATGAGTTTCAATACCGTACCAGCATACCGGGCGGCGGTGGTTTTGATCTGCCTGTAATTAACTGGGTATGTAAACACTGCGGCTACGTTACATATAACAAACCACCCCAACCCGGAGTAATCATGTAATTTGAAATAGTAACATTGCCTATACCCGAACAAGGCTCGCCTCCCTGAAGCGGGCCTTCAGACTTTCGGAAGGTTTTGGGATTGTCAGGGGACACAGCCCTTGACCTTAAATCCGGTTCTGACTACATGCGTGTCAGAGCGGATGAAACCCATGAGATTTTCGTTCTTTGCGGGTTTTGCTGTCCGCAGACCTAAAGGGCGGGAGGCAATACACATAACCTCAAGAAAGCGGCGCAGCCGCTTTCTTGATACGCTGACGGCCCGCCTCCCTGAAGCGGGCCTTTATTTTTATTGTTTGTAAATGTAAGCAGATAGATATACAATGTTTATAAAAAGCGTATGGAGTGTTGGAATGAGATCGGCAAGTGAAGTAATTAACACGATACTTGAGTTTGCTCGCAATGATTATAGGATCAGAGTGGTAGGAATGGAGGGCTCGCGTACGAATAAGAATGCGCCCCAGGACGGATATCAGGACTATGACATATCCTTTTTAGTCACTGATATAGAGTCATTTAAAGAAAGCGACGATTGGCTTAATACCTTTGGCGAAAGGATTATAATGCAAAAGCCGGAGGCCATGGCTTTGTTCCCTCCGGAACTGGGCAGCTGGTTTTCGTACCTCATGATATTTAAAGACGGCGTTAAGTTGGATCTTACGCTTATTCCGTTTGACGAGCTGGAATTATATGTAGGCGGAGACGGCCTTCTGGAGATACTTATGGATAAGGATGGATCATTGGGATTAACCGCCCCTTCAGACAGGGCGTATTGGATTCAAAGCCCTTCTTCAGCGTTTTTCGATGATTGCTGCAATGAATTCTGGTTTGCATCAACATATGTATCCAAAGGATTGTGCAGACGTGAGCTTTTGTATGCATCTCACCATATGGAAACAATAATAAGAGTACAGCTGCTTACAATGCTTTCATGGAGCATAGGCGTGGACAAAGGATTCGGCTTCAGCGTAGGCAAACACTTCAAATATATCGACAAGCATCTGTCAGCAGGGCAATGGAACCTCCTTATGAAAACCTACCATATGGACAGTATAGAACATTGCTGGCAGGCCCTTTTTGCCGCGCATGAATTGTTCAGAGATACTGCGCGCTATGTTGCAGATCGGTTTAACTATCCTTATCCGAACTATGATGAAAACGTTTCGCGCTACATTGCCCAGTTAAAAGCCGCATTGAACAGCCTGTAAATTGACTAGCATTTGGAGCGGCTTCGAATTTATCAGAGCGATAAATGTTACCATGCTGAACTGATTTGGCGCGTGAACGGCGTCCTTTGCGGTTGACTTTTGACACAAACTTCCCCTTAAAGAACTTTGTGCTTTTCATTAAGGGGAAGACGGTATAGGGTCATGTTCCTAGAGTCCCTCGCCTTTAAGGCTAAGCTGCATTGCCTGCTCGTAATCCTCGACATAGCGGGACAATTCACGTATATAGCTGCTCAGGGAAGACATCTTTACCATGCTGTTCAATCCAAGGAATTCGCTGTTTACCTGCAGGAGCTGCTTAAACATGCTCATGAGCTTAGCAAAGCGCTCTTTTTGTTTTGACAACTCCGCCGATTGCTTTGCAATCTGGTCTTTGAGCTGCGTGTTTTGTTCAGCCAGCTGGGCTAAACGAAGCCCGTCGCTGTTGTCAATAGCTTGCAGCCTTCTTGTAGCCTCAAGCCCTCTTTGGGCGTTCAGCGCCAATATGCCAAGGCTCTCAAAAAATGCGTTTACATCAAGCCCATCAATAGCTGAGAGCTCGTTTACAACGCTTGAAACAACATCCACGAGAGAATCGCTGGACTTGCGCGGCCTGCCGGCTTTTTTGCGTCCAATGGCTGAGTATGGGTCAAACACCGGAAGCCCCTCGCTGCTCATCTGATCCATAATTTCCTCTACAAGCTTCTTATTGGTTTTTATCACAGAGCGGTACTTGTTTTGATATCTAAGCATGGCCTTATTATCGCCGTTACCCATGGCCAGAGTACACGCGCGGACTGATATTCCTCTGGCCTGCGCCGACAGAACAGTTTTGACAAGTTCGCGGACCTCCTCGTTTGTAAACGGCACGAACGCGGTACAATGGCCGCATTGGCCTATCGTATCGTCATCTTTAATACGCGCATAGTAATAATTACGTATACTGTTTGGCTTGCGCCCCGTCTTTTGGGCTACAATGTCAAAGACCGCCTTCAAAGGCTTGCCCTCAGACCGTGCGCGTTCAACTTCGGTGAATAACGTTGCCTCTTCGTCATCTCTCCAGCCGTTACGGCTGCGCATCAGATATACATTCGCATGGTTTTCCATAGGTTATTCCCCCTTGCAATAAATATGTATGGAACTATTATTTCCCGCAGATGTAACAATATACCTATTTCCCTGATATAATTTGGGGGGAAACAAAGCCAAAGCCCATCTGTCCGGTGGCTTCGGTATGATATAAATAATTATGAATGTTATATGAGGATTATGTGTAACAAATAGATGCTTATATGCAATAAAACTAAATAAACTGCATTAATACGAAGCTTTGGTGCGAATGAACGTAAAAAGCTACAGAGTTATGTCTGAGAATATATATAGAAGTTCGAAATCAATGAATGTATTTGAGTGAGTACAGGCTTTTTAACAAGCGAAGTCCGTCAATCCTGTCACGAAATGTATAAGGGTTAAAAATTGTAAGATATTCTATTGTTATAACAGGCGGCATGATAAAATCAAGCCGCCTGTTGGCTTCAGTGCCGCCGGGTCCGTTATTTTTCAAGCATAAAAGGATAAACCACATCGGCCGAAGGAGCAAAATTCTCTTTTATGGTACGGGGGCTTACCCACCTGTAGAGGTTTAGAGCGCTGCCGGCCTTATCATTGGTTCCAGAGGCCCTGGCGCCGCCAAACGGCTGCTGCCCTACAACCGCACCTGTGGGTTTATCATTGATATAGAAATTTCCAGCGCAGTTCTGAAGCGCGCGTTCCATATCAACGATCGCCTCACGATCCTGCGCGAATATTGCGCCCGTAAGCGCGTATGGCGTCGCCTTATCGCAGATCGCAAGCGTATTATCAAGCTCCGCGTCATCATATACATAAACGGTGAGCACGGGTCCGAACAGCTCTACAGCCATTGTCGCAAAATCTGGCTTAAGCGCCCGTATGACCGTAGGCTCAATAAAGTAACCTTCGGTTCCGTCATAACCTCCGCATATCACCTCAGCGTCTGGAGACGAACTGGCTAAATCAATATATTTGGTGATAGACTCAAACGCTTTTTTGTCTATTACAGCACCCATAAAGTTGGTAAAGTCCCTTATATCGCCAGTTTTAAGCCTGGATATCTCATTTAGCATGCCCGAGCGGACTTCATCCCATAGTGAGGCGGGTATAAATGCCCTTGAGGCGGCCGAGCACTTCTGGCCCTGGTATTCAAACGCGCCGCGGACCATAGCGGCGACGAGAGCGTCCACTTTAGCGGTTTTATGCGCGAATATGAAATCCTTTCCTCCCGTTTCTCCAACAAGGCGGGGGTAGGATGCATAACGCTTTATATTCTGTCCGACAAGAGACCATACACCGGAAAATACATCCGTTGACCCCGTAAAGTGGAATCCCGCCATCATAGGATGGGTTAAAATATGTTCGCTTACCTCAGCTCCTCTGCTTGGCACGAAGTTTATAACGCCCTTGGGCAGTCCGGCCTCAATGAGGAGCTGCATTACATAATAATTTGACAATACAGCGGTTGAAGCGGGCTTCCAGATCACGGTGTTGCCCATAAGCGCGGGCGCAGTTGGGAGATTGCCCCCGATTGATGTGAAATTGAAAGGGGATATGGCTACTACAAAGCCGTCAAGGGGGCGGTATTCCAGCCGGTTCCATATGCCATGGGCATTTTCAGGCTGCTTTGAGTATATCTCCTGCGCGTAATATGTGTTGAACCGGAAAAAGTCGCACAGCTCGCAGGCGGAATCAATTTCGGCCTGAAAAACCGTCTTGCTTTGGCCAAGCATGGTAGCGGCGTTTATCTTCGCCCTATATGGCCCCGCCAGAAGGTCCGCGGCCTTAAGGAATATGGCAGCCCTATGCTCCCAGGGCATTTCGGACCAATCCTTTTTGGCGGATAGCGCCGATTCCACCGCCATACGAAGTTCTTTAGGAGTAGCGATACAGTATCTGGCCAAAACATGTTTGTGGTTGTGCGGCATGACAACTTCGCCGTAGGTGTCGGTATAGACCTCTTTTCCACCTATTATCAAAGGTATGGTAACTATCCGCTCGGATTGATTATCAAGTTCGGCTTTGAGGGCCGAGCGCTCGGCAGTGCCGGGCGCATAGCTTAGAATTGGCTCATTGTATGGTCTTGGGATTGAAAAAATAGCGTTGTTCATTTATAGGATTCCTTTCTTAATATTACGTTAGCAGTCCAAATCGTACCGGCATTATCCTGGAGGCCAGCCAAGACGCCTTCCCCCCAGAAGGTGAAAATGAAGATGGCTTACCGTTTGACCGCCGTTTAAACCGGTGTTAACAACGATTCTGTAGCCGTCGTCCGCCAGGTTCAGCGAGTTTGCAAGGCTTTTCGCAACATCAAGCATATGCGCCATAACGCTGCTATCGCATTCGTTCATGCTCTCAATATGCCGCTTGGGTACGATGAGCACATGAACAGGGGCCTGAGGATCAATATCATAAAACGCGAATGCCTTGTCGTCCTCATACACCTTTTTTGAAGCGATATCGCCGTTAACTATTTTACAAAAGATGCAGCTTTCCATATATCCTCCTTACATTAAATAATGTTCTTATCATTTTACCAGCGTATGCTCCGTTTAACCTGCTTCAGGCGATACTAAACGGTGCGGATGCGGCCATGCTTGAGTTCGCAGGCTTTAAACAGTCAAGGCGGATCGTCCAGCAGAACGGAACCAACGGAAGATACACGCGATCCGCTTTTAGGCGGCATTCTTCATGCATAGTCCGGTATGCCTTAATACTCTCAATGCCTTATGCGCATGCCGCCCAAAATTCGGGCATTCTTCATGAGTAGTCCGGCATGCCTTAATACAGAGGCTGACCTTTTGTCATATGGCGGCTGCGGCCAGGGCGGCTTCAAGCGCTTCCCGCGCTCCAGCGGTTCCTGTAACGTTCATATAAAAGATGTCGGAAAAGGCTTTAGCCGCTTTAAAAATTGCCGGCAGAGGATACCTTTTAGCAGCGTCAAAGGCCTTTCCAGTAGCATAAGCGCTTCCCCCAATACGCCTTATGGCGTCGCTGCGGTTTATGCCGCCTTCAATCATCAGTTTGGCCTGCAGCATGACTTTGTACCGGCTTTCAAGATACCTGGCAATCCCGAGGGGATCCTCTCCATCCTTTATTATCCTGTCAAGCGCCTTAAATCCATCTGCTGGATGGCCCGAACTAAAGTAGTCGGCCATATCGAATACCCTGTACTCTATGTTGGGGCTTACGCATGATTCAATGGCTTCAGCGGTTATAGGGTTTCCACGTCCAACATAGTCCGCCGCCTTCATAAGCTCGTTATTAATAACGGACAGATCGGTGCCGGCAAGGTTTATAAGGCGCTGAGATACATTGGGTTCTATAGATGAATTAAGCTCAGCGGCGGTTTTTTTTACCCATTTAAGCAAATCCTGGTTTGACAAGCCGGTGAACTCAACGCATCTGCCCATTGCTTCCAAATCAAGAACAAACTGGCCTGAAGAAGCGGATTTCTTTGACGAAGACGATTTTGCACGAGGTTTGGCGCCTCCGGTGTCGCATTTTCCCCTGATGAAGAATATAAGCAAAGTGGTAGATGGCATCTCCCCTATATATTCAATAATCCGCGCCGCCCCATCCCCATCGGGCAGACGTCTGCATACTACAAGCCTGCTGTCAGAAAAGAAGGGCATTGTCTCGCATAGGTCTATCAATGCTTCGACGTCAAACTCATGGATATCGGCAACGTTCATGCTGCGCGTTGAGGGCTCAAATCGGTCGATGATCTGCTTAAGCGCGGAATCCTTTACGTATTCTTCGCTGCCATGCAGGAGATACGCGCCTGTCAGAGTCCCCGTATTTATCAGCTTAAAAAAATCATTGTATTTCATATCAATATCTTTCCATTGTTTGTTTAAGTACGCCGCCAAAGTACTATAATTATGCCATAACGCAGGGATTACTGCAAGCATTGAGTGGTATGGCCAGGGGGATATTTGTATTGAAAATAGCTACGAATTGGTTTAAAGTATATCCATGTTGAAAAGTAATGAATATAAGAATAGCCCGATGCCGATGACAAAACAAGAGCTTAATATGAACGGTGTTGAACAGCCCGATTTCGTTCTTGTGAGCGGCGACGCCTATATTGACCATCCATCCTTTGGGACGGCCATAATAGGCCGCGTTTTGCAAAACAGCGGTTACTCGGTCGGGATTATAGCTCAGCCCGACTGGAAGAGCAAGGATGGCTTTATGAAGCTGGGAAGGCCCAGGCTTGGTTTTTTGGTAACTGCCGGCAATCTTGATTCGATGGTAAATCACTATACCGCAGCGCTGAAAAGGCGGGGGAGCGACGCCTATTCGCCAGGCGGCAGAGCAGGGCTTAGGCCGGACAGGGCGACGATTGTATACTGTAACCGCATCAGGGAGGCATATAAGCGCGTTCCAATTATCATTGGGGGAATAGAAGCCAGTCTCAGGCGATTTGCCCATTATGATTATTGGGACGACTCGGTCCGCCACAGCGTGCTGCTCGATTCGGGTGCTGACCTGCTTGTATACAGCATGGGAGAGCGGCCCATCGTTGAGATTGCACACGCGCTGGACTCCGGTCTTTTAGCGGATCAAATCACGTATGTCAATGGGACGTGCTATATGGCCTCATCGCTTGAAAACGTTTACGATTACATAACAATACCGGATTTCAACGCGGTCAGTACGGACAAACAGGCCTATGCTGAGGCCTTCATTGCCCAGTACAGGGAGCAGGACCCGATACGTGGACGGAGACTGGTACAGGGCCAGGGCAAGGCATACCTTGTGGCAAACCCGCCCGCAAGGCCGCTTAGCGCGTCCGAACTGGACGCCGTATACGAGCTTCCCTATACAAGGGAGCCGCATCCTTTTTACAAAGAGCATATTCCAGCGCTGGACGAGGTAAGGTTTTCGATCACATCATGCAGGGGATGTTTTGGAGCCTGTTCGTTCTGTGCGCTTACAATGCATCAGGGACGCACGATACAGGCGCGCAGCCACGAATCGATTATTGCAGAGGCCGAGCGGATGACAAAGGCAGAGGGGTTCAAGGGGTATATACACGATGTGGGAGGGCCTACGGCAAATTTTCGCATACCGTCCTGTAAAAAGCAGTTAAAATCAGGCGTATGCGCCGATCGTCAATGCCTGGGAACAAATCCATGCAAAAACCTTGAGGTTTCCCACGATGATTACATAAATCTGCTCAAAAAGCTGCGCCAGCTACCTGGAATAAAGAAGGTGTTCATTCGTTCGGGACTTCGGTATGACTATATGATGTATGATAAGAGCGACGCATTTCTGCGCGAGGTGATAAAGCATCATGTCAGCGGACAGCTTAAGGTGGCGCCGGAGCATATAGACGACCGCGTTCTTGATTTGATGGGAAAGCCGTATGCCGATCTATATGAACGGTTTATACAAAAATACAACAGGTTAAACAAAAATATGGGCTTAAAGCAATATATCGTACCTTATTTTATGTCTTCACACCCTGGAAGCGACCTTAACTCGGCTATTTGCTTAGCCCAATATCTTAAAAGGACAGGACAGCGGATAGAGCAGGTTCAGGATTTTTATCCAACGCCGGGGACCATATCAACAACGATGTATTACACTGGCCTTGATCCAAGAAATATGAAACCGGTGTTTGTCGAAAGGTCGCCAAGGGGAAAGGCAATGCAGCGTGCATTGATACAGTTTTTCATGCCCCGCTACCAGAATATGGCGAGAGAGGCCCTAAAGAAGGCCGGCAGGGAGGACCTGATAGGAAACGGCAGGGATGCGCTGGTGCCGCCCAAGAGGGGGAACGGGCCGGACGGCTCCCCAGCCGGAAAATCAAGGTCGCGCGGGCGCAAAAAGTGAGTATTTTCGTCAATAACAGCAGTATAAAAATGGGAGGTCTTAACGCGATGTGGAAGGAATTTACGGTATATACCTCAGGCGAAGGGCTTGACGCTGTGGCCGCAAAGCTGGATTCCATGGGTATAGGCCAGCTGGAGCTTTTTGAGGGCAGGAATAGAGTGGAGCAGTATTTGAGTGACGCTTCCGCTTTTTGGGACTATGCCGATATCAATGAGATTGCGCCAGAGGATGAACCATATGTTCGCGCGTATATTGCGGATGAGCCGGAGAACAGGGGAGTTATAGAAGCAATCATATCGGAGATTGGAGGCATGAAGGCCTTTGACTTTGGGATCGACCTTGGGCGGCTTGAGGTTATGGTGCGCGATGTTCGCGAGGAGGATTGGGCGAACAACTGGAAGGCCTACTATAAGCCAATAGAGATCGGCGAGCGTTTGTTGATATGCCCTTCATGGGAAGAAGCTCAAAAGACGGATCGCGTGGTTTTAAGGATTGATCCGGGTATGGCCTTTGGCACGGGCTCCCACCAGACCACGAGGTTGTGCCTGAAACTGATTGAAAAGTATGTGAAACATGGTATTTCGATGCTGGACGTCGGCTGTGGCAGCGGCATACTGTCCGTCGCGGCTTTGCTGCTTGGGGCTGGGTCGGCCGTAGCGGTGGACGTTGATCCTATAGCTAATACAATCGCGGCTGAGAATGCGGAGATAAATGGCGTCGGCGATACATATCGAGTGGTAATAGGCAACGTAATAGGGGATGAAGGGACAAGAGCCGCGATTGCGGGAGCCTATGATCTAATTGCCGCAAATATTGTGGCGTCGGTAGTAATCCCGCTTACGCCGATGATCCCCAGCATGCTTAAGGATACGGGCGTATATATATCGTCTGGAATTATCATCGACAGGCTTGAAGATGTAAAGCGTACGATCATCGAGAACGGTTTTGAAATAGTTGACCTATTGACCGAGGGCGACTGGACGGCGATTGCGTCGAGAAAGGCGCATGGATGAACCGCTTTTTTGTTAACAAAAACCTGATAGCGAATGGGACATTGTATATAGTTGGTGAAGACCTTCATCACATGGTTAAGGTCTTGCGGCTTAAAAGGGGCGACCCTGTCGAGCTGTGCGACGGCCTGGGGATGGAATATAAAGCAATCATCGAGGGTGTAACGTCCGAATCAGCGCTTTTAAGGATAACCCATTCGGAGGAAAGCGCCGCCGAGCCAACTTACCGTGTTACGCTGTTTCAATGCCTGCCAAAACAGGACAAAATGGAGCTTATTATACAAAAGTGCGTAGAATTGGGCGTATACGAGATAGTTCCAGCCCTGTCAAAAAGATGCATAGCCCGCACTAAGGATGAAAGTTCCGAGAGCAAGCGCATAGCACGCTATAACAGGATAGCGTATGAAGCGGCGAAGCAGTCAAAACGCGGCGTCGTTCCAAGGGTAAGCGAGTGTGTGAGCCTTACCGGATGCGATATATCCAAATTTGACCTTTCGGTCGTCGCATATGAGGAGGAAAGGGAAGTTACTCTAAAGGGCGTCCTTTCTAAGAATCAAGATGCGGGGAGCATTGCTGTCTTTATCGGCCCTGAGGGCGGATTCGAGTGGGATGAGATTCAACTGCTAAAGGGGATGGGCGCTGTTACAGTTACGCTCGGCAATAGGATATTAAGAACTGAAACCGCGGGCATGGCCGCATTGTCAATGATAGCGTATCATTTTAGCAGTTAGGGGAAGAGATACATGAAGATAGCGTTCCATACACTTGGATGCAAGGTAAATCAATACGACACGCAGGTTATGCTGGAGCTGCTTAAGAGCGCGGGCCATGAAATAGTGGACTATGGACAACCCGCCGACGTATGTATAATCAATACCTGTACCGTTACGCATATCGCTGACAAAAAGTCGCGCCAAGCCGTTTCACACGCGCGTGAAACCATGCCAGGGGCCAAGCTTGTGCTCACCGGATGTTATGCGCAAAGCGCTCCTGAGGCAGCGTCCAGAGTAGACGGCGTTGATCTGGTTGCAGGTATCAGCGACAGAAACAGGATAGCTGAGCTTGTGGAAACGCTGTTTGAGGGGAACCATGGTAAACGCGTTATTGTAAGCCCAACGGCCGCTGCTTTTGAAGAGTCCTCGGCCATACATGAGGGGAAGACGCGCGCCCATCTTAAAATACAGGAAGGCTGCGACAGGTATTGCTCATACTGCATAATCCCGTACGCCAGGGGAAGGATTAGAAGCCGTACGCTTGAAGGCGTTAGGCAGGAGCTTCTCAAACTGGATGGCGAGGGCTTTAAAGAGGTGGTTTTAACAGGCATACACTTGATGTCATATGGACGCGACTTGGAAGGAAGCGTTGGCCTAATCGACGCGATTGACCAGGCATATGGGTTATCATCGATACGCAGGGTGAGGCTTGGTTCGCTCGAACCCCAGCTTTCAGATGAACAGTTCATTGACTCCCTTGCAAAGAGGCGGATTGTATGCAGACATTTTCATCTATCGCTTCAAAGCGGGAGCGATACCGTTTTAAAGCGTATGAACCGTAGATATACAACCAATGATTACATGAAATGTGTTGACCGTCTCAGGGAAGCAATCCCAGGGTGCGCCATAACTACCGACATAATAGTAGGATTCCCGGGGGAGACGGAAAAAGAATTTGAAGAAACGCTGCGCTTCGCAGAAAAGGCGCGCTTCTCTCGCATTCACGTATTCCCATATTCAAAAAGGGAGGGTACCGCCGCCGCGCGCATGCCGGACCAGATTCAAAGGGCCGTAAAAAGCAGGCGGGCAGCCCAACTTATTGAGCTTGGCGGCAGGATGGAATATGCTTTTTCTGAAAGTCTTATTGATACGTTTCAGGAAGTGCTTGTCGAAAGCTATGAAAGCGGTTATGCATACGGGTATACGGATACATATGTTAGAATAAAAACACAGTCTGTGAATGAGGACCTTCTGAATACTATAATAAAGGTTAAGGTGACAGGCAGGGGAGAGGGCGAACTCAGGGAGCAATAAACACAAAAAGCGGCGGGAATCCGCCGCTTGTCAAATCGCAACTACTCATCCTTAAGCGCATCCTTAACCTTTTCAAAGAAACCCTTCTTTTTATTGGGTTGAGCGTCGCCCAAGGAGGCCCTGAGCTTTTCAATCAGTTCCCTTTGCTCATGTGTGAGCCGTCTTGGTATGTCAACGTTTACCGTTACGATCATGTCCCCCTTAGAGTTCCCGTTTACACGGACGACGCCCTGATCCCTAAGACGGAACTTTGTTCCAGGCTGTGTGCCTTCAGGCACATTATACTTAACCGAGCCCGTAAGCGTGGGAACCTCGATTTCACCTCCCAGTGCGGCCGTAGTAAACGGTATTGTCATATTCAAGAACAGATCGCGATCCTTCCTGACAAACAGCTTATGCGGCTTAACGCTGAGCTTTACATACAGGTCGCCTCTGGGACCTCCGTTAACGCCGGCTTCGCCCTCTCCGCGAAGCGTTATAGTGTTTCCGGTATTGACGCCTGCTGGTACGTTGACCACTATGCGGCTTCCCTTGTTGACCCTGCCGCGCCCGCGGCATGCCGCGCAGGGTTCCTTGATAACCTTGCCCGAACCATGACAGGCGTCGCATGTCCTAACGGTTGCAAACGAGCCGAACATGGTGTTTTGCTGCATCCTGACCTGACCCTGTCCGCCGCATGTTGGACAGGTTTCGGGATGCGTGCCGGGTTTAGCCCCTGTACCTGAACAGGCGGGGCAGTTTTCCTCGCGGTTAACGATTATCTCTTTTCGCGTTCCAAACGCGGCTTCCTCAAAAGTAAGCGTAAGATTAGCTCCTATATCGCTGCCCTGCATGGGACCATTTCTGCGATGGGTGGAGCCTTCGCGCCCGAAGCCTCCGCCAAAGAAGCTGCTGAATATATCTGAAAAGTCGCCAAAGCCGCCTGCCCCATAATTGCCGCCTGCCGCCGAAGCAGCGTCAAACGCGGCATGGCCGAACTGATCGTACTGCGCGCGTTTCTGTTTATCCGACAATACCTCGTATGCCTCATTAAGCTCCTTAAAGCGGGCTTCAGCCTCTTTATCATCCGGATTGAGGTCAGGGTGGCATTTTTTAGCGGCCTTTCGAAACGCGCTTTTCAGCTCGTCGTCAGTGGCATTCTTATTTACGCCAAGCACCTCATAATAATCTCTCTTAGCCAATTCCCCAATGCTCCTTAAATCAAAATTAACTCTGCATCAATCATGACGCAGGCGCAGTTGTTTTCTGCGGCTGCGTCATGAGTTTTTACAGTATACACACAGTTTATGCTTTATTTCTTATCATCGTCAACAACTTCATAGTCGGCGTCTATAACGGTATCCTCACCGTCGGCCTGATGCGGCTCGGCGCCGGCGGTATTGGCGTCCGCCTGTTGGGCCGATTGCTGGTATACCTTCCCAAACACCTCATAGGACACTTCCGTGAGTTTATCCGTGGAATTCTTTATAGCGTCCTTATCCGTTGCGCCGAGCGCGCCGCGGACATTGGCAATTTCAGACTCAACACGGGATTTGTCTTCAGGGCTTACCTTATCGCCAAGCTCCTTCAGCGTCTTTTCAGTGTTGTAGATCAGACTGTCGGCATGATTCCTCAGCTCGACTTCATCCTTGCGCTCCTTATCCTCTTTTGCGAATTCCTCCGCCTCGCGGACAGCCTTTTTAATCTCGTCCTCACTGAGGTTGGTGGAGGCGGTTATAGTAACCTTCTGCTCATTGCCCGTTCCAAGATCCTTTGCCGAAACATGCACTATGCCGTTTGCGTCGATATCAAACTTAACCTCAATCTGGGGAACTCCACGCGGAGCGGGAGCTATGCCCGCAAGCTGGAAACGCCCAAGGGTTTTATTGTATTGGGCAAGTTCGCGTTCGCCCTGAAGGACGTGTACCTCTACGCTTGTCTGCCCGTCGGCGGCCGTTGAGAATATCTGGCTCTTTTGCGTAGGTATGGTGGTGTTGCGATCGATAAGCCTTGTAAACACGCCGCCTACGGTTTCAATGCCAAGCGACAGGGGGGTAACGTCTAGAAGAACGATGTCCTTAACCTCTCCCGCGAGAACGCCGGCCTGTATCGCCGCGCCGATTGCAACGCATTCGTCGGGATTAATGCCCTTGAACGGATCTTTGCCCGTGACGCTCTTAACCATCTCCTGTACCGCCGGTATACGAGACGAACCGCCCACCAGTATGACCTTATCGATCTTGTCGGGTGTAATCCCTGCGTCCTTAAGCGCCTGATGCATGCACTTTTTTGTGCTCTCCACGAGATCCGCAGTCATAGCGTTGAACGTCGCCCTTGTTATGGTCATATCCAGGTGTTTCGGACCGCTTGCGTCAGCTGTGATAAACGGGAGGTTAATGTTGGTTGAAACTACGCTGGAAAGTTCTATCTTCGCCTTTTCAGCAGCTTCCTTTAGCCTCTGAAGCGTATTTCTGTCCTTGCTGAGGTCTATTCCATTCTCCTTTTTAAACACATCGCAGATATAATCGATAAGTTTTTTGTCAAAATCATCTCCGCCCAGCCTGTTATTGCCGTTTGTCGCCAGCACTTCAAATACGCCGTCGCCTATTTCAAGCAGGGAAACGTCGAAAGTACCGCCGCCCAGGTCATAGACCAGGATGCGCTGATTGACGCCCTTGTCAAGTCCATAGGCGAGGGATGCGGCCGTAGGCTCGTTGATGATGCGTAGAACCTCAAGCCCTGCGATCCTTCCCGCGTCCTTTGTCGCCTGCCTTTGACTGTCGCTGAAGTAGGCGGGTACCGTGATTACGGCCTGAGTAACGGTTTCACCAAGATACGATTCAGCGTCCTGCTTAAGCTTTTGCAGAATCATTGCCGATATTTCCTGGGGAGTATAATCCTTTCCGTCAATATGCTTTTTATAATCGCTGCCCATTTCGCGTTTTATCGACGCTATAGTGTGTTCAGGGTTGGTTATTGACTGACGTTTTGCAATTTGTCCAACCATTCTTTCCCCGCCTTTAAACGCGACGACGGAAGGCGTTGTACGCGAACCCTCAGAGTTTGGTATTACAACGGGTTCTCCACCCTCAAGAACCGCCACGCAGGAATTTGTGGTTCCCAAATCGATTCCAATAATTTTAGACATATTTTTGTTCCTCCTAAATTTCCTTTAGATTTAATTAATCTGTTTATTCAGCTACTTTAACCATACTATGACGTATGATCTTGTTGTTAACCTTATATCCCTTTCGGTATACTTCAATTATTCTTCCCTTTTCAAAGCCTTCGCGCGCTTCCTGCGCTATGGCTTCATGAAATTCGGGGTCAAACTCTTCTTTACAAGATATTTCTTCCAATCCGATCTTGTGCAGTTCGTCCAAAAGTCTTTTATAGACGAGCGTTATGCCGTCGAGAAATCCCTTTTCGACCCCATCGCTGCTGCCAAGCGCCCTTTCAAAATCATCAAGTACAGGAAGCATGCATTTTATTACGCTGGCCTTGCCATCCTCCATGCTCTCTGCCACCGCCGCCGCGTTTCGCCTTCTGTAGTTGCTGAAATCAGCCTGAGAACGCAGCCGTGCGGCCGTCTCTGATTCGCAGGTCTCCCTTAATTCGGCCTTCTCCTTTTGCAGCGCTTCTATATGCGCCTTTAGCTCCTCAAACTCGCTGGCCGTCATGGTGACGCTGCCTGTATCGTCATAACCGTCCGTTTCCTTAATCTCTATTGTATCTTCTGAAACTGGTACGGGTTTGGGATCCTTTTTCTTCTTGTCAGCCACTTTATTTTTCATCCTCCTCAAACATATTAGTCAAAACCTCGCTGAGACTCCTTCTCATGTAACGTAGTATTGCCAAAACTCTGGTATAATCCATTCGCGTGGGGCCGATTATTCCCATTGAACCCAATGGCATGTTCCCAATCCGGTAGGTGGCCGTTACAACGCTGCATTCCTTCATCGCCGGGTCGTTGTTCTCCTTTCCGATGGTTACAGAAAATTCGAGTTTTGTAGCGTCAGAAAGCAGCTTATACAGCACGTCCCTGCCTTCGAGGGTGGACAACAGCTTTTTTGCTTTATCCAGGTCGCTATACTCAGGATAGTTAAGCATATTTGTAGTTCCCGAAAGTTCCACATTATGGGCCCCATCAAGAATATTACGCTGTACAGTATCAATAAGTGAATTAAGAAACTGCCTGTGCTCACTGTACTCATCCGAGATGCCACGCATGAGCTCAGCGTCTATGTCTACAACTCGGCAATTATACAGCCTTGAGGTAAGCCTGTGGGAAACTCTGTCGAGCATATCCGGACTCATCCCATATGGTAAGCGTATCAGCGCGTTTTTGGTTATTCCGGTGTCCGTAACGATTACAACAATCGCGGTGCCTTCATTTAAGGGCACAATCTGTATATGCCTTAATCGTATAGCGTGAAGCTGGGGGGAAAGAACCATTGACGTATACAATGTCATTTCCGAGAGCACAGCGGCAGTTTGCTTGACAACGGATTCAACGCCATCCAGGGTCTTTGAAAAGTACTTTTTAATATATTTGGCTTCTTCGTCGGTAAGCCGGGCATGGTTGAATATGTTATCAACATATAATCTGAACGCTTTATCGGAAGGTATACGTCCTGCGGAGGTATGGGGCTGCTCAAGGTAACCCAGCTCCTCTAGGTCGGACATCTCATTTCGGATTGTGGCGGATGAAAGGCCTATGCCGTCCCTTCTTGAGATTGTCCTAGAGCCAACGGGCGCCGCTGTCAATATGTAATCATCGATTATTGCCTGAAGTATACGCATCTTTCTTGAATCAAGCGGCATATTAAACATCTCCCGGATCCAGTCTCTTGATTAGCACTCTAAAAAGTTGAGTGCTAATCAACGAATATAAAATAACACCGCTATAATGCTTTGTCAACAATACATTGTGACAAGAGGGTAACTTTAGTTTGAAAAGTAATGAATCTGTGCTAAAATCAAATTAAAAGCGCCGGCATATAATTTAATATGTTGACTTGCGAAGATTTTGCCATTATAATACCTTTGTGTTTTAGATAGCTCCTTATTCGCATCGGCACGTTGTTCGATGATATTAAGAGGGGAGGGATAAGGAAATGGAAATTCGTGTAGGTGAAAACGAGTCTTTGGAAAGCGCACTGAAGCGGTTCAAGCGCAAATGCGCCCGTTCGGGCGTTCTGGCCGAGGTACGCAGGCGCGAGCATTATGAAAAGCCCAGCGTTAAACGCAAGAAAAAGGCCGAAGCTGCTAGAAAGCGTAAATAATAAGCGCGACGTGTTGTTCAGGGATGGAAGGCGGAATACCCTCTTAAATTGTCATCCCGATGGAAAGTATACGGAAATCGTGCTTAAAGATGCGCTTAGGCTATGAACAACACATTTGTTTGTATTAAAACCCGATCTCGCGGTCGGGTTTTTATCGTTAATACGAAGAGCTAATAGTTGTTAAATTTCACGCCGTTAATGCATTTTATTATTGATAAAAAATTCCTGAATGTTATATTAAACTAGCTATTGATAACGCCCCGATTTATGATATCATTAATGTATTACCGTTGTCTCCAACAGAGGGGGGGCAAAGTTTTAAGTTACGATCAATTAAGGCTAATTAAAGATGTTAATAAACTACAGGTGGTTTGTTTATAAAAATCATTGATAATTGCCTTGGTTTGGCTTATAGTTTAGTGTTACATAACTTACATACATGAAAGAGAAATATTGCTGTAAATATTAGAAAAGGTGCTTATTACATGGAATTCAGCAACGCTTGCAGGTTGAAAAGACCACTTTGAGTTGCTTTTATCCAATAGAGATATACCTGCTGTCCAAAACAAGATCTGTATGTATATGACTGTTATGAGGGCGGCTATAATCATTAAATACTATTGAATCTGGGATAATGGAGCAGAATATGAATGGACTGTTTAAAATAAAAAACTACATTTGGCACGATTTGGAGCTTAATATGGTGTCATTAATGGATTTGAACCCAGCTTTGGCACGCATGTCCGGCAAGAATCATGATATAAGCCAAAATAACCTTATAAAGCTTAAATGTATATATAACCATCTGGGCGTAGAATCCACGTTTATTTAGTTTTTTGAACGGGGCAACAAATGCTGACTTCATATAAATTATTACATCAACGCCTAGTAAAATCTATAGGCAGCGCTCCCCAAATTTCGACGAATTAATGATTAATATAGTAAGCAAGGATTATAGAAGCGTCTTCAATGGGTAATTGATGGACAAATAAGGCTATGCTTCCTAAGACATGTACAACGTCAGGTTTGAGAAGGGCATGGGATATAAAGTTATTGGACACACAGGAACGTAGGATCAGCAGCGCTGTTTCAAGCGGCGAGAACATAGAAATGGCCAAAATACTACCCTCCAGTCGTGTTTACCCTTGCCAACTGAGGGTAGAATATCTATAAGAAAGAGATGAGTTTATATACGCAGCTGATGCATTGATGATATTAAGCTCGAATTTAGGTTAATTAGTCTGCAGATTTACTATTTGCCCATTCATACGGTTGTTATCAGGGAAATACGTTCCTTCCAATACTCCGGATTCGATCATATACTTAAGTTTATCCGCGTCAATTTTAAAACATTAAATAGACGCATGCATGGATAAAAGATATCATACCCATGTTATTTGAACCCAACACGCGCCGTAGAGCGCCTGAAATCTCTTTTACAGTCGCTTACAGCTTATCAGTATAGCGTCAGCGGCGTAAAGCAAAGCCGCGCACAGTATGAACATGCTTATCATAATACTGGCGTCAAAATAGCAGATCCTTTGATTCCGCCCTTTTACAAACGCCATACCTATATATAAGTCGATTACCGTTGGGTTAAATTATGAAAACCATTTTGCCTCAATGGATTACCCAATTATTTTTCTCAGTAGTTTTTTAATATCATCTAAATGACATTGGCATATGACACGATAGTGTAGCCAGCCGCCATCACCGCATGGGTACTTATTGTTAATATATTGTTTTGTATATACTAACAAATCATCATAGACCTCTTTAAGCTGTTCATTATTAAGCCTTAACATTACGCTGAAAGCCCCTGTTTCAGGAAAAATATCACAGATATGTTTTCTCCCCTTCGAGTGTTTAATCCTCCACCCATAATGGTTACCATATGAAAAGCGGATTTTTACCTGAGTCTCAAGTTCGTTAATGAGGTACTCGTTTAATTATTTAGATAGGTTTGAACTTGCGCCACAATAGGATATCATATCTTCGATTCCAGGAGGAAGGCGCTTATCAAGCATTCGGCTATACATAAAACACCTCTTCATCAACCGTAATAACATATGATTTAGCATCTTGTATTATATTTCATTTGCTTTGCAGCCTGCGAACCCATCTACGGCTCAGATTAATATCAACGGTCATTATACCATACTTAAGGCCGCCGCTTAGATGATCAAAATATATTTATGGGTTATTAAAAGACGATATCTCAATCAGGTTCCCGTCCGGGTCGGCGACATAGCTGGTACGTTGTCCCCAGGGCTCGTCTGTAGGGGGGAATACCGGCGTCGCTCCATCGGCGACAATCCTTTCATACTCTTTATCCACATCTGAAAAGGCCGGCAGGCTAAAGGCTAATTCCATAGTGCCATTGAGTCCTTTTACATATCCATAGTTTCTGGAGGTCATGCCTTCAAAGTCCTGCCTACTGAACATAATAAGCCGTATTCCGTCGGAATAGAGTTCGGCGTTTGCGCTGCCGTTCCATTGTGTTTTCATATGCATTACGTCACGGTAGAAAGCTACCATTCTGCTCATATCGGTAACAAATAAGCCAACTGCATCAAGTTTTAACATTTAATCATACCTCCACATAATCAAAATCAATAATCCACTGAAACCCTTATTGGCTTTAAGCTTCCCTGACCGGTATCCTCAATACGGTTTTCAAACGTTCTACCTTTGTCCTCAGGGGATTCGAGATATAAATCTCATGGTGGCGGCGTCCAGAAGCGAAATCCTCGGTAAGACCATTTAGCGCAATAAACGAGTTTGTCAGTTTAATCGTGGCCGACCCATCGTCATAGCTGCCACAATGCATGCATTGAACGCAAAGCCCTTCCGAATAGGTCTGAAGCCTGGCCTTTGAGGTATCAAGGCCCTTTTTTGCCGAACTTCATCGCAAGCCCAGTCGAATACGCCATAGGTTACGAATTCAGGCTGGCGTATCATTGCTGTCCCTTACGGCCGCAGTCAAGCATGCATAGCCGTCCGCTATCGTCCAAAGCCCCTCAAGGGGCGGCATAACGTACTCTATATACCCTTCGGGTACGCTGCGGCCCATTTTGCTCATCTTGATCGTGTATGCTATGCCATACAATACTTCAACCGCTTGCTTATACTCTCCTCATTCGGTGTTTGGGTCTCCCTGTCCGTCTACCATAATGAAGCTCATCTGTGGGACCAATACCTTCACCGGTTTGTTCTTAAGCAGATATAAATCCTTGTACTCCTTTTTATAATCAAATTTTTCCAAGCATAACCCTTCCTCATGACTTTTTCAATAGAATATCACGGTATCATGGACAGCTATGTGTCATGTTTTTCATATCTGGACAATATTTTTTTTGAAAGGTCTATGATTTCATCCCTGATGGATACGGGTTCCATTAGTTCAATCCTATCTCCAAACGAAAAAACCCACCCAATCAGGTTTTGCTTGTCCACAAAATCAAACTGAAACAGAAGCTGCCCATCTTCGCGTTCACAAAAGCAATCGACGCCAAATTCTTCAATCAGCCGCCATTTCATCTGCGGATCTACTATAGCGACAGCGTGTATAGAAGCGCCTTTAAAGTATCCAAGTCCAGCTTGAAACGAGGGCCGCTCCCTAGGCGTATAGGCTTCTTCCATACAAGA
Source organism: uncultured Eubacteriales bacterium (assembly GCA_900544965.1). Lineage (GTDB taxonomy): Bacteria > Bacillota > Clostridia > Christensenellales > CAG-138 > UMGS946. The sequence continues at coordinate 1,441 of UQXE01000008.1, read as the reverse complement.
AAGGCGGTTTATTCGGTTCAATTTAAACAGCCGGAAATCATTTCTTTTTAGGCAATATCCCCACACGTACCACGACGACCACTGAAAAACCAGAAGATAGGGTTCTATAGTACGTCGGCTATCGCCGGCTGGCGCATGGTAGTCAAAGCGGACTTTTTGTTTGGCGTTTATAGCCCTTTGTATCAGCTCGATTTTAGGGGCCAGCGAGAGTTTGTACCATGACGATAGGTCAACCATGATACTGCGCTCGTTTAAAAGCGCCGCCTGTCCAGCTGACAGCTTTTCCATAAGCTGTTGATACCTGTTGGTGCTTGCTATGCTGTCCAAGCCCTGCAAACCCGTTAATAGCGCCTGTAAGTCGCTTGAGGTCAAGAGGGTTTTATTAATCGTATAGCCCTCCATAATGGATATGCCTCCATTCCTGCCTCTGGTTGTTACGAGAGGGATTCCAGCCTTGCAGATAGCTTCTATGTCGCGGTTAATGGTTCTGCGCGACACCTCAAAGCGCTCCGCAAGTTCAGGAGAGGTGATGGTTTCCCTTTGCAGAAGAAGGGCCAATATTCCTATTAATCGGTCTAACTTGATGACGGCCGCCTCCGTTTCCAAACACCATTATAACTTAAAACCATGTTTTGCGGGAATACGTTTTAAACCGGATTTGTAACGGTCGTTCCATTGCGCCTTTATGGCGACAGCAAACCCTTTTCAGCGAGCATATCGTTCAACATCCAACTTGATGACGGTATGGCGAGTTAAAATTATATATAAAAAGGACTGCCTCAGCTGAAAGCCAGGAGAGCCCTTTTATTTTTGGAATCAATCTATATGCCGAGCAGTCGCTCGGTTTGGGGGCGGCAACAGGGGAAATCCAACTACATTTACAGTAACGGGGAGGCTTGGTTATTGGAGGGATTAAGGTCATATGAAAAGCGGCAATGGCAGTGATTGCGGTTACTTTACGTATCGAATAACCTTTTAGGGAAACGGGAGGCGCTGTATCCTGCTGGGGGCGGCTGCGACACAGTTTACACCGAATTGGACGCATTTTATATTATGGGAAGAGAGAGCCAAGTTACACTTGCATCTATTTTTTGAAATACGATATTTCCATGTCGCGATCCCGCTGGGAAATGACTAAACTGATACGCCCTTATCTTAATCTTAAGTGGATAGGACGTTCATCTATGTGCGCGATATGCGTACTTGCGATAGCGTATAAGGTTAATCACTCCCTGCTATCAGGCTAAGGCTGTTTAGCTTACGCGCTTTTTAAGCGGGATAATCCATGCGAACGGTTTCACCATGTTTGCGTATCAGAGCGCGGTAAAAAGTGCGGTCTCGTGGTTTTAGCAAATATAAAAGGAGCCGGACCGCACGGGCTTTGAGGGCACGGACCAGCTTATGCTTGCGCGAAACGCGGCCCAGCTTACGTATGAAGACG
>UQXE01000007.1 GCA_900544965.1 uncultured Eubacteriales bacterium | reverse complement strand
GGGAGCAAGGTTGGTATATCCGGCATATGTGAGTACTTCGGGATCATACTCAACATGGATTACCGCTGCCGCCAGGTTATTCGCCCTTACAGGCACCACCACGCTTTCGCCCGGCCTGCCGTTTACATTCCCTACCTCGATTGAGTAGATTGCGTTTACAGGTATCAACCCATCCATTGCATCTTCAAGCGCGGCCTTTGCTTCGTCAATCTCCGCCTGAATGGCGTCCTCATCCTCAGCAACAGCTCTTGCGGCTTCGAGAGCATCCTCAAGCGTCGCCCACGTATCGGTGGTGTAATCCTCTTCATTAAGCGCTTCCGCCTCGGCGATTAAATCGTTAAGCTCGGTCTTGTCGCCGCGCTCAATAAGACCGTCGATTGCGGATCTAAGCGCGTCTGCCGCCTCATCAACGTCTGCCTGAGAAGCATCCTCATCCGCCGCGATAACTCTCGCGGACTCGAGCTCTTCTTCAAGCGTCCGCCATGTGCCGGAGGTGTAATCCGCCTCGTTGAGCGCTTCCGCCTCGGCGATAACCGCCTCAAGTTCGGACTTGTCCACCGGGGTTCCATCCACAGCGGCCGCGACGATAACGATATCGCCGCTGGCATTTGGTACAGAGAACGCACCGGTTTGAGCGTCATAGCTAAATTCCGCGTCCGCGCCGCCCATCGTAACCGTGATGCCGCCAGGCAGTTGTTTGCCGTTTGTCGCTGTGAACGAGCCGCTAAGGGTTTCGCCAGCGTAGACGGTTGCAGCCGCATCCGTGATTAGGTCAGTAAGTGTATAGGTAACTTCGAAATACTGGGTTACATTCGCATTTCCGGTCGGCGAAACTACAACTTCATATTTTGTCACGCCCTCTCCAGTCTCAACTACTACATGATGCGTGCCTTTCGTGAGCCAGAGATGGAGATCATCGTCATTTGGATGGTTAACAGAAACCTTCCAATCGATATCGTTTACGGTTACGCTCTTTACGTCCGGCGCAGGCAGCGTAACTTCAAAAACCCGGTCGCTGTCGCTGTTGTCTACCAACGTATCGCCAATCGCCGGGCCTTCGCCGGTTGCGCTGGCTTTGAGCGAGCCTGCGCTGATACGCAGATTCCCGCCGCCGCTCGGAGGGTAAACACCCCCGCCAATCGCCGCGCCGGCGCCGCTTGAAGATGTGGTGATGGTGCCGCCATTTACCATGACCGTCGCACCGTCAACTCCGGCTCCTCCTCCTATTGCCGCTGCGTCTGTATCGGTAGAAGCGATAATCTCTCCGCCGTTAATGGTGACCCTTGCCGCAACAGCCTGTGTAGTCCCAGATCTGTGCGCTCCAGAGCCGATGCATGCGCCGCCGCTGAGCTGCCCGCTGCTGTTTGCAGCGGAATGCAGATCAAGCTTACCACCATTGATTACAATATTTGGGCGTATGGTCGTGGCGTAACCCGAGCCAATCAAAGCCGAATTAACCTCTGTTGTGCCATTGATGACGCCGCCATTGATCTCGATAGAAATAGGACCCTTGGAAGCGGTATCGCCGCCGCCAATGCCAGCGCCGCAACCGGTCAGGTTAGTAAAGAAACCGTTGCTGTAATACGGAATATTTAGGTTCAATGTGCCGCCATTGACTGTAACCTTCGTCACTCCCGCATTGGCGCCGCCGCCGATCAGCGCTCCCGTACCATAGGAAGTACCGTTAAACGTGCCGCCATCTATGGTGATCTCTCCGGCAATCTGGCCTGCGTTTCCTCCTATTCCAGCGCCATAAGTGCTGTATTCCATGAGCATGTTCAGAGTTCCGCCGCCATTAACCGTCAGTTCGCTATCCTCTGGCACGTTGATCAGCGCTTTTGAATAGTAGGAGTTACTGGCCGACTCTATCGTATTGCTGCCTGCAAGGTTCAGCGTATTTCCAGCTCCCTTAAATTGAATTACAGGTTTACCGCCTGACGCCTGAACGTTAAGCGTATCAATCGTTAAATTTAAGTTCTCGTTCTCGCTGGTGAACGTCAAGCCTTTATACGGGTTATCCGCCGTGTTGGACGAGCTGCCAACCACGCTAACGTTATGAGCGTTATCTGTAATGACAATGTTTCCAGTCAGATCCGCCGGGATAAGATATCTTCCGTCTTTCCGGATGATCAAATCCTCTGGAAGCTCTTCCGACGATTCCACTATTGAAACTGTAGTTGTACCATACACGCCGTTACATGCAGTCGCCCGAATTGTGGTAGTACCACCCCCCACAGGCGTCAACAACCCAGTGTCGGAAACCGTTGCGACCGACGTATCGTCCGAAGACCATGTAATGGACTTATCAACCGCACTATCCGGATAGACAAACGCATCCAGCTGGAACGGACTGGAGTCGATGCTCAAGATGATCTGCTGCTGATTGATTAAAACGCTGATCGGTTCAATGTCTTGGCTCGTAAGGCTGAACATTTCGCTCTCGCAAATATTCTGCGCGTAATCCATCGCAACCACCTGGCCAAGCTTTTCGCCCATAGCCTGCGCTTCGGTAAGATCAAACCTATAGGTAAGCTCCTCCCCTACGGCTCCGCTCTCGACAGAAATAGCCTGCGTCAGCGCGTTGCCCTTGTCATTTACAAGCTGCAAGCCCATGATATAATGATTGTCCCTTAACGTTACATCCAAATAGGGCGTACCGTCTTCCACAACATACTGATGGGAAACGACCTGCGGCGCCTCATTATCGATAACAATCGGGAATGAAACGGACTGCTCTCCCTCTTTCCCGTCTACATGACCGGTTACCGTATAGGTGTACTGCCCGTCCTCAAGATAGTAATAGTTTCCATCTTCCGCCAGATAGATCGGCTGCCAGCCGCTGGAAGGAAGATAGTAGGTGAAGAAGTCGCCTTGCGCATAATAATAGGATTTGCGCGTTTCATACTCAGTAAAGCTGTAAACCTGTTCACCCTCCGCGTTGGTCACCGTATGGTTGGTTTCTTTGGAACCGCGGAGCATACCGAGGATTGGGTAGACCAACTGATATCCAAGCTGACGGCTCGCAATCGCTACTTTATCTCTGCTTGCTCCGTCCATATCGCCGGAGATCATATTTATGCCGAGCGGGTAGCCTGTCCAGTCATAATTGATCAGATACATTCCGCTCGAATCGTAGGTGGAAGGAGCGGTCTCATCATAAAGTGTTGAGTCAAAAATAGGAGCTTTCGACCAATCGCCATAGAACCCAAGGTATGGCAGGGAAAGATCGATTTCGTCCACGTTTTTTGATTGCAGAATGATAAATCCGTCTAGGAATGTGCCGTTTGAAAACTCGGCAAGCTGCTGTTTACCCTCGTCTGTCAGCTGCATATCAACTGTGATATCCACCGTGCCGTTTGCCGGAACCGTTACGCTTGTCTGACTGAAGGTCACCTTAAATTCGCTCTCAGGCAGTACGCGGGAAGCCTCGGAAACACAACGGTAGCCATACAGCGTTTCCGCCTTTGCGGTTAGCGGGACAGCGGAGACATCATAGGAAAGCGCACTATCGCTTATATTATGAATGGTAAATGTAAAGGAATATGTTCCATTGATGTTGTCCTTAAGCTCCGCTTTCGGACGCTCACAGCCCTCCACAGTAAGATACGCGCCCGTATGGATCGCGTTATAAATCTTCGCCAGACCCGCGCCCTGTTTACGCGGCGTGTAGAGAACGCCGTCCGGATCATTTACAGGGACCGCCGTGCACATCATCAGCTGATTGATGAGAGCCTGTTTTTCCGTCGCGGTCAGATTTGTAAATCTCGTATTTACATACTGCTTCATTATCGCGGCAGCGCCGGCCATGTGTGGAGACGCCATGGAGGTACCGTTCATGTTACCGAACGCTCCGCCTGGCAGCGTAGAATAAACATTACCGCCTGGTGCGGTGATCTCCGGTTTCAGCGAAAGATCCGGCGCAACACCGAGGCTTGAGAAAGAGGACATCTGGCCGCCCAGCGCATTCTCCAAAAAACCGGTAAAATCTTCAGAAATGGAGATTTTCTTATCTTCGAGATTACGCAGAATTTTGCCGTCTTCCTTGCTTATGATAATCATCGGCAGCAGGCCGTTTACCTGCATATTGGGAAGTTCGCCTTCCTCGTTGTTATAAATAATTACACCCACGGCTCCTGCATTCTTCGCATTTTGCTCTTTTTCCGTAAACGAGAGGGAGCCGCGCTCAACCAGCGCTATTTTACCAGCGACATCGACTTCAGCGAAGTCATACTCATCGCCGAAACCCGGAACAGGGACATACTCGAGCGTCTGATTGTTGAGTGCCTTTTCAAATCGCAGCGCGTCGCTCGAAGCCGGATCATTATATACAATGTTGTTTTCGCCCGCTTTGAAGTAAATACAGTAGACGCTTTCCTCATTGATGCTCGCGACAGAAAGCGCCGATTTAAAGGTGGATGGTGAACCGACAATGCCGTTATCAGGATTTGTAATCAGATTCATATCCGTGCCAAGCAGATTTTTATATGTTGAGCTTGTATCGTTACCCGCGGCGCAGAGGAGGTTGATGCCCTGTGCTTCTACACGCTCATATACCTCATTAGTCAAAGTATCTGTCTCGCTTGTGAAGCCGCCCGCTGAACCAAGGCTCATATTGATGGTGTCAACGTCCAGAACAACGCAGTCCTCAAGCGCAGCGAGAATCCATGAATCGCTGGCTCCGCTCTCTGAGTCGGAAAAGACCTTCATCATCATGATCTGGGTGTCCGGTGCAACGCCGGAAAATGTGTCGCAGTCCGCGCCAACCAAGCCGGTAACGTGCGTGCCGTGGATGTTGCTTTCCGACTCCGATACATCGGTGTCCTTGTCCGCATAGTCGTATGCAAATGGAATCTTTTCACTCGTGTAAAGCTCCGAAGCGGTTGCCGCGCCAACGTTCAGCTCACCGCTTGCAACCGCGGCTTCCACATCCGCCTGCGTATAGCGCGGAGATTCCGGCGCATTGGCAAACGCGGTGTGATTTACATCCATACCGGTATCCAGAACCGCCGTCACGGTATCTTTGCCGGTATAGCCTTCATCGTTTGCTCGGTCACTGTCTATCATTCCGCCGCTTGTATGCGTTGCACGCGCGTAGCCGTCTATTGGCTCTACATACTCGTGCCTTGCCGCAACATAGACATTTTTGACGCCTTCGATGCTCTCAAGCCGTTCCTTTTCGGAATACTTCGCTTTTACGGCGAATCCGTTGAGCACTATCCGGTACTGAAACTCGATTTCCAAAGAATCCGAACCGTTATTCCGTATCTGCCGTTTTATAGACTCCTGTTCCTTTTCAATCGAGTTTATCGCAGCTTCGCCCTTTGTCGTACTTAAGAACGACTGCAGGGATACATCCTGCGATTTTATTTCCAGAAGGGGTTTGCCCTCCAGTTCAACGATGAATTCTACTTCGTCGTCCGCACCGTAATGATCAAACGACTTTAAAAAGCTGTTCACCGTCTCCTTAAGCGTCGGATATTTGCCGTCCTCCGCGCTAGACGCATATACAGTCTGCAGCGGTAGGCTTGACAGCGCAATGGTAATTGTAACCAAAACCGCTAACAACCGTAGCAAATGTTTTTTCATCTACTTTTCCTCCTTAATTTCATGATGGTGTAAACGCCAATATGCTTGATATCCATCGAATTAGATGTATCAAGTATATCAAGCAAATGTTAGCACACTAATTCGTCAATGTCAACGTATATAAAGTGGAATTTCAACATGTCACGCATATCATTTCGTGCCTGAACCGTTTACAAGTCTATAAAAGTCTGTTATTATGAGAAACTATGTAACGGGAGGAGACAAGATATGGAGATTCAGATTGCACAACAGATTAATCCGGTTTTTGAATGCCTGAGTATTTTAGTGCGGCAACAAGCTTCAAACCGCAGTTATGCCACTTTAAAAAAGGAAATCAAGGCCAGGCTTGACATTGAATTGCCCGAAGTTGAAAAACTGCTTGATTCATTACAGGATATTTCCGATAAGGTAACAAAGGTAGTAAATCAAAACGACGAAATCACAGCATATCTGTTTCATCCTCTCGGCAGCCAGGATTCGACGCCCGCGGAGGCTATTCTCCAGTTTTACGGCGACTTTTCCGAACAGGACCCATTAAGGATACAAGCCGGCGTTTTAACCGCTTTTAATTGCAACCCGCTCAACTTTCTCTATACGACGCTTGACAACTACAATCTGCTTTATACCGGCCCCGGGGAAAAATCACTAAAAGGATGCGGCCTGCTTAAACTGATGGAGTCGTGTTCCCTGTGCGATCAGGACAAATGGCGGCTTTTGGCCTTTTACCATGATTTCGAGGCCTACCTTGACCAGTTTATAAAAGTGCTGTCCAAGGCTATTGAGGTTTTTGTACCATTCATTCCCTCCCTGGCTGTATGGACCGAGCCGTTTTACAAGCGTTTTCCTAAGGAAATCAACAATGAGACTCTATACCGCTATATGGCGGAAAAAATCCAGATCATTCTGCCGGAAACGGATAAAATCTTTATCCAACCCTCTTTGTTCAGCTGCGACCGTCTTCAATACCTCGCCTCAACAGAACCCGGCCGCTGCAGCAATATACTCTGGGGGATGCATTTTGAGATTATTTTTTTAAACCGCCTGAAACATAACAGCAGCACTTATATGTGCAATAATATGAGGCTGCTCAGCGACAGGTCAAAATTCGACATTTTAAAGCTGCTTGCCGGACGGCGTTATTACAGCGGGGAGCTCGCAAAGGAGCTGAACCTGACCACCAGCACCATTGCTTACCATATGCAGGCGCTGTTGAACGCACGTTTTGTCACTGTTGACAAGCGGAGCTACCGAACCTATTACGAGTTAAACAAGGACGCCATATGCGTATTTTTGGATCAGGTCCGGCGTCATATCATTCCTGAATGACGGCTGTCCGCTTCTTGAACCGCTCCCCAAAAGCGCCATTGCTTCTCCCTTTTGGCGTGGATGCGGTTATATCATCTACGCTGCGGGTATGGGAGTATATTAATTTCAAATAAGCCGCAGCAATACGCTTAACCGTCTACGTATCGCAAGTATCGGTAACCTCAGGTATGAAGTCAACAGGCGTGCCGGGGCTGCCGCAAAAAACGATGTGCCGTCAAAAATGATTGGAAGGCGCGGGATACAATTGCTTATTTGCCAGCCAATAATCTCATTAGCAAGTGCCATAAACATATTGAGAACGCCCTCTGGATAAATATGCTCAAATTCTTCTATTTCTCTGCCCAAAATTGGGTCCTCGGACTTTAGGTAAATAAGTCCATACCCCCAATATTTAACAAATAGTTTTCCTGCTTACAAAGCCGTACCCTTTTTAGGCTCAAACAGCTGAGACATATCAACGCCTTCCAACTCCAGCAATTTCATTTTTGTCTTAACGCCGCCGGAATAGCCTGTTAAGCTTCCGTTTGAACCCACGACCCTATGACAGGGGATGATGATAGATATAGGATTATGTCCCACAGCGCCGCCCACTGCCTGACTAGACATGCTCCCCTTACCCATTTTCTCCGCTATTTTTTTAGCGATGCAGCCATAGGTAATAACTTCGCCGTATGGAATTTCACGGAGAATCTTCCATACGCCTTGCCGAAACTCGCCGCCTATCGGAGCCAACGGCAATTCGGATATTTTTGGTTTTTTACCCGCGAAATATCTGTCCAGCCATTTCTTTGCCGCGTCGAGTATAGCCATGTCATCGTTCTCTGCCATAGCTTCAGGGATACTATCGCCGTGATATTTTTGTCCCTCCATCCATAACCCGACAAGATTGATGCCAGCATTGTCACATGCAAGCGTGATTGTTCCTACGGGCGATGGGTATATTGTTGAATAATACATTTCGTAAGTCTCCTTTGCCTTAAATATATTCCAAAGATTGATGGTGGCGTAACTGCGCCATGGCCGACAGCGTTTTGCCATTTGCAATAATCTTTTGGCATATAAGGATCAAGCGCCTTTTTATGCTGGCGTCTGTTCGGGTACCGCCTTGCTGGTTCATGCGGTGATTATGGCTCTTTAGATGAGCCTCGACTCCCCAATCATTCCTGCTGTGAAGATAGACAATGGGATTGTAATAGGCTACATTGGCTTTAAGTTTTTATTTAGTCGTTCAACCATCCATGTTAGCCGTTTTTCCCGGCCCGCCTCTGTCTTTGCAGCATAATATGCCCGTATGTAAGTCTTTTTTATAGATAACCCCATGGCCTCGAAATTTGTATAGGCAGGTTCGTATCCCTTTAATAACGTTGACAAAAATACGATCTGCTCCTCTGTTATTGCCTGGGATTTTGGAGCGTCCCACTGGCCATTTTTCTTAGCTTCCTCAATTTTAAACCTGCCATAATCGGTCATCTTTCCCTGTTTTTCAAGCCGTTGTGCTAATGCCTTGTTCTTCTCAGACCACCTGCTGTTTTCTCGGCGGATAGAGAAGTATTTTTTATACGTCATATTGTCTATGCTTTGTATTTGTCCGTCAATCCAGCCGAAGCACAGAGCTTCTTCCAAGGCTTCAGCGGCTGTGAGCGTAAGCGGACCTCCCTTTTTGCCCAAAAGCAGCCATACCCCGCCGCCGATTGTACTATACTTCTCCAACCATGCGCGAAACGCCGCTCGTTCGGAAAATTTCAAAACATCATTCATTATAAATACCTTTCATGTACGTTTGTCTGAATAACAATATATCACACCAAAATGAAAAACAAAAGCCTTTAACATGTTTCAAAATAGTCCCTTTATAGCGGTTAAAAAAGTCCCTGTTGAAAAAAAGGCTGACGTACTCGGCTCAGTGGAAGATCATATAAAAATCCAAAAGCTGTGTAGCTTGTCGACTTTTATATGGCTGAAAAGACAAACTTTTACACAATCAAACGCACTTGCTTCCCATATAGAAGAGCCGCTTTTATTGACGCACAGCCCAGGATAGAGGATTACCCTAATTCCCGTTTTCCTTTAAAAAATACCGAATCGCAAGATTGACCATTTTATAAATACTGATACAATATTTATCTTTCAATGTATCGAGTCCGCTTATATTACTTTCTCTTATTTTAAAAGTATGAGTGACAATAATCTCATTTGGTTCTTTTTCGGTTAAATGAACTTGGCCTTTCTTGATAAATAACTTTGGTGTAATAATCAACCTGGGCTTCATAACTGGTGAGCTGCTCGTCGCAGTCGGTAGAAACGCGAGCGTATCCGGCGATACGTCTTTTACGTGCTGCTTCCGAAGGCAGATGGGTCAGTGAGTGGGTTTATGGTTGCAGGTATCATTGTAGCCGTTGCGGGAAAAGCCCAGACCGCCAACATTCCACCGCCAGACATTTGCGGCTTCGTCTATAGAGGTAGCGTCCAGAATGAGCGGCTCATACAGCTGTCCGTTTTCATCATTGGTATGGATGACCACATAGCCGCCGCTCTGCCCGTTGATAAGCCCGGTTGCTTTGTTAATGGCGGTCTGAAGCAGCTTTGGGAATCGACCGATGGCGGATTCCACCTTATCCACCGAGGACTGTATCTCGGAAATGGCGGTGATCATGCTGGACCTGCTCTGTCCGAGTGAGATACTCTTATATCGCTCGGCAAGGGTGTCGTACACAGTTGCTATAACCATTGCCGGCATACTGACGCCCAGCGCCGAGTGCCGAATTGCGACGGTATCGCAGAGATTGACCCGCTCCAGCATTGCCGAATACTCCGGCTGCTTCCAGATCGGCTCAAAAGAAACCGTGGCACCAGGGATGGTCGCACCCAGCGGATTTGCCTTGATTTAGCTGTTCGCCTTTGCCCGAAGGGTTTCTTCCGTAACAGGCGTATCTATGAATTGGTCTTAGAAATCCATGATGAGCGTTTTTGCCCGGACGATCTCAGAGGTCACAATGAGAAGCGTGACCTCAGGCAATGTGACCACTGTTTCGGCGTCCGTGCCATCCGGGGTAAACACGGCATACGGGAGCAGCGAAGTATACACGCCGCTGTTGTCCTCATCCTGCTCCAATGCCGTGAGGTTCTTGCCGTATTCAATGACCACACCCGTTTTCTGCCTTCGGTGGGAGTGAAACTTCACCGTGAAGTTATCCCACTCGAATTCACCATGCCACTTCGATAACATAGAGCCTTCCGTTCAGCCCAAGCAGGCGCGGACGCTTTGCGGCTGTTCCACCAAAAACGGTTTTGCATCCGAATAGTCCGTCCAACCCGTAAATCGTGTGTCTCCCGAAAGAAGCCGCGAGAGGATAAGCTGCGGAGAGCAGCTTTCCGTTGAAAACGTCAGCACAGGAACATTGGCAAGGTCGTAGGAGATATGCTGACCGTAAATGCTCACGATGCCTTTGAGCGGTTTGGTAATGCGGTAAATGCGGAATGCCTGGTCTGCGGCGGCGGCGTTGGGCTTTGCCTTGATGATACATTCCTTGGTGATGAGTTCGTAATGCTGGCCGCTCACCTGATATTTGAGCAGGCATTCGAACACGCCGTTTCGCTCCTCGGTGACTTCGCAGGATATGGTATCGGTCAGCGCACCCAGTCCGAACGAGGTGAAGTCTATAGCGTTGGGCGAATAAAGCACAGGTATCATGAAAGCCACCTCCTTTTGGGCATAAAAATACCACCGGGGATTTTACCTGGTGGTTAGTTAAAATGATTTAATTGCGGTTCGGCAAACCGAAAGTGTATATTTGACATAAATTTATCGGTTTTTACTGTTTGAGTGTTGATTTGTAATAGTTTCCGAAATCAGCGAGCGCATCAATAATCGGCAGCATTTCTTTTCCGAGATCAGTTAGTACATATTCCACTCTCGGAGGCAATTCCTGATAATCGTGCCGATAAGCAAGTCCGTCGTCAATCATCTGACGCAGGCTGTCGGTCAGCACCTTTTGTGATATTCCGTCCAAGCTTCTCATCAATTCGTTAAATCTCCATGGACGCACTTTTAGATTGCGTAGAATTAATAGTTTCCACTTACCGTCAATTAAGGATACGGCTGTTGCCACAGGGCAAGCCGGTAATTCGTCTTTTGTTTTCATGTTATCTATCACCTCGCAAGCATATTATAGCATACATTCTAAAAAAAGTATATAGTTACAAAAATGTGCGTACTTGTTTTTGAATGTGCCGGGCGATATACTATAATCAAGCAAGAAGAAATTGCTGAATATTCTTGGAGGTGTATACCATGAAAAACCACGCTAAAACAAACATCGGGAATGAAGGCAGAGTAGAGCTTCATGAAAAGCTTTCTTTGACCGGTGCGGAGGTCAGTATCAATCAGTTGCCGGCAGGTGCAAGTGTTCCATTCGTTCATTCACACAAAAACAATGAAGAAATTTACGGAATCCTCTCCGGCAAAGGAAAAGCGGTAATAGACGGAGAAGAAATCGAGCTTGCTGCAGGTGATTGGTTAAAGATTGCTCCCGCAGCAAAACGGCAGTTTTTTGCAGCAAGTGATTCTGGAATCACTTATGTCTGCATACAGGTAAAAGAAAACTCACTGGATAGCTTTACCGTTGATGACGCTGTAATATAGCCTGAGTTTTGAGAGAAAATTAAGAAGTACAGTTTTGGAAAATTCCACAACTGTACTTCTTATTTATTTTAGAAATATGTCCTCAAAGTCTGCTTTGTCATTATTACATATAAGTATCATACCACAAATTTATGAAATCTCTACCTAAAACAGGCTCTGATATTACAGGCGGCGCCACCTTGTGGTTACCTTGATCTCTGCCACACCGCCGCTTACCGTCAGCACCGTTTCACCGGGCCGAAGTTCGGGAAAACCATTGCCTGTCACTTTATCATTCAGAAGCGTGGTATCGTAATAGAAATTCATCTGTTCACTGTCACATAACACGCCGTCCTTAATGCCTTTGAAGTTCCAGGTCTTGTTGTAACCGCTGTTTTGCAGGGTGAGAGAAAAATTGCCGCTTCCTTTCAGGGTAATGACCGACTTTGCGGTAAAGGCTTCAGGCTTGCATACACTGCCGCAGCTTTCTATGGTGATTTCCTGCAAGCCCTCAAAGCTGTATTTAAAGGGCTTGCAGTTGAAGGTAACGATGAAGCTGCCGATTTTATTGAACTGCTCCTCAATGTCCAGACTCCCGGGGATCACGCCGTAGCGGAAATACCCCTCATCGTAGGATTAGGTGATCTAATGGTATCTGTCCGGCTCGGAATAAAGCCAGCCCTTGATGTCACGCAGGACGAACGCAAGGGCGGCTGTATTTTTCCGTGCGAGGAACACAGTGTAAGTGACCTTGATGTTGGAAAAGCGGCGGTTAGGGTTGACGATATCTCCGCTCCTGCCGGGGATGGAGATGAACTCTGCATCGTATTCCGGTGCGGAAAACACAGCCTTCTTCTCAATGTGCAGACCTAAGTCGGCGGAACTGCGGCCGTTGTAAGTAAGAAAGGTCATGCGAATATCACTCCTTTCCGTTGAGCGAACTGGTTCGCCGTCTCCATGACTTCGTTGGTAAGCTGGCGGATATCCTAACGAAGAGTAGTTGTTGAAGGTGGCAATGTTCAGGGCAATAGTGAAAGTGGACGCCGCTTTACCACCACACCGTCCACCGCGGAGCGGACATTGCCGCTCACATCAAAGTCGGTGGGTAAAGCCGTTTGCATATCGTGGGCATGGTTTCCCATGACGCCGTTGATACCCTCTGCCTTGCCTTCGGCGGCTTTGACCGCTTCATCTCCATTGTCATCAATGGAGCCGGCAAGACCCTTGACCAGCATCTCACCAACCCACGCCATTTCCTTGGAGGGAGAATGGATGCTGAAGAAGCCACAGATGCCGTCCCAGATGGAGGAGACCCCCCCGGACACCTTGTCCCACAGCCAGGAGGCAAGCTGCTGAATGCCCTGCCACAAGCCACGTATAAGGTTGCCACCCACTTGTGCAAGCTGGGAGACGCCCTTGCCCAGGGCATTGACCAAGCCTGTGATTATCCGCGGCACCGCCTTGACGATCTCCACGATGATGGTGGGCAGATTTTTGATGAGGGAAGCCAGTAAATCAATGCCGGCCTGGAAGATCAGAGGGATGTTATTGATGCCCGCGTTGACGATGCCGGAAATGATATCAGGGATCGCCCGCACAATAGTCATGATGATCTGCGGCAGCGCCTGGATCAGCGAGATCAGCAGGCCGATGCCTGCCTGGATGATCTGCGGGATTGCATTCAGCACCGCTTTGATAATGCCGTCAATGATTTTCGGGATGGCTTCCACGATCGCCATGATGATGTCCGGCAATGCGGCTACCAGTGAGGTCAGAAGCTGAATGCCTGTTTCGATGATCTGCGGAATCGAATCCAGCAGGAAGGTAATGATGCCGTTGATGATCTCCGGCAGAGCCGCAATCAGCACTGGCATTGCGTCGAGAATGCCTTGAGCAAGCACGGTGATAAGCTGCAAAGCCGCATCCAGCAGCATAGGCCAGGCTTTCCGCCAAACCTTGAACGATGGTAACGATAGCCTGCACCGCTGCCGGAATCAGCGTAGGCAGCGCATCGGCAATGCCGGTCACCAGCGTAGACACAAGCTGAACCGCCGCATCGATGAGCAGGGGCAGATTTTCAATCAGTGTGTTCACGATGGTCATGAGCGCGGACGCCGCCGGGATAAGCTGCGGAAGCAGGGAGATGACGTCTCCAGCACCTGTGAGAACAGACCGGTAACCGCTTCCAACGGCGTTGGGAGCAGTTCGCCCACCGCCGTCAGCAGAGCATCTAGCGCCGTGGGCAGAGCCGCAGCGATGTTCTCGATAACGGGCGTAATGTTCTCCACCACCGTCCGGAATGCGGACACCATATTGCCGCGCAGCAGTTCCATATCTGCGTCCGCGTCACCGAAGCCCACGATAAGGTTCGATACGGCGGATTTCAGCGCATTTACAGCGCCGGAGATGGTGGCTTCGACTTCCTTTGCGGTAATACCCGCGATACCCATGCTCTCCTGCATGACATGGATGGCTTCCACCACATCGGCGTAGGAGGAGATGTCATATTTGACGCCGGATATCTTCTCGGCGTCGGCAAGCAGACGCTCCATTTCCTGCTTCGTGCCGCCGTAGCCCAGCTTGAGGTTGTCGAGCATGGTGCAGTTATGTTTGGCAAAGCCCTGGTAGGCGTTCTGGATGGAGGACATATCAGTACCCATCTTGTTGGCGTTGTCGGACATATCCGTGATCGCCATATCCGCATACTTCGCGGCTTTTTCGGTGTCTCCTCCAGGGGACTGTATAAGGCTTGCGGAGAACCCCGCGACCGTTTCCATGTACTCGTTGGCGGACACAGTCCCGCCGTTTTATATGCATTGGCGGCATACCGCTGGATTATCCTGCGATGAGTCCTTGAACAGGGCGTCCACGCCGCCGACAAGCTGCTCGTAGTCGGCATAGGCGGCGACCTCTTTCCCCAGCTTCACGTCGGCGGCTCCGGCGGCGACTGTCACAGCGCCCATCGCAGCGCCCACTGTTTTCAGAACCTTGCCGAAATTCTCAAACTTTCCGCCGGATTCCTCCGCAGCCTTGCCGCCCTCCTTAATGGCTTTCCCGTTTTCGTCCAGCTCACGGTTCATGTCGTTGAGGGCGGCTTCGGCGTTGTTAAGCTGGATCTGCCAGTTCTGAGTGCGGCGGTCGTTCTCCCCAAAGGAGGTAGCGGCATTCTGCAGTGCCTTTCGGAGCGTATCAATTTTCGTGGTCTGCTCGTCGATCTTCTTGCACAGCACCTTGTTCCGTGCGGTGAGGGCGTCCACGGATTTGTCGTTTTTGTCTAACTGAGAGGTGGCGAGCTTCATTTCGGAGCCGAGAATCTTAAAGGACTGGTTGATATCCGCAAGCGCCTTCTTGAATTCCTTCTCGCTCAAGACCGATTTTCAATCCGAAATTATCGGCCATTGTGCCGTCACCTCCTGATCGTGGCATGAAAAATGCACCCTTTCACCTCGTACTTGGCACAAAAGCGGTCGAAGTACGAGATGAAAGCGTGCTTGATGGTATGAAAAGGAGTAGCCTCGAAAGGTCACTCCTTGCAGTTATATGAAATCACATTGCCGGTTTAAACGGTCAGAACACTTCTACGCGTCCCAGCAGTAAGTCAATCAGGTTACAATGGAAGATGCCGTTGTCGTCATAGAAATTATGCGGCACATCTAAGCGGACAATGATTTTCTTGAAGAAGTCCTTTGTTAACATCAGCGATGACAACTCGGAGGGTTCCTTTTTGTCAGTATCCATACGAAAAGCGGACTGAATGTAGATCTTCTTATCCGCATCGTTCACAACAAAGTCAATCTCTTTCTGAACCTTGCCCCGTCAGTGCGGTCATAAACAACGCCGACGTCTACGGAATACCCGCGCCTCAGAAGCTCGTTATAGATCATATTCTCCATAATGTGTCCGGGGTCAAACTGGCGGCAATTCAGCCTTGCATTCCGAAGGCCGACGTCCGTATAATAGTATTTATTCGGATAGTTGAAATAAGTCTTTCCTTTGACATCGTATCTCTTCGCCAATGAAACCAGGAAAGAGTCGATAATATGCTGCACATAATTTGAAACCAGCGCGGCATTGACATTTTCGTTTCTTATGGAGGATATGGCGTTCGCAATAATTGGTGGGATTGGTAAGAGAGCTGATCTGCGAAACAAGAAAATCCAGAATGTCGTTCAGAATATCCTCCCGCTCGATGCCGTTGCGCTCTACAATGTCCTAACATACAGTTCACTGTAGAGAGATCAGATAATCCTTTTTGTCCTTTTCATCCTCCAGCGCCAGCAGGCTCGGCATACCGCCGTAAAGCATCTAGGTATCCGGAGCCTTTCGTTCGTCGCCGCCCACAAAGGAATAGAATTCTTCAAAGGACAACGGGAAAACGTGGATCTGCGTAGCTCTGCCGCGGAACTCGGTGGCGATGTCCTTGGACAGCCCCTTGGAATTGCTGCCCGTTACATACACGTCAAGGTTCTTATATGCTTTCAGTTGATTCAGCATATCATAGATCGTGACCTCGATTCCGCCGTTCTCCTTATCCACCACTTTCGTGGTAAGCTGCGCCTCATCGATGAACAGATAGAACTCTTCGTTCTTCTTTTCCCGGACTGAATTTTCTACATATTCGCAGAGTGTTATGGGATTTCTGAACTTATAATATCTACGCTGATCCAGTTCAATCTTTATGATATGATCTTCGGGGCCTCCTGCGAGAGAAGGCGCTCGTAAAACAACTCAAACCGAAGCACGGATTTTCCGCATATACGAATGCCTGTGATGACTTTGATCTCACCGTTTTACATATTATGAATCAGCCGATTCAGATAAGCATTTCGTTTAACCATTCATTCCACCTCGCACTTAGGACAAAATCGTCCCAACTTCTATGTATAGTACGCCACGGATTTTGAGAATTATCAAGGTCATGACCGAAAGTTCACAAAGAAGTTAAGACAAAAACGGACTAAGTATGAGGTGGAGATCTTCCGGCATGGTCATACGCCGTCCGGGATAATATCGTCGATGTAGTGCGCCGGCACAGCCTGCCCGTTATACTGCTTGTGGCATTCCCACAGATCCAAAAGCAGACCCAACGGCATTAACCACACCTCGTCCTGTGAAAGATGAAGGTGAGCAAGGCCGTAATAAAGAAGCCGGGTAAACAGTTCTTCGTCAGAAACCGTTACCCGACTTGAGCGTTTTTTGGGTCTTTCTCGCTTTCCACATTGCGCTTGGTACCCTTGTAGAGAGCTTGCGTGATCGCCGTCTTGTAACCGGCGAGGTCAAGGGGCGAAGTCAGGAGATCGACTACATCCTCGGTGAGCAGTTCCTTTGACTTTTCCTGGTTTTTCAGGTTATAGATGAGAATGCTATGATTCGTCAGAAGAGTAATGAGCCAGACGATTTCGACGATGGCCATCTCAACTTCATCAGCTTTTCACCGAGGTTTTCCAAGCCGTCGTAGCGACCGGCGATCTCCTTGATGGCCTTGGTGGTAAGAAGCAGGGTGTATTCCTCGTCACCGATGGTGATGACTGCGGTTCTTTCGTTATCCATGTTCCGTTCCCTCCGTTAAGTTGTTACAGATGAGTTTGCGCCGTAGGTCGGCTCGTAGACCTCTTTGTACCAGTTGGTGATGGTTGCGGCTGGCGCACCGCCTTACTTCGCTGCACGATGCGGATAACAAGATTATTTTTGATAATGTCGTCATAGTCACCGGCCGTGTTGTTGACCTATGTAAAAAATAAGGACACAGAGTTTGGCAGCAAACCGCATCGGGTATCTGGTATGCTTTTATATGCCGCAACAGATGAGGCAATCCAACCAGACAACAGCTATCAAATGAGCGGCAACAAAATCAGCGTGAAAACGCTTGATTTGAACCAAGTTTTTTCGGAGATTGCAACGCAGCTAAATGCGATAGTAGAGGAGCATTTCTCGTAACCTTTTAATTCTATCCCATATTGTAATTATTCGTTTCTCACTACATCGCATGGATCACACCCAACAACGTTGCCGAGTGGCAGCATCACAATTAAATACATGAAATGAGGGCTCTCAAAGTCGGTACATGACCTCGGAAGCCCTTATTAGCAGTGGAATCTCCGTTGCACCTTTTAATTATTCCACTGAACCCAATGCACACCCTCCAGACCTTTAATTAAAAAATTCATACGCAAAAATACAAATAGGCTCTACGGCAACCATTCTTTGGTTACCGCAGGGCCTGCTTTCATTAAAAGGTGTATGAAAACCCTTACAAATAGGGACTTTTGCAAAAAGAAACTGGACACCCGCTTCGATACGCATTGTATCAAAATTGGTGTCCAGTTTTGGTGGAGACGAGGGGATTCGAACCCCTGGCCTATGCGTTGCGAACGCATCGCTCTACCAACTGAGCCACGCCCCCGGGCCGAAAGACATTATACACCAGCCGGAGCAAAAATGCAAGGGCTATTTGTTTAAATCTACATAATATCCGTAGATTTTGTTAATCCGCAGGCTCCAGCCTTGAGTAATACTCTTCAAGCGTAAGCCGGTTATCGTATATATAGGATGCGATATCCTCTCCCACATACCTAAAATGCCACGGTTCAAATATTATTCCCGTAATGTCAGCTTTTTCGTCGGGATACCTGTGGATAAAGCCAAAGCGGTGAGCGTTGCTTATAAGCCATTGCCCCTGCTCGGAGTTAAAATCCCTTATCACGCCTGACCCGCAGGCGCCCAAATCAAATGCAAGGCCGGTCAGATGTTCGCTTGCACTTGGATATGCTGTAGATAACGGCACGCTAAGGTCGCTTCCATAGCCCGGCGACTCCTTCTGCTTAATCTCCCACAGCACAAGCTGTTCACGGTAGGTTCTATATGCGTCCTCAAGATAAAAGCCCGTAATCCCATCAAAGCTGGCCTCGGTTAGCATATCCTTCAGCGCTTCCACAGCCTCCCTGTTGGCCATTTCGTCCTCATTCCTCAATGTCAGCAACTCGGGATTAATGTAATTCCTTATCCGTGCAAGATTGCTAGGTATAAAGTTTTCATCAAGCTGATTATCCACATTTACCAATATGGATATATATCCTGATGGCTTTGGCATATCAGCGCTATAGCTAAAGGCGTTTCCCGCCTTTGTCTCAGGCGGTTCGCTTGAGACATGGGGCGTGTTCACAGGGGTTTGATCCGCTGAATTATCTATGATAAGCCCGATTGCAGCATCGGACGACCCTAATGAAATACCGCTGCTGCATCCCGATAGCAACACTGGGATCAGTATCATGGCAACCGCCGCAAAAATTTTAAACCTAATACGCATAAGCCGTTTCCCCTAAGTATTTTATCTTACATTGATTCTATCATTATATATGGACAAGCTTTGTTAATAAAGTGTAAATTGAAAAACCTGGCAATCTTTTCAGAGCCAGGCTATAATATAACAATTTACAAATCACCCAAAGAGCCTTTGATACAGGTCCGTATACTCCCTGGCAGAGGCCCCCCAGCTAAAGTCCCTGGTCATTGCCCTTGATATCAGCCTTCCCCAGGCTGCTTCATCCGCATGGCATTCACACGCTCTGATAATTGCTCCCAGCATATCGTCGGAAGAATAATGCGAAAATGTAAAGCCCGTTCCCTCGCCTGTAAAAGCGTTATACGGCTCAACGCTGTCCTTTAGTCCGCCCGTCTCCCTAACTATCGGCAGCGTTCCGTATCGCATGGCAATCAGCTGCGATATTCCGCATGGTTCGTACATTGACGGCATAAGGAACATATCCGCCCCGCCGTACACCATGCGCGCCAAGCCTTCATTCTGTTCAGGAAGGTAAGCTATCATATTCGGCCTTAAATCCGCCATTCGCCTGAACAGCGCTTCAAACCTCGCTTCACCTTTTCCCAATACGGCCAGCTGAATATTAAGGTCAACAATCCGTTCGGCAGCCTGCGCTATCAGGGAAAACCCCTTTTGCTCGGTAAGCCTCGAAACAATTCCTATCAAAGGTATGTCCGGCCTTTCATACAGTCCAAGCTTTCGTTGCAGGGCCGCCTTATTAAGCTGCTTCCCTCTTTGGTTCTCAGCGCTATATCCAGCGGGCAGTTCCTTATCGGTGGATGGGTTGTATTCATCCATGTCTATCCCGTTCATGATACCGCTTAGCGCGATGCTCCTGCTTCTAAGCAGGCCGTCAAGGCCCTCCCCATATGCGGGGGTTTGTATTTCAACCGCGTATGTGGGACTTACCGTATTTACCGCGTCAGAATATGCGATTCCCGCCTTCATAAAGCTTGCGCCGCCATAATATTCTATTCCATCCGGCACAAAGTGCTCCGGTCCTATATTGAGCAGGTCATGCACATTCGCCCAGTCGAACACTCCCTGATATCTCAGGTTATGTATGGTAAACAGGGTTTTTACGCCCTTATACTTGTAGTGATTCAAATACTGGGTTTTTAACAGCAGGGGTACCATTCCTGTATGCCAGTCATTACAGTGTATCAAATCAGGGCGAATGCGCAGATGCTTAAGCGATTCCAATGCGGCGCGGCAAAAAAACGCGTATCTTTCCGCCTCATCCGTTCCTGAGCCATAGATGTAATCCCTGTTGAAATAATAATCGTTTTCGATAAAGTAGCAGCGGATGTAATTTTTCGTTAATCCCCTCACAACGCATGGCTGCTTGCGCCACCCCAGTTCTACGGTAAACTCAGTCAGGACCTTCATTCGCTTTTTATATTTTTCATCAATTTGCCCATAAAGCGGCATCATCAGCACCGGTTTAACGCCTTCAGCCCTAAGCGCGCGCGGGAGCGTACCCGCTACATCGGCAAGACCGCCTGTCTTAATGAATGGGGTTGCTTCGGCTGATAGAAATAAGGCTTTCATGATTTACCTCCAAGCACATTAATGTATGTACGAAAACGCCGCTTTAAAAGCTATGATCAAGCTAAACCGTCATTCCCTTTCTAAGCACGACAGGGAAGCTGTTATGCCCTGAAAGCCGCCTTCCCCGCTTGATTACAACGCCTTTATCGGTTATTACGTAATCTATGTCGCAGCCCTCTTGAACGTCTGTAGCCTGCATAATAATTGAGTTTCTCACAACAGCTCCCTCGGCGATTCTTACGCCCCTGAACAGGATGCTGTTCTCCACCGTCCCCTCTATGACGCAGCCGTCCGCAATAAACGAGTTCTTCACCTTTGAGTTATGGCCATAACGCGCGGGCACCTCGTCTTTAACCTTTGTATATATCGGATGATCGGGATTGAATATATCGGCCCTGACCTCAGGCTTCATTAGATCCATATTATGCCCGTAATAAACGCTCATGGAGCTTAAACGGGCAACATAGCCTTCATACCTGTATCCGTATATTTTGAGCGTATTGACCTTTTTTATAAGGATATCCCTGATAAAGTCATGGCTGGCATGTGCGGCGGCTTCCTCCACCAGGTACTCAAGCAGCGTCTTTTCAAGTATCATTACATCGCATGACTGGTGGCTGGTTTTGGGCCTGTACGGGTCTATCTCCAGATCGTTTACACGACCGTCCGCGTTTAAGCTTAACCTAAGATCGTCAAACTGGTCGTCAGGATTGAAGCTTTTTTCATCGTTGTACATTATGGTCACATCCGCACCCTTTTGGATGTGATAATCTATCATTTCATTATATGTTGTATTATAGATTGTATGGCTTCCGGTGAGTATACAGTACCTCTGAGAGCTTCGTCTTACGTAACCCATTACGGAGCGAAGAGCGTCGACCGTGCCCCTATAGATGCCTGTATTTTCCTTGGTCACAAACGGTGGGAGGATGAACAGGCCGTCCCGCTTTCGGTTCAGGTCCCACTCCTTGCCCGTGCCTAGGTGATCCATCAGCGAATGGTAGTTTCTCTGAGTTATAAGTCCAACATTCAGCACTCCCGAGTTAACCATGCATGACAGCACAAAATCTATGCAGCGGTATCTCCCGCCAAACGGCACGGCCGCTATTGAACGCGAATATGTCAGCTCCCTTAGCTGCATGTTGGATTCGCCGGTATATATAAGCCCAAACGCATTGCCGGTCATACGATCACACCTCCTTTAGCAAGTCAAGCGTCCGCTGAACAACGATCATTCCCGTAGGCACCCTCTTTTTGGCCGGAATGCTTATCGCGTTTCCGATAAGGGTTATATCCCCTGTCAGCGTATTGTCAAACTGCGGGTCGCCGTCAAGGCAGGCGGCGCCCACAACAGCGTAATCGCCTATGACGGCGCCCTCCCCGAGGATGGTTTTCTTTACGCGCGCTCCCCGCTTTACGACGCTGTTATGCATTATTACAGAATCCTCTACAACAGCGCCCTCCTCAATAACCGCTCCCGCGAACAGGACGCTGTGCTTTACGGCGCCATAAACTACGGCGCCCTCAGGAACTATTGATTTTTGAATCACCGCTTCAGCACCCGCGTAGTGGGGAGGCATTATCGCGCTGCGGCTGTAGATCCTCCAATTATTATCATACAAGTCCAGCTTTGGCGGCTCGTCGAGAAGATCCATGTTCGCGTCCCAAAGGCTTTGAATCGTTCCGACGTCCTTCCAGTAACCCTTGAAGTTATACGCATACATATTACAGCCGCTTTTTAGCATGCTGGGTATTACGTTTTTGCCAAAATCATTCTGTGAATCAGGGTCTTTGGCGTCTTCAGCCAGATAACGCTTGAGTATGTCCCATGAAAATATGTATATCCCCATCGACGCCCTGTCGCTCTTGGGCGCTCTGGGCTTCTCCTCAAATTCAATTATCCGCTCATCCCCGTCTACGTCCATTATGCCAAAACGCCCCGCCTCGTCCATAGGCACCCTAAGCACGGCTATTGTGGCGTCGGCGCCCTTCTTGAGATGCTGTTTGAACATCTCGCTGTAATCCATCTTATAGATATGGTCTCCTGACAGTATAAGGACGTGATCGGGGTCGTACTGATCGATAAACGCCATGTTCTGATATACCGCGTTTGCCGTACCGGAATACCAGCGCCCGCTGTTTCCAGAAACAAACGGCGGAAGGACATATACTCCACCCGATGTACGGTCAAGATCCCAGGCCTGGCCCGTACCTATATACGCATTCAGGGCGAGGGGTTCATACTGGGTTAACACGCCAACCGTATCGATGTCCGAATTCACGCAATTTGATAGAGGAAAGTCTATTATACGGTACTTGCCTCCAAAGGGTACAGCTGGTTTTGCCATATGATTTGTAAGTACCCCCAGGCGGCTGCCCTGCCCTCCGGCAAGAAGCATTGCGATGAGTTTTTTCTTTCTCATAGTTTACACCCCCCAATTATAGCGAACGCGGAATACTTATAGCTCAATTTATTTGCATATCCCCACCCTATTGCCGGTAAAATCTCTCCTGTTTCCGGTGGAGCATACCTCAGCCGGCGCATTCAGCGCTCGCAGTTTCACGCATCAGTAATAATCATCAATATATCGTAACCCGCCCCGCCGGTCGTCAGCGCGATTTAGCGGCATAAGTCCCGCCGTCAATATCCATGCGCCATACAGCTCCCTCATAGCCGCCTATTGAAATATCCACAAAGCACCCAAATTCGTCCATGGAACTTAAAACCGTTCTGTCCTGTTCACGGTCCCAGCCCCCAAAGCGCTCCTCCGAGGTGCTCAGCAGCCTTGTAAAGCCAGCCGGTTTATTCAGGCGCAGCCTATAGCTCTCAGCAGGCAACGCGGTAAAGTTTAAAACGCACATCACCCTTTCCCCATCGTCAAGCCCTGTGCGTATGTATGCTATAATTCCCCTCTCACGGTCGTCAACGCTTACCCACTCAAAGCCATCCCAGCCCGTATCGCATCCATACAGCGCAGGGGTAGAGCTGTAGAGTTCATTGAGCGCCTTTACAAAGGATTGCATTTCCATGTGTCTGGGATAATCAAGCAAAAACCAGTCAAGCGGTTTTCTGAAATCCCATTCAATGAACTGAGCGAACTCTCCGCCCATAAACAGCAGCTTTTTCCCGGGATGGGTATACTGGTAAGCATATAAAAGCCTTAGCTGCGCAAACCTCTCGTCGTATGTCCCATTCATCCGTCCTATCAGCGAACGCTTGCCATGCACCATCTCGTCGTGTGAGAAGGGCAGTATAAAACGCTCGTCAAACGCATAGACCATCGGAAACGTCAGCTTATCGTGGTGCCATTTTCTGTATACGCTGTCCATGGACATATAGGACAGGGTATCGTTCATAAAACCCATATTCCACTTAAAGTCAAAGCCCAGCCCCCCTTCTGGCGGCTTTTCCGTAACTTTCGGAAAAGAGGTGCTCTCCTCCGCAATCAACAGCGCGCCCCTGCACTCCCTGCTTACAGTCTCGGACAGCTCTCCCAAAAAGTGTATGGCGTCCAGGTTCTCGCGCCCGCCATATTGGTTGGGTATCCACTCCCCAGCTTCCCTGCCGTAATCAAGATAGAGCATGCAGCTTACCGCGTCGGCCCTTAGCCCGTCGAAATGATATTCGTTAAGCCAGAATACCGCGTTTGAAATGAGAAAGCTCCTGACTTCGCTTTTAGCATAGTTAAACAGCAGCGTGCCCCATTGCTTCTGCTCGCTTCTCCGCCTGTCAGGATGCTCGAAGATGGGCGTGCCGTCAAATTCGCGCAAACCATGCGCATCCCTTGGGAAATGCCCGCCTACCCAGTCGAGTATTACCCCTATTCCCTCGCGGTGGCAGCTGTCTACCAGATACATCAGGTCATGCGGCGAGCCATACCTTGAGGTGGGGGAGTAAAAACCCGTGACCTGATAGCCCCAGCTGTCATCAAGCGGATGTTCGGCAAGGGGCATGAACTCTATATGGGTGTATCCCATCTCTTTAACATAGGGGATAAGCTCTTCGGCAAGCTTCCTGTAAGACATGCCTTCTCTCCAAGAACCCGCGTGAACCTCGTATATGCTCACCGGCAGCCTGACATGATCCTTTACCGCCCTTTGTTCCATGTAGTCCGAGTCGCCCCAAGCGTACCCGCCTATGTCCGCAACGACCGAAGCGGTCTCCGGCCGCGCCTGACTGTAAAACGCGAACGGGTCGGCTTTGAATATAAGCTCGCCGCTCTGGGTCAGTATAGCGAACTTATAACAATCCCCCAGTTTTACATCATATAATACAGCTTCCCATACGCCTGTCGTGCCGCACCGGCTCATTACGCCCTTTGTGCAGTCCCATCCGTTGAAGTCGCCCACTACGTTTACATACCTGGCGTTGGGAGCCCACACCGCAAACCGAAAACACCTCTGACCACCGTCTAAAAACCCGTGGCATCCGAGGGCGCGGTACGAATACGCATTCGCCCCTGTGTTAAACAGGTAGAGCTCGGTATCATTAAGATGCATTATTCCTCCGCCGCATTGTTAAAATAACATTTTGTTATTATACAACGCTGTCAATAATATATATTGTACCCTAATTTGTTTATAATAGCAATCGTCAAGTTGGATTAAGTTGGACAAAAACGACATTATATAATACATTAATGCATAGAGCTGTGCTCAGTTAACGGATTGCGCCCATAACTCAGTATTGGCCGGATATTTATCAGCTTATAGTACCTTCAAAAACATTTTCCGCAGGCCCCGTCATATATACTCTCCCGCTTGGGGAGTACAGTATCTCCAGCTTTCCCAGTTCCAGGTTTACGCTTACGCGCCTTCGCGTAAGCCCTGCCAGCGCACACGCTACGGCTGAGGCCGAAGCCCCTGTGCCGCACGCCAGAGTTATCCCGCAGCCGCGCTCCCACGGTCTCGCCGCTATTGAACCCGAATCCAGCACCTGAACAAAGTTGACATTCGTACCTTCGGGATACAGGGGATGACGTTCAATCGCCGGACCATACCGGCCTACGTCTATAGAGCTTATATCATCGACAAACACCACTGTATGCGGGATCGTCATAAACATGCTTGAAACCGTAAATTCACGGTTAAGCACCCTGATCTTCTGCATCAAAAACCGCCCCTTGCCCAGCATTGGTATGGAAGCGCGCCCAAACATGGGCGTACCCATATCCACGGTTACGCTTTCAACAGCGCCGCGGTTGAGGTTAAGGCGGGGACGCATCACTCCGCCCCTTGTTTCTACGCTGAATTCCGGCTGTGTTATAATACCCTTTTCGTACACATATTTTGCAAAACACCGTATGCCGTTGCCGCACATCTGGGCTTCGCTCCCGTCGCTGTTGAAGATCCTCATTCTCACATTGCATACGTGGGATTCTAGCAGCACCAAGAGCCCATCCGCGCCTACGCCTGTAAATCTGTCGCATAACCGCCTTGCCAGGGAAGCATAATCGGATATGCCGTCCTTGCGGTCGTCAATTATTATGAAGTCGTTTCCCAACCCGTGGGATTTATTAAAGCTAAGCATAGGCAAATTGGACTCCTTTTGCTTTGAAACGTCATTGTATTATACCCTACATCGGTTCAATCCACAACAACCCAACTTATATTATACAAAACCCGCAATAATCATGACGCGCCGCGGCTATTTTCACCCCGTCATATCAAATTAACACATGTGCGCTGTACATTTCGCCCATTTTATACTATCATAAGAGTTGCCATGTATTTCTTCGCTTCCGGAGGGCGTATGGATAACTACCACTTTATCGTCAATCCCATTGCGGGAGCTGGCAATTCCAAGCGGCTCTTCAGCGAAGCGAAGGATATTATGGACAAAGAGGGGATCGCTTATACGTATGTTTTCAGCAAGGGATCGGGCCATGTTTCCGAACTCGTCCGGAGCGCTGTCGAGGATGACCATAAGAAAATCGTAGCCGTAGGAGGCGATGGCACGGTCCGCGAAACAGCTCAGGTGGTTATGGGGCAAAAGGACCTTGTCATGGGAATACTTCCATTTGGTACCGGCAACGATCTCGCCAGAGCCCTGAAGATTCCGTTTGATCCCAGAGGAGCGCTTAACGTTCTGTTCCGGGGATGCGTACGGCCCATGGACATGGGCATAGCCAACGGATGCGCTTTTGCAAACGTGGCCGGCTTCGGCTTTGATACCGAGGTAATAGTGCGCACCGAAAAGTTCAAGCGCCGCTTTGGCGGTATGCTCCCCTATATATTGGGTGTAATGCAGGCTATATTGTCACTAAAGCCTATTCATATGCACCTAACTGCCGACGGCAGGGAAATCAATGTGGAGGCCTTGCTTGTAGCAGTGGCCAATGGAACCCATTATGGAGGAGGAATGAACGTTTCCCCTTCGTCCGACCCATTCGACGGCAAGCTTGACGTGTGTCTGATAAAAAAGGTGGGCTTGATAAAATTTTTATCGCTGCTCCCCGCTTTTATAAAAGGACGCCATATAAATAAAAAGCCTGTGGATTATTTTACGGCAAGGAAGCTTAGGATTGAGAGTTCCGTAAGCCACAGCATCAACCTCGACGGCGAGCTTGGTTCCAGTACGCCCGTAACTTTCGAAATAATCCCAGGGGCACTGAATATCTTTGTCCCAGATTAAAGGCTATAGGCGGACGCCAGACGTACTGACAGCCGCTTATCCAGCCATTGGAGGACCATATGAACAACCGTGGCCTTAAGGCTTCAAGAAGGATAAAAATCACCCGTAAGGGATGGGCTATACTGGTTGCCATTACATTGATCGTTCTGGCGGCCGCCGGCATAATCGCCATATCCATCTTAAACGCTGATTCTCCTGCAAAGCTTTCTGAACTGCCCTTTAATTCCTCTACAAACTATTGTTACAGTGGAAATGGATTCTATTACTTTGATGGCTCAGAGCTGGTTTTAGCCGAAACCGGCAATGACGAGCCCACAAGGATGCGCGTAAGTTCTACCGAGGTTAAGCTTGCCGCGTCCCCCTCCATAGGAATATTGTATAATACAAATGCGGTACATCTTATAAACGCGGCTTACCCAATAGAGCTTACTGGAACAGTAATAAGCGCAAAATGCGGATCAGGCCATATAGCCGTATTGAAAGAGGAGAATAATCAAAGCGCCCTTATGGTGTTTAACTCAAACTCCGAACAGACGGACAGGATGGATTTCGCGCAGACCAGCGCGCTGGATTTTGGATTTGATACAATAAGCGGGGAAACGCTTTGGACGCTCGAAACCGATGTAAGCGCGTCGATGCCAATGTCCATCCTTACCACCTATGATACGAAAAAGCGCGCCACTACTGGCAAGATAAACATTCAAAACCAGCTTGTGGAGGACGTTGCGTTTACGGAGAACAGCATCTTTGTCATAGGCACCAACCATTTAATCAGGTATGACCGCGTTAAAAATACCGAAAGCTACCGTGAACTGTGCTATGGCCGCGAGCTTGTAGATTATTCGGTAAAGGGCGAATATCCTTTGTTCGTTTTTTCCGACAGAGGCGACTCCTCTATGAGTTCAGTGGTACTCTACCGTGTAAAGGATACCGACGTCGCCGATACCTCAACGCGCCGCATTCAGCTTCCCTCGAATACCCTTACGGTATGCGCAATGGGCGGCAGGCTCGTGGTGGTAACCACCGATGCTGTGCTTACTTATTCCAATACCGGAAAGCCCGGCGCCACTTCCCAATTTGAAACTCCAATTACAGGCGCGCTGAAACTCAGCGACTCTATGCTGATAGTCGAGCGCCAGGGCATACTATATCAATGCAATTTCAGCTGATAGGAGGATTTTAATTTGAACCTTCTGGATTTCGCGGTAATCGGCATATTTGCCATTATAATTCTTCTTGGATTGTATAAGGGTTTTTTGCATTCGGCCTGCTCTACCATAGCCCTGATACTTTCATGCATCCTTGCGTTTGTCTTTATGCCGGTGATGTCCAATTCGATACGGGCCAATGAGAACCTATATAATATGATGCAGTACTACACCGAAGGATCGGAATTTATAAACGACTCTGAACTTTCAAAAAGCGATATCTCCACGCTTTCCTCAGCCGATCTCAATGAGATAATCAATAATTCAAACCTCCCGTACCCAATCGGCAAGGAAATCATGGAGAATATAGCTAAGGAAGCATTTGACGATGAGAACATATCAACCCTGGGCGATTACTTTAATTTAACCATGGTAAACGTTTTCATAAACATAGTTTCATTCCTGGCATTGTATCTGATCATCAGGGTGATCTTGGCATTCGCTATAAACTGGTTCGATTATGCCTATACATTGCCCAAGCTTAAGGTGTATGACCCGCTCTTTGCGGTTGCGGCGTCCTTCATACACGGAATGCTCGTGCTGTTTTTGGTGTTCATGCTTATTCCCGTCGCCCTTACGCTGATGGGATCGCTTGAATTTGTAAACGAACTGGTTGACGGCTCCGTCTTCGCCCCGCTGTTCTATAAATCCAACTTCCTTCTAAGCTGGATGCCTGGCGTCTGATTCCTTCCGGCTATAAGCTGGGAACCATTGCGGTAGTGGAGCGTGAAAATATTACCTTAGCGGAGGATTTAATGTTTCTTTCAGATGGATGGCAGGATTATGAGCTAATCGATTCAGGCAACGGTGAAAAGCTGGAGCGCTGGGGGGATATAACCCTGCTCAGGCCGGAACCTCAGGCAATCTGGCCGATGAATATTACCACCGCATACGCTGACGCCCATTATATCAGGTCAAGTTCCGGAGGAGGGCATTGGGAATACGCGCGTGAGCTTCCCGAGGGCTGGAAGATAAACTACAGCGACCTCACATTTGTGGTACGTCCCACGGGCTTTAAGCATACGGGGATTTTTCCAGAGCAGGCGGTAAACTGGGACTGGATGCGGTCTATAGTGAGCAAGGCCCAAAAGCCCTTCCGTGCGCTCAACCTCTTTGCGTATACGGGCGGCGCTACATGCGCGCTGGCTTCCGCCGGCGCCGAAGTCGTTCATGTCGACGCTGCGAGGGGAATAGTAGCATGGGCAAAGGCCAATGTTTTGGAATCAGGGCTTTCTGACCGGCCCGTACGATTTATAGTGGACGACGTTCTCAAGTTCGTTAAACGTGAACAGAGACGTGGCAATACATATCACGGAATACTCATGGATCCGCCCAGCTACGGGAGAGGCCCTAACGGCGAGATGTGGAAGATAGAGGACTGCCTGTATACGCTCGTAACGGAATGCGTTAAAATTCTTGATGAAGACGCCCATTTCTTTTTGTTGAATTCTTATACGACGGGCCTCTCGTCTTCCGCGATTTCAAACGTGCTGAGATTAGCGCTCGCCAAACGAAATGGCAGATTTGAATCCGGTGAGCTGGGACTTCCGGTAACCCGTGGCCCGCTGGTGCTTCCATGCGGCTCGTGCGGGAGATGGTACGCATAGAATGAAGATAATCTATGAGGATAATCACCTTCTTGTAACAGAGAAACCGCCCAACATGCCCGTTCAAAAGGACAGTTCGCATGATCCCGATCTTTTAAGCGAACTTAAAGCCTATGTAAAGCAAAAATATGAAAAACCAGGCGACGTTTACCTGGGATTGGTGCATCGGCTGGACAGGCCTGTAGGCGGCGTTATGGTATTTGCCAGAACATCGAAGGCGGCGGCACGCCTGTCATCCCAGTTTTCCGGCAAAGGCGCGAAAAAGTGCTATGCGGCGCTGGTCATGGGTTCGCCCGAACGCGAAGCCGTGCTCCTTGATTATCTGCTAAGGGACGAACGGTCCAATAATACCATGATATCCGCCGAAGGTGTGGAAGGCGCCAAACCGGCTCGGATGAGTTACACAGCCGCGGCGGCGCATAACGGCCTGACCCTTTTGAATATAGCGCTTCAATCGGGCAGGCATCACCAGATACGCGTTCAGCTGGCGTCCCGCGGCATCCCTATCTGGGGAGATCAAAGATATAATCCACACGCCTATGCGGGCCAGCAAATAGCTTTATGGGCTTATTCGCTGGAAATTGAACATCCTACCCAGCGCATACCTATGCGGTTTATTTCGCTCCCAACAGGGCAGGTCTGGGACGGTTTTTCAAACGATTTGGCTGCCCTTCTCGCCGGAGTAAGACTGGTTTATATGGACGATAACATAATCGCGGCGGATAAGCAGGCCGGCCTCAGCGTTGCGATTGACGATGGAGAGGAAGATACGCTTGAGGCGAGGCTTAGGACAGCATTTGGCGAAGTATATGCGGTTCATAGGCTGGACGCCACCACTACAGGGCTTGTGCTGTTCGCCCGCAGCCTGAAAGCCCGCCGCGAGCTTGACGCCTCAATGCGTGAGCGAGGCGTACATAAAGTTTACCACTGCATAGTCAAGGGCCGTCCCAAAGCTTCAAGCGCCGTTATCGAAGCCTACTCGGTAAAGGACCCGACGTCGGGTTATGTGAGCGTTTACGACTCCCCAAGACCGGGAGCTAAAAAAATGATTACGTCATACCGGCTGCTTGAATACTCAGATGGTATGTCAATGCTGGAGGTGGAGCTTCTGACTGGAAGGACGCACCAGATACGGGCGCATCTAGCGCATATCGGGATTCCGGTGCTTGGCGATGATAAATACGGCGACCGCGCGTTTAACCGTGCGCACCGGACCAAGGGAATTTCACTGCGTTCTATGCGGATTGACTTTGATCTGTTTGGTAAACATTATGAGCTTGCGGTTGACCCTGAGTTTAATTTAGCAGCTGATGCTTTGGATGCGCGCTGACAGCGGCGCACATGATAAATATACGCGTGTGGTACTTGCATCCTGCTAATTGCCGTGTTATAATATGTTGCTAATTTGATTAGCCTTCTTGCTCTGCGAAGCAATGCGGGGCCTAATGACCATAAGGAGGTGAAAGTAAGTGAATAAGTATGAAACCCTGTACATCATCACGCCTGAACTTGACGAGGAAACCACCAAAGGGGTAATTGAAAAGTTTTCGGCGCTTACCGCGTCAAACGGCGGAGAAGTCGATAAGATTGACGAATGGGGCAAACGCCGGCTTGCGTATCTGATTGATTATAAGTCTGAAGGTTATTATGTGCTGATGACATTCTCCGGACCGCCCGAGCTTCCACGCGAACTTGAGCGTAACTTTAAAAACGATGAGAATATTCTTCGCTATATTGTAATCCGTAAAGAAGCGTAGATTTGATTTTGCTGAAAGGATGGAATACAAATGAATAAGGTTATCCTTATCGGCAACCTGACAAGGGACCCTGAACTGCGTGTTACTACAAGCGGCAGAAGCGTATGCAGTTTCAGTATCGCCGTTAACAGGAATTATACTACTCAGACGGGAGAACGGCTTACTGACTTTTTTAACATAGTAGTTTGGGGGAAGCAAGCCGAAAATTGCGGTAAATACCTCGCTAAAGGACGTAAGGTCGCCGTTTCCGGCGAACTGCAAAACCGCAGCTTTGAAGGCAAAGACGGTGTTAAGCGCACTGTAACCGAAATAAACGCGATCGATGTTGAATTCCTCACCCCTCGCGAGCAGGGTGCGGGTTATCCCGCCGGAGGTTATCAGCAGGGCGCATCGTATTCTCAATCCGCTCCTCAGCCGGCTCAGATCAGCGAACCGGATGGATTTATGGACGTGGACGACGATGATCTGCCCTTCTAGCGGCTTGAGATCGTGTAGGACCCATTTTTTTCGAAAGGAGTATGATCATATATGGAAGAACGCAAAATGAGGCCCCGCCCCCGTAAGGGCAGGCGTAAGGTTTGCAGTTTTTGTGTGGATAAGGTCGATCAGATCGATTATAAAGACATAGCTAGGCTTCGCAAGCATGTTACCGAGCGCGGCAAGATAATGCCGCGGCGTATGTCCGGCGTATGTGCAAAGCATCAGAGGGATCTTGCCAGGGCAATTAAGTGTGCACGTACCGTGGCTCTGTTACCCTATGTAACCGACTGAAAACCTGTTAAGCCTAAAACCAAATTTGAGAGGGAGCTTCTAGCTCCCCTTTTCTTTTTGTTGCTACCTATAATTGCTCTTATGCTACTAAAAGGGTCTGATGCAAACCCGAATGTGCGGGACAATCTTTTCAACTCCCCTACCCATGCAATCAGAGTAGGCGGACTAAGCGATACTACTGCTTTTAGAACCAGCGTCTGGCGTTTTACTGACAATTATGGCAACCCAATAACAGACTATATGACTTTGAACCCCAATAATGTGTCCCTGGTTACCAATACCTGCTCGCCTGAGTTTACTTTGGGCGATCTAAACTATGACGGGGAAATTACATCAGAAGATGTAACGATATTAAATAGGTATTTAGGCTCGTCTCCCCTGAGATTCGTAGATTTATCCAACCTTCAGCTTGCATTGGCTGATTACAATCAGGATGGAGTAGTGGATTCAACCGACCTGACATTAATTCAAAATCTCGTTATACCGTAAGTCGAAATAATTTAGAGCGCTGTATTGTATGCAAATTATTTCAATGTGCCGCGACAAGCCAATACTAGGCTATGTCGCGGCACATGTGTTCTAATTGATTAGTTCATCAAGATACCGTAGAAGGCTATATTATTCGCCGAATATCGTTATCAGCCGTATATAACCTTACAAGCTGTAATATGCCTCAAACTCCGCAGCATTCGGAATCCCGTTAAGCCTATTAAGCTCAGCGCGCTTTCTCTTCATCCATGCCGCCAACAGCCTTTCGGGGAACACGCCGCCCTTTGTCAGGTAATCGTGATCCTGCTCCAGCCTGTCAAGCGCTTCCTCAAGCGATCTTGGCAATGAATCTATTTTCGACTTCTCCTCGTCGCTCAGGTCGAACAGGTTGAAGTCGTAAGGACCCCAGCCATGCTCTTTCGGGTCTATTTTATTCTCTATTCCGTCAAGACCAGCCATCAGCATTGCCGCGTACGCATAATATGGGTTACATGTAGCGTCGGGATTTCTGAGCTCAAAGCGCTTTTTGGAAGGGGATTTTGCATACGCCGGAATTCTTACGACAGCGCTGCGGTTCGCCATCGCGTAGCCGATTGTGACAGGCGCCTCAAAGCCTGGTACAAGCCGCTTAAATGAGTTGGTGGATGGGTTTGTGATAGCGCACAGCGACGGAGCATGCTTTAAGAGTCCGCCGATGAAGTATAGCGCCGTTTCGCTCAGGTTGGCATATCCTTTTTCGTCATAGAATAGGGGTTCCCCGTCCTTAAACAGCATCATATGTACATGCATGCCGTTGCCCGCCTCGTTGAGCACAGGCTTTGGCATGAAGGTGGCCGTTTTGCCAAACAGCTCGGCTGCATTATGTACAACATACTTGATTATCATGGTCTTATCGGCCATCTCGGTCATTTCGCCCATTTCAACCTCGATCTCCTCCTGAGCTGGGCTTCCAACCTCATGATGGTGATACTTCACGCTTACCCGCCATTCCTCAAGTATCCTGCACATCTCATTTCGCAGTTCAAAGTTTACGTCCTGCGGCAGCCCAATATGATACCCCGCCTTGTGGGGAATCTGATGTCCGGTCAATCCATCCTCTGTGGACCAATACGCTTCGTCACATCCGATCTTTAACGTGGAACGATGCGGCTCCGTCTTAAAGGATACGCTGTCAAAGACATGGAACTCGAATTCCGGCCCGATTATCATCTTATCCGCTATGCCCAGGTTGCGCATGTGTTCAACGGCACTTTTCGCTACGTTGCGCGGATACTGATCAAAAGGACGGTTGTTTGGAGCGTCGATTATCATAACATCGCCCGTCATGGATAGTATCCCCTCGCTAAATGGATCCATTGCGGCGGTTGAGAGATCGGGAATAAATACCATATCGCTGTTTTCAACCGGCGCATAACCATAGTTCGACCCGTCAAAGCCAACGCCATAAGTCATCAGTTCCTCATCCAGCCTCTCAGCTGGCAGTGTAATGTGTCTCCAGCGGCCGTCAATGTCTGTCATTTTGAAGTCCAGCATGTCAATATTGTTTTCCTGACAGAACTTCTTTGCTTCAGCAAGTGTTTTGAACATAACTACGTCCTCCGTTTTTGTGATGCGTCCTTTGTGCGGCGCGTTATCTTGATTGTACCGTTTTATACCAGCATGTCAACCCGAAAGCGGCATAATGTTGATAAAAGTCTTGATAATAGCCTAAATTGGCTTGAAATTCCGGCTGCTTTGCCTACACTTCATTGTTATATATCCGCTTTACATGCCTGCCGTTTGCAACCATTATTCCAAATACGGCAACAAGGTTTATAGCCAGCGAAATTACTATTATAAGCCTTGGTGAAGTTATTTCTCCAAATGCGCCCGCCATAAGCTGCCCTATAATTGTCCCTGCGGTCATTATCATCTGAGATATTCCGTTAAAACGGCCCCTCTTTTCATTTGGCACATAGTTCTGCGTGGACGATATTCTTATATTAAAGGAATTTACCGCCAGGAAGCCTGTAATGAATTTCATCAGCATCATCAGCTCTACAGGGAGGAATAGGTAACTTCCGTCAAGGAAGCATATTGAGGTATATACGGTAACGGCAATAGCAAATTTCCACTCTGGTTTTAGCCTTATTTTATAGTGTAAAGCCCCTCCTACGAGACGGCCAAAGGTCGATATGCTCATGATCACCGTATATACTGCAACACCGCGTCCCACCGCAGTGTTCAATCCCAGCATATCAAACAGGCCTGGAAAAATAGAGGTTACGGCATCCCCCGCTTCACTTTTGAAAAACGGCAGCACCAGCGCGCCCTCAGCCCCGCCCGCCATCATTGTGACAAAGAAATAAGCGCATATAGCCATTAGTCCAGGCTCGGCGCGCAAGTAATTAAGACCATCCTTTAAGTCGTTCTTAAAGCGGGCTGCGCTGAACTTTTCCGCTTTTTGATTTATAATATGTGTCTCGTCGGCATTAATGCGCGTTTCCACTATTGCCGCTATAAGAAATGAAATCGAGTTAAATATAAACAGCGGAATCAGTCCCACCGTGTTGTAGCAAATGCCGGCAATCGGAACCATTATTGTATTGGCTATCGGATATATAAGGCTTGAAATAGCATAGGCTTTTCCAAAGTTGCCCTTTGAAATCAATGTAGGATACAGGCTTTCATACGCCACCGAGTATACGCTGTCAACCGATCCTACGATCATACTCAAGGCCAAAAAAAATATATAGTTGAACAAGTCAAAAAACAGCATCATTGCTATAACTGCATATAATGCCGCTGAAAAGAAGTCCAACAGATATATCGTCTTCTTACGGGAAAACCTGTCCAGGTAAGGACCTGCCAATAAAGGCAATATGACCCTGGGTAGTGAATAGCATATCATGAATATGGCGTATAGCAGCGTCGACTCGGTATAGTCCAGCACCATGAGGCCTATCGCAAAGCCTGCGACTGCGTTCCCAAGCATTGAGACAACTGTACCCATGGTTATTATTGTGAAGTTCTTAGTCCAGAGCTTTGTCATTTCTAATCCTCCTGATTAAAAGGATTATCAGCCGCTTTTCATACACGGCTGCGTATATTTTCTTAGTTATTACAGACTGATGCGCCGCAGGGACGCTATGCTCTGCGGCGCACATTAGTTAGTAAGTTTAGTCGGTGTAAGTTGGTCTTAAAACGTTCCTCTAAGGAAGAACCAATACGTAAAGCCACATATCAGCAGCAATACTCCAATAGCTACAGGCATCAGCACTAGATACGCTGAAATCATCATAGCCTTCAGGTCGCCCTTTTCCATTATGGAGCTAAGATCGCCATCCTTCTTGACCTTCTTAAGCTTACGCTTGCTTTTATTATCGAACGCCTCTATATGTTCTTCCTTTTGCCTGTTCTCTTCGGGGCTGTCCTGCTGAACCATTTCGTTCTTTCGATACTCCATGGCGCGTTCAATCTTGTCTTCAAAGAGCATGTTCTCATCTCCTTTCACTGGAACTTGGCATTAGGTATTAAAGCCATATTCGCCGTTGACCGAATCAGGACTCTTCCTTATCCTTTTTGCTGTCAATCATATGGTGGCAGGCAACAAAGTGGTTCGGCCTTACCTCAATCATCTCCGGCGTAACATGTTCACATATCTCGGTGCAGTATCTGCAGCGCGTATGGAACTTGCATCCCTTGGGCGGGTTTACAGGGCTGGGTATATCGCCCTCTAGTATAACCAGTTCGCGCCTTGCATCGGTCGTCGGGATCGCGTTCAGCAACGCTTCCGTATATGGATGTCTAGGGTTAGCGAACATCTCCTCAGAATCCGCAAGCTCAACCATATTTCCAAGATACATTACTCCAATACGGTCGCTTATATACTTAACAACCGAAAGGTCATGCGTAATGAACATATAGGTGAGGTTCTGCTGGCCCTTAAGATCCTGCAAAAGGTTAATTATCTGGGACTGAATCGACACGTCAAGCGCTGAAACAGCCTCGTCACATACCACAAACTTGGGTTGCACTCCCAAAGCTCTGGCTATACCTATACGCTGGCGTTGGCCGCCTGAGAACTGGTGAGGATAGCGATGCACAAAGTACGGCGCCAGTCCGCAGTCTTCCATCGTTTTAAGCACGGCTTCCTGCATACGGCCGTCGTTGCGCCTGAAATATCCGTGTGCCAGCATTCCTTCGCCGACAATCTGACCTACCGTCATACGCGGATTGAGCGAAGAATAGGGATCCTGGAATATGAGCTGCATGTCGCTCCTAAGGTGCCGCATCTCGTTGTATGTAAGGCGCGCAAGGTCAATTCCCTCATCGCGGAACTGCTCCAAACGTTCGAATTCTTCATTGCCGGCATACGGCTTGCGCATGGCTTCGATTTCGCCACGTATTGCCTCAACAGCGTTGTGCGCCTCCTTAAGCCTGTCTTCTTCTATCTTAAGCTTTGCATTCATTTTATCCAGCTTTGCTTTCAGTCCCTTTGTATTTCCGCCATTATTCTGGGCTTCCTTCAGACTGAATTCCAGCTCGTTCTTCAGTGTTTCCACAGCATAGTGATCGGCCTTGATATCATGCACCTTCGTAAACTGCCTGAACAGCTTTGAGTATACCTGAATTACCGGCGTAAGATCATCTACGATCATGAGGCCTCCGATTATGTTGGCTACATCAAGGAACGCGTCATTGGCGGATTTTTTAGCCGCAGCAAGCTCATCCGCTTTGCGGAACTGTTCCGTCTCGCTCAGTCCGTCGAATTCGGCCTTCATCGATTCATACTTGGCCTGCAGGTCATGATATTGACGGCGCCTCTTGTGCAGCGTTCTGATCGTCTCATGCACATATTTCGGAGCCATTTCTTCAAGCGTACGTCCATAGTACATCGTGCGCCCGTCCGTCTGTTTGTACAGCTGGAGCAGGGTACGGCCAAGCGTCGATTTTCCGCAGCCGGACTCGCCAACCAATCCAAACGTTTCACCCTCGTAGATATTGATGCTTATTCCATCATTAGCCTTAACAAATCTGCCGCCCTTGATCGGGAAGTACTGTTTAAGGTTGCTGATGCGGAGCAGAACTTTTTTATTTTCTTCCACGGCTCATTCTCTCCTTCTTTTCAGGATAGAAGCACCTGATCTGCTGCCTTTCGGTTACCTGTAGCATTTCAGGTTCTTCCGCTTCACAACGCTTCGTAGCATATTTGCAACGCGGCGCAAATTTGCAGCCCTTTGGCAAATCCAACGGATGAGGCACCGATCCCGGAATGGCGTCCAGCCGCTCATTTACCGGCGTGTCAAGTCTCGGGATTGAGAACATCAGGCCCTCTGTGTATGGATGCGAGTAAATATTACTGCGGTCGAAAATGTCCTCTACAGGAGCCATTTCCACTACCTGGCCGCAATACATAACCGCTACATCGTCAGCCATCTGGTTTATAACGCCAAGATCATGGGTTATAAACAGTATTGAAGTGCCCTTTTCCCTCTTAAGGTCATTCATAAGTCTCAGAATCTGAGCCTGAATCGTAACGTCAAGCGCTGTTGTCGGCTCATCAGCGATCAGAAGCTTGGGCCTGCACGCGAGCGCCATTGCAATCATAACGCGCTGCCGCATTCCTCCTGAAAGCTGATGCGGATATTGTTTGGCAACGACATCCGGATTGGGTATTTTAACGTCGGCAAGCATCTCAACGACATGTGCCGCAGCTTCTTTTTTGTTCATGCCCTGGTGGATCATAAACGGCTCTGAAAGCTGCCTTTCTACCGTAAATACAGGGTTAAGGCTTGTCATAGGCTCCTGGAATATGACTGATATGTCATTTCCTCTTACATGGTACATATCCTCAATGGACAGCTTTGTAAGATCAACCCCTTCAAACAGTATTTCACCGCTTTCAATATATCCGTTGCCGTCTAGCAGCTGCAGCATACTCATAGCCGCAACGCTTTTTCCAGACCCCGATTCACCAACTACACCAAGCGTTTTTCCTAATTCAACGTTGTAGGAAACCCCGTTGACAGCCTTGACCGTGCCTCTTTTTGTGGTGAAGAAGGTCTTTAGATTTTTCATTTCAAGCAATGCCATTTATCTCTACCCCCTTACCTTTCAGCGGATCTGGGATCCATTGCGTCGCGCAGGCCGTCGCCCATCAGGTTTATGCTGACAGTACATAGACCGAATACGATTGAGGTGAATACCCATCTCCACCAGTAATTCTGAATAACAACGCTGTCATTGGCGCCCGTAAGCATATTTCCCCATGTCGGCTGCGGAGGAGCAATGCCGAATCCAAGGAACGCGAGTCCGGATTCCGTAAGCATCATGCCAGCAAAGCTGAGCGTAGCGTTGACTATGATAGTAGAAATTACGTTCGGTACTATATGTTTGAAAACTATCTTGCTCTCTTTTACGCCCATGGCCTTGGCCGCGGTTACATACTCCTGCTCACGGCCGCGGAGTACCTCGGCGCGAACCAGGACGCACAAGCCGGTCCAGCCGACCACGCCTAGCACAATCATGACTAGATACATCTTTTGAGATGGTGGCAGCAACTGGCCTATTATGGACGATAGAATTAAGAGCAGCGGCAGCGACGGAATACTTCCTACAACCTCCGAGACACGCATGATGAACATATCCACCATGCCGCCGAAGTATCCGGCAAGTCCGCCCAGTATAACGCCCAGCACAGTACTGATGATAACCGCTACAGCGCCTACCGTCATCGTCGTAAAACCGCCGTTGAGCAGCCTGTTGAGTATGTCTCTGCCAAATTCATCCGTTCCCAGCAGATAACCCTTGAGGCCCCATGTTACTATTTCGCCTTCCGATGTAACGGCATAGTTATAAAAACCGCCTACATATATGTTTTCAATATCCGAATTATTTACTTTATCAGGAACTGACGACTGTTTGAAGTTATCCTTGCCCCAGCCGATATAATCGCCATTTTCCATCTTGGCAATCAAATGATGCCGGCCGCCATAGATCTCGACAAACTTGCTCTCATGCTCCGGAGGAATAAGTATGTTTGTATCAGTACCCCATACGTAAACCTCTCCGGCTGATGTAAGCGCCGCCACAGCGTTGTTCGTCGTTGCTATGTCGACTACCGTTTTGCCTTCCAGCTCCTTAGGATACGATGATATAAACGCAGTATCATTTTTAAACCCCGTATAGGCTACGGTGTCGTCGTCAAGAATGACCATGTATTCGAATCCGGTGAATTCAAAGTCCTTGATCCGTCCCTGATACTCTTCCTTAAGCTTGACATCCTGCGTCCTAGTGTTACCCCAGAGATAGAGGTAGCCGTCAACCGTAAGAACGCCTGAACACTGATTGCCTGCGATGACCTTTTTGATCTGGTCATATGGAAGGTTCTGAACCTCTTCTGGAATTTTATCCTGCCCCTGGCGCGTGTTGCCCCAGACATATATACGTCCTGCGTCGTCTATGGCAAGCGCGTGGTCGTTGCCAACGGCAAGATCCACTATATTTGCATTTCTGATCTCATCCGGTATATCGGCAATATCAATCGAGTTTGTGATCGCGGTATTGCCCCATACATACAGGTCCCCGTCATTTGACAGGCCTACGGAGAAGCTGTTGCCAATGCCGATGTCCTTAACATTGCCTTTGAGTTCACCGGGCACTGAAAGCATACTGAACCCTGGAGGCATGTTGGTATGCGCATTCTCCACGTATGACAGGTCCAATGGTGAGAATATAGGTCCAATTACTACTGTCAAAAAGATTATCGCGAACATTATAAGTCCGAACATAGCCGGCTTTTTCCGCCTGAAATTGGAAATAATCGTGCGGATCGGCCCCTGTATCTGCTCTTCCTCGAATATGCTCATTTCCTTTTTTGTTCCAAAGAATCCTCTTCTGAACCAGGTGAGGAGTCTAGAACGCTTTTTCTTTTCTGTTTTTATTTCGCTCATTTTTATGTCCTCCCCTGTTATTTGTCAACCCTGACGCGCGGATCTACAAGGCCGTAGCTCAAGTCGGTTATCAAACGGCTTACAAGCGATATAACCACGAATACCATCTGCATGGCAAGAACCAACTGGTAGTCCTTGTTGTTAAGGCCAAGAATCATTATCTGGCCCACGCCCTGCAGCAGGAACATCTGTTCAAGTATCGCCCAGCCGCTGAGCAGGGTTGTAAACCAGCTGATAAGAATTGTAATTATTGGCAATAAAGCGTTTCTCCATGCGTGGCTGTATATGACAACCTTCTCACGTACGCCCTTTGCCCTAGCTGTCCTAATATAGTCCTGGCTCAACTCCGTTATCATCGCGGCACGTACATATCTGAATGTACTGCCCAGTGAGTTAAACGTAGCTACTATGATAGGCAGCGACATATAGTAAAGCTTATCGGTAAACGCCCTCATGCCTACATACTGGCTTCCTGGAGTCTTTATTCCGCCTGGAGGGAATATCCCGAGCAATATAGCGAAGAA
This sequence comes from uncultured Eubacteriales bacterium, assembly GCA_900544965.1. GTDB lineage: Bacteria > Bacillota > Clostridia > Christensenellales > CAG-138 > UMGS946. The sequence goes on along the minus strand of UQXE01000007.1, from coordinate 26,530 downwards.
ATAGATGAAAACCAACGCTGTAATGTAAATCGGAATACTTATTCCAACTATCGTAACAACCTGTGTAGATTTGTCAAGCAGCGAGTTTTTCTTTATAGCGCACTTAATACCCAATGGAATCGTTATTCCCAGCGCCAATATCGTAGTAACGATGTTCAAAAACAACGTGTTCTGAACCGGCCCTGCTAGATGATTCACTACAGCGTCCCTGTAATATGACGAGTAACCAAAGTCTCCCTGAAGCAGATTTGTAAACCACTTCCAATACTGAACAACCATTGGCTTATCAAGACCTAGCTGAGCGGTTAACCGTTCATACTCTATCCTATACTCCTCTGGAGTCATCTTGTCCTTTTGTGGTTCGAGCATGTCGCGGACTGGGTCACCTGGGGTCAAATTGTACAAGAAAAACATCAGAAATGATAGTATTACAAATACTACCACAACGTATACAAGACGTTTTAAAATATACTTGACCATCTTTTCACCAACCTTCCTTACTTACTTACTTTTTGTTTGACGGAAATACACGGTAGAATGTATTTCGTCATTTTATATATGAACTCCATATATAAATGACCTGTGTTGAAGTAAAATCCTGAGAATTTTCATTGATGTCTCAACTATGTCAATTCGTCAGGATTCGTCTTCGATTGCCACATATTATATCATTAAATATGTAGCTTTAGCAAACATAAAGTTCAAATATATTATACCTTTCTCACTACATGTCGTCAAGTGCTTTTTTAGCATTTTACGAGTCTCTTTTTTGCTTATCGATTTTTTTCGCCTCCCGTATCTTAAATCAAATAATAGTCTTTTATCCCGTATTTAACTGGTTTTCAGGCTGTTATTCCTAAGCTTATATGAGCACGCTTTAAACCAGTTTAATCTATGTATAATTATTTACCTATGTAGATATTTGTCATATTGCTATTTATTGCATTAATTTCATTTAATCTACTAAAAGTTTCATATAATTTGCAACAACTTATTACCAAAAAAATTGGCGAAAGTATGTCATAAAATGTTCTTCCCAATCATATATTGCTCGTCAACTGTACAGTATAACAGTTGATCAGACCAATCCCAGAAGGTATTTACATCATAATCCTTCAATCTTGAGCTATGTATGTCATAGTATGTATTTGAATACATCGGTATATCGGGCAGCAATTCATTCCATCTGACTATGAACTCAACCCATATATCACTGAACCGTTCCCTGTCCCCCGGTTCAACGCTGTAAACCATATCATATGCAAGCTTGCTCAACTGCTCGTCGAAGATATAATTGTCATTGCCTTTACGATCCTCAGTCGCGTACTCATACGAGAAATCATAGAGCATACTGTAGTTCATAGCAAGGTTGTAAAGCCCAAATTTTGGTATGCCATATTTCTTGCCCGCGCTTTCATCCCTGTACATATAGTTAAGTGTCTCGCTGAAGTCCATGTGAACAGCGTTGATCTTCATACCCGCTGATTCAATCCATTCATTAGTATGAATATATTCATATAGATAGTCGCGAACCATACAAGAGGAGGTATCAGCTCTTTCTATAATCAACGGCATGAGTATCCGTCCATCCTTCAGCTTGATATTATGTTCGTAATTGCCGGCTTCCTGCTTCGTGACCTCCTTGTATCTTATTCCCTCTCCAGGGTACTCCTTTCCCTTCTCGTCGAGCACCCAGCCGTCACTTTCCAGCAATCCGACAGCCCGGTCATAGTCAAAGGCGTAATCGTCAAGCCTTGTCTCCAGTTCCTCACGGTTTTGAGCATACATCCACATATCGTCACAGTACGGCGCATTAAAGATTACGCCATGGCCGCAGAACTCGTTTTTATAGGCGTTTCTGTCTATAAGGCATGCCAGTGCCTGACGTACCTTTACAAACTGCGTAGGTCCGAAATCGCACTGAAGCTGTAATTTGCCCATGCCCGACCTGTTATAGGATTTGTAGTTTAATTCGCCTGATATTGCCGAATTTATCAGGTTTGTCTCTATTTCCATATCAGAAAAAACCTTGATTAATAAATCTATCTTACCAGCATTGATTGAGTTTTTAATATTTATATAGCCGTCATCGCCTATATTTTTAAAAACAATGTTTTTAATATTTGGTTTTTGGCCTTCAAAGTTCCCCTTATAATATGGATTTACGGTTAGTACACAATAATTGGGATCAAACTCCTCTATCATATAGGGCCCTGCCGTTATTCGTCCCGCTCCTATATGTCTCGCTTCTTCTACCCTTGCCAGAAGCGCCCTGATTTTTGGGCTTAATCCATCGTCCGTGGGTTCTGCCGTCAACTCCGGCTGTTCAGTAGACTCTGCTTCCATATCGTCTTCATACGTATCAACTATCGGTGTTGGGGATGGCAGCACGACGCCGCTAAAGGCCGGTTCCCCGTTTAAAGCGATATATGCGCCCTCTCCGTCGTCTTTTATTTCATAATCATCGCCCAACCACATATCTATTGAAAGTGGGGCAGCTCCAACATACTTTAGTTCATGATAATAAGGCAAATATTTAGCTGGAACGGTAAGGGAAAATACATGTTCGTCCAATAGCCTGACGCCTTCAAATACATCGCTTTCCCCGTCCTTATATTGACTGTAGCCTGCCAGATAAGAGTCTATTCCGCTAATACCCGTCCTTATAACATGCGAATTGAAAAAGAGAAAGCTGGCAACAAAGTGTTCCGCTCGTATGGGATCGCCGTTAGACCACTTAAGGTCGTCCCATATCTCAAAGGTAAAGGTTTTATTTCCTTCGGCGTCCAGCGACGTATCCACGGATTTTACCACGTAGGGGTCAATTATGTATTCGCCGTTCCTGTTATGCGTGACCGTATTTAAAGCGTTAACCAACGCGTTTGGATGGATCATCTGATGATAATTCCAGTAGTACTCCCAATCATCAAAAATTTCATAGAACAAACCTATGGTCAATTCACCGGAAGGCGAAGCCTGAGTAGCTTCAGGGGTTTCCATTGCCTGAGTTGGAGACGGCGGCTGTGCGAGACTGCATTTAGGTTCGTCTGCAACAGGCTTGCATGCGGTTAAGAATACTAATATGAGTATTGTCAATATCAAATCTGTTATGCGTTTCATTTTTTACCTCTTAATAACGTTACTTTAATTCTAACAATTTATTCAAGACGCTGGCAATATTACAATGAAATATGAATAAACGTACGGCGGGATTAACCGCCGTACGTTTCATTAGTTTAATCAGCCGCTACGGTTTAAGCAATTACTCGCTTACCGTGCAGTAAGGGATCTGGGCAACAGCGTTCCAGAAAGCAGAGATGTTCTCATAGCCCTGGAGCTTCTCATTAAAGACATCATAGTAGATGTTTGAGTACAGCGGAATCTCCGGAAGGAGCTCGTTCCAGCGTACTACGAAGTCAACAAACTTCTGACGGAAGGTTTCGTCATCGCCATATTCAACACCATAAACCATTTCCATAGAAAGCTTATCAAGCTGTTCATCAAAGATGAAGTTCGTGTTGAGGCCGGCTTTTATCATTGCTTCATCCAGTGAGAAGTTGTAGCTGAAGTCATACTGCGGATAGAAGCTGGTTGCGAGGTTGTACATACCATATGTAGGTACGCCGTATTTCTCGCCCTGGCTGTCGTCGCGGTACATGTAGTTGAGCAGCTCTGAGAAGTCCATGATGGCACGGTTGATAACCACGCCGGCCTGGGCTGTCTGATCACCGCTGCGGAGCATCGTATCGATAAGCTCTGAAACGGGGTTACCGGAAGAAGAACACCATTCGATGATAAGAGGCATCAGCGTCTTGCCGCCGGCTTTGACGTTGTGCTGGTAATCGCCGGCTTCTTCAGCCGTTACTTCCTTATAACGTGTTCCGGTGCCGGAATACGGATTTCCCTTCTCATCAAGTACCCATCCGTCCTCTTCGAGGAGCTGGATAGCTTTATTTACATCATAGCTGTAGGAATTGAGCTTCGAATTGAGCTCTTCTTCGGATTCCTTATACATCCACTGTGCAACGCCGTAAGGTCCGTTTACAACAGAGCCGTAGCCCTGGCAGAAAGTATCGCAGAACGCATTCCTGTCAAGAAGGTGCGCGAGCGCCTGACGAACTTTTACGAACTGCGTGGGGCCAAAGTCGCACTGGAACATGATCTTGCCGTAACCCGCGCGCTCGTAATTAACGGTGCTGTAGCCGCCATCGGATTCGAGGTCAAGAGCGTTGTTGATTTCATCGCCGTCGGTGAGACCAATGATAAGGTCGATCTGGCCAGTCTTGAGCAGGTCGAACTGGGTTGCGGTATCGGTCTTAACCATGACCAATCTTTCAATCTGAGGCTTCTGTCCTTCGAAGTTTCCATGATAGTTCTCGTTGATCTCAAGAACACACTGTTTTGCGGCGTTATCATAGTATACGATCTTGTACGGACCATAGGTCTGACGGTTTGATGTGGCAAACCTGGCGGCGTTGATCGTATCCTGGAGATCCGAGTTTCTGGCATCAAACTCAGGGATCTTAAGGTTTTCCGTTACGGGGTTGCCCTCGGCGTCAACGACCGGCTTGCCCGCGTCGTCAACCTTTTCCACCACGGCTTCAATCTCTTCGCACTTGAAGTATGCGCCTTCTCCATCGTCGGCTACTTCAATGTCTTCGCCCAGCCACATGGTGGTCGGAAGAGCGGCTATGCTAGCGTAGTTGATGTCATAGTAGAATGGGAGATAGCCCTTTTCTTCTGAACCGTCAACGGTTACGGAGAAGGTCTTGCTATCGATCAGGCGAACGCCGGAAAATACATTGGTCTTGCCGGCCTTGAAATCATCATAGCCAACATAGTACATGCCGTACGTTGCGGACGCGCCCGCCTTAAGGATAACGGGGGAGCTTAACAGAAGAACACGGGCTACATAGTCAGCAGCGGTGATCGGCTCGCCGTTGGTCCATTTCATATCATCGCGGATCGTGAGCGTATATGTCTTGTTTCCGTCTGCGTCAGTCTCTTCCTTGTGGTCGGTTAAAACTGACTCGTTCCAAATGTACTCGGCATCCCTGTTCGTGACTACCGTGCCTGTCGCATCGATAAGGTCGAGAACGTCCTTATCGGCGGCATTGTTCGTCCATGTGGTCTCCCAGTCGCCCGACAGCTCGGTCGTCTGACCAATGATAAGCTGGCCTCCGCTTGTCGGTTCCAGTGACGGCGGCGGCGGTGCCGGCGTAGCGCTGGAGTTAGGGTCTTTAGTAGGATTCGGATCCGGGCTGCCACCGGTTTCGCCTCCACAGGCAACCATGAAGACCAGTGTGAAGACCATCATCAATGCAAGAAGTGTTGCAAAAAACCTCTTCATTTTTCTGTTTTTCCTCCTTAAAATTCTATATATATGAACGGATATTGGCCGTTCATTTGAACACATTATAGCAGATGTATATAGTCTCCGCAAGTGTTTAGTATTCACATTTTTTAAAAAAATATAGTTTCCATGCCAAATCACGCCTGTAAAAGGATGATTCGGTTATTTATACTTATGTCATTCTTATGCAAAAATTCATTTTAAAACGATTTTCGTCAATCTTTTTATTCTCGAAATATTGCTGGCGCTTTTAATCGCTATTGGTCGTAAAACCGCTAAAAACTAATATTTTATATGAAATTCCCATGAGTATAAACATTATACACTTATGCTTTTCCCGTGATATTTTGAATATTTATTCATCACCGTGCCATTGGGAAGCTGCGGATAATTTTCCATTAGAAACCTCGGCGGTGTAATAAAAAACTGTAATTATGTTAAATCTTGGCCATCAGCGCCCTTTGCCGCCAGCATATCCTTCGTTTTCATGATCCTTGTAAGGTTTCCCCTCTCATTTTCATCCAATTTCATAGTTATGCGGCGGATTGACTCCTCAAATTGAGGTATCATTACATATTCAAGGGCGTTAACCCTGCGCCTCGTCTTTTCAATTTCGTCTGCCAGGCGGTTGCATATCTTTTCAATTTCCGCAAGCTCAATAAGTAAAGGAAGCAATTCAGAAAGAGTCCTTACCGCATCGTCAAGCTCCGCTCCCGTCGTCGCAAAGCCGTATGGGTACTCGAAGCCTTCAGTGGTATTTAAACGCAGTTTTGGCACGTCTATCGACAGCACATGGCCAATATCAGCCTCGACATTTGCCGGACGCGCCGGATAGCAAAGCGCCTCCTCAACGCCTGCCCAACCCATTGCCGCCCTGGCGGCGACAAACGAACGCATAGCCGACGCAAGCTGTTTCTCCGCCCTCTCGCGAAGCTCACGGTTTTTCCGGACAAAGCCGATGAATCGGCGCACCATTTCATCGCGTTTATCCTTCATGAGTTTATGGCCCCTGATAGCGACGTTCCTTCGCTTCTTTAGGTTTGAAAGCTCCATCCTGGTAGGCTTTATTTGTACTGCCGCCATACTTACCTCCGCTGCGCAAGGCCAACGCCTGACGCTGTCAAGTCAAAGGGATTTACTCGCCCGTAAAATACCTGTCTATATATTCATCCTTGATCCTCTTGAGCTCTCCCCTGGGCAGTATTGACAGGAGCCGCCAGCCTATATCAAGGGTTTCCTCAATCGTCCTGTTTGTATAATAGCCCTGGGATACGTATTCCTTCTCAAACTCGTCGGCGAACTTCGCATACAGTTTGTCAACGTCGCTTAGCGCGGCGTCGCCAAGTATGACCGCAAGCTCCTTTGCGTCCTTGCCCCTGGAGTACGCGGCAAACAGCTGGTTCATGGTATCGGCGTGATCCTCTCTGGTTTTGCCCTTGCCTATACCCTTATCCTTGAGCCTCGAAAGCGATGGAAGCACGTTTATCGGAGGCGTAACGCCCTTCCTGTACAGGTCTCTGGACAGGATTATCTGTCCCTCGGTTATATAGCCCGTAAGGTCCGGGATTGGGTGCGTTACGTCGTCCTCAGGCATGGAGAGTATTGGTATCATGGTTATCGACCCTTTGTTCCCGCGTATCCTTCCCGCGCGCTCATACATTGTCGCTAAGTCCGTGTACAGGTAGCCGGGGTATCCCCTGCGGCCTGGGACCTCCTTACGCGCGGCGCTTACCTCCCGCAAAGCCTCGGCATAGTTTGTTATATCCGTTATTATAACGAGTACGTGCATACCAAGCTCATACGCAAGGTATTCCGCGGCGGTTATCGCCATGCGCGGGGTGGCTATGCGCTCTATGGCGGGATCGTTCGCCAGGTTTACAAAGGTTACGGTCCTGTCTATCGCTCCGGTGGACCTGAAATCGCTTATGAAAAAGTCCGCTTCCTCAAATGTGATCCCAACAGCCGCGAAGACAACCGCAAAGCCTTCGTCCGTGCCGCGTACCCGCGCTTGGCGGGCAATCTGGGCGGCAAGGTCCGCGTGCGGCAGCCCTGAGCCTGAGAACACCGGCAGCTTCTGGCCTCTGACCAGCGTATTAAGCCCGTCAATAGCTGAAACCCCCGTCTGTATGAATTCGCTGGGATAATCCCTGGCGGCTGGATTAATCGGAGCTCCGTTTATATCAAGCCGCTTATGGGCGATAAGTTCCGGCCCCCCGTCCTTTGGCCTGCCCATTCCGTCAAAAACCCTGCCCAGCATATCCGGAGAGACGGCAAGCTCAATGCTTCTGCCCAAAAACCTTGCCTTTGCGTCTGATATCCGCAGCCCTTGCGAACCCTCGAACAACTGCAGCAGCGCCTTGTCATTATAGACCTCCAGCACCCTTCCGTGGCGGATTTCACCATTGCTCTGCTCTATCTCGGCAAGCTCGTCGTATTTTATCCCCTGTACGTTTTCAACCATCATCAGCGGGCCTACGACCTCATTGATGGTGCGGTATTCCTTACGCATATTCCTGCTCCCCTCCGTTAAGGCTTCTTATCTGGGCGTCCATCTCCTTGACGATAGCGTCGTACCTGGAATCCGCCTCGCTTTCCTGTACATATTTGAATCGGCCGATCTGCTCGCGCACCGGCAATGACACAAGCTTTGAAAACGGGATCTCCGCGTCCAGAGCCTCGTTGCCCTTATCGTAATAGCTGAGTATGAGATTAAGGAGCATGTATTGCTTTTTGAGCGAGGTATATGTGTCTACCTCGTGAAACGCGTTTTGATGCAGGTAATCCTCGCGTATGGAACGCGCGGCCTCAAGCGTAAGCCTGTCTCTGAAGCTTAGGGCGTCGATGCCCACAAGCCTTACTATCTCATCCAGCTCGCTCTCCTGCTGCAATATGCTCATCGTCCTGTCAACCATGCCGTTCCAGCCCTCTGAGACGTGCTCGTCAAACCATGTTTCAAGCCTGTTGCGGTATAGCGAATAGCTCTGGAGCCAGTCGATAGCCGGAAAGTGCCTGGAATAGGCAAGCTTTGAGGAAAGTCCCCAATATACCTTTACTATTCTTAGCGTCGCCTGGGATACGGGTTCTGAAATATCGCCGCCTGGAGGTGAAACCGCGCCTATCGCCGTGACAGCGCCCGTTCTCCGGCCTATCTGCGTTGATGTTTTCGCGTCTGCATCGGAACCAAGGGTTTCCACTATACCAGCCCTTTCGTAAAACTCGGCAAGCCGGCTGGACAGGTACGCCGGATAGCCCTCCTCGCCAGGCATCTCCTCAAGGCGTCCGCTCATCTCGCGGAGCGCCTCAGCCCACCGCGATGTGGAATCCGCCATTATAGCCACCTTATATCCCATGTCCCTGAAATATTCCGCTATGGTAATTCCTGTATAGATGCTGGCCTCGCGCGCCGCCACCGGCATATCCGAGGTGTTTGCTATGAGCACCGTGCGCTTCATCAGGCTAAGACCTGTCCTTGGATCCTTAAGCTCTGGAAACTCCATAAGTACGTCGGTCATCTCGTTTCCGCGCTCTCCGCAGCCAACGTACACGATTATATCAGCGTCCGCCCACTTGGCCAGCTGATGCTGAACCACGGTTTTACCGCTTCCAAACGGGCCTGGTACTGCCGCCACCCCTCCCTTTGCCACGGGGAAAAGGGTGTCTATTACGCGCTGGCCTGTTATCATAGGTTCTGATGGCGGCAGCTTCTTTTTATATGGGCGTCCGCGCCTTACGGGCCATTTCTGCAACATCGGGATTTCCTTTACTCCATCCTTGGTTTCTATCTTAGCTATCGGAGCCTCTATATTTGCTTTTCCCTCATATAGCCATATCAGCTTGCCCTCAACATAGGGAGGCACCATAACGCGGTGCTCCACCGCCTCCGTCTCCTGTACAAGGCCAAGTATATCCCCGCCGCTTACCATTGTTCCAATGCGCGCGGCCGGCTTAAAATCCCATAGCCGCTCATGGTCGAGCGCCTGGACCTCTATGCCCCTGGTGATCCTGTCTCCGGCCTTTTCGCGGATTTTGTTCAGCGGTCTCTGAATTCCGTCGTAGATGGACTCGATAAGGCCCGGCGCAAGCTCTACTGAAAGAGGGGCCCCAGTGGATACAACCGGCTCTCCAGGCCCTATTCCCCCAGTTTCTTCATAAACCTGAATCGACGCCTTATCTCCGCGAAGCTCAATTACTTCGCCGATCAGCCTTTTTTCAGATACGCGCACAACGTCGTACATCTGAACGTCGGCCATCCCGCTCGCCATTATCAGTGGACCGGATACCTTTATTATTGTGCCTTGTGTTGCCATCGCATCATTCCTCCGTAAACAGTATATCGGCGCCAATGGCCTTTTCAACGTTAGCCTTTATCTTCGCCATCGCGACGCCGCCGGATCCTTGGCTGTCCGGTACCGGTATGATAGCGGGATACGCCTGATCCCTGTATTTTTCTATCGTTTCGCCGCACCGCGCAAAAAGCGGCTCGGTAATAAAGATCACCTTGCATCCTGCCCTGGCAAGCGCGGCAATCCGCTTTGAAGCGCCCAGCGCCTCATTCTCCGCGTAAACCGCGAGTCCAATCGCCTTGAAGAGCATCACCGAATCGCGGTCGCCTATTATAGCTATATTTGCCCTGTTGTCAGACATACAGCTCCCTCAGCCTTTCGAGTATATCGTCTTGTGTGAATCCGTTGCGCTTGAGCGTTATCACGATCCTTACAGCCTGCGCTTCCTGTTCCCTGGCAAGCATATAACCTATAACTGGAAGTATTGATTCGGTTTCCCATTTATGCGCCCTTATCATCCTCATCAGGTAGCTGTCACGGTGTTTTGAAACCGCGGACAGATCGCCGCTCCTGATCGTTTCTTCCAATGCCGCCGCAATGCTGTCCCGCGCGGCCCCGCCGCCTATTGACCTGGCTATCGCGTCAACCGGGGCGTCAAAATATTTTAGAAGCCGCTCAAGCGCTATTTCCCCTCCAGGAAGCAGCGCCGGTTCAAGCGCCTTTACCCCTTCACCGTTTCTTCTCAGCCTCAACAGGGTTAAAACATTGGTAAAATCAGCGCTTGCCCCAAAATACGCGTTTACAAACGGGTTTTTGAAGGAAAGGGCATACCTGTAATAGGCCCGGTCCAGCGTAGTGGAAATATCACGCGGGTTTACCCGCGCGTCTAAGCGCTCCTCAAGCGCGTTCAGCTCCCCGCTGAACTGTTCTGGCAGCTCAGAATAATTCTTATCAGCCACCATCTGCGCAAGCCGCTCCGTATTATACGTCCCAGCGTCCGATACATTGTCCGCCGCCGTGTTAAGCTCATCCATCAGGCGCAGTTTTATAAGCGTCTTTAGGTTTGTAACATCGGCGCGCATTAAGAAAACGTCGGTCAGCGCCTTATCTGGCGTTACCTCCTGTATAACCGCGCGCATACGGTCAAGTTCGTTTTTAATGAGCGTATCAAGATCGTCCGCCGTTGCTTCCGGCATTGAACCGTACCCCGTCTCTGTGAGAAGGCGCATCGCGTCGTCCAGGCTCCCCTGGGCCATCCGCTTGATTCTTTCAGCGCTTAACAGCCCCTTTTCAAGGGTACGTATACGGGCAACGGCATAGATCGTACTATCTTGCATTGGCTTCTCCTATCTAGACGGCCTCTGTCGCAAGGCCGCCCGCCTATGCGGGGAATCTTAAGGTACAAGCGTTATATTCGGGGTTTATGATGCGGATTAAAGCCCCTCTGGAAAAAGGATACCCGCAACCTCGCCCTCGCGCGCCGCTTTGGCGTCCTCAAGCATGGCTTCAAACGAGCAGTTCTTCTCATATTGGTCTGCCGTTAATATAAAGCCTCCGGCTATGGCCGCGTTCTCTCCAATCGTCAGGGGCTTAAGGCCCTTTTTAGACAATTCCCCGTTTATCTTGGGCAGCAACCCGGTTACAACGTCTCTGTCGCGCGCGGCGCAGCGCACCGTTTCTCCGCCCTCGGATTCCCTTATGAGCAGCCCGCGCAGCAGGCTTTCCCTGCGCTGTCCGGTTAAGGAGCACAGCTTCTCAAACGCCGCCGCAAACGCCCTGTCAATAAGCTTGCGCCTGCGCTCAAGCGCTGCCTTTCTGCCCTCAAGCTGAGCGTTGGTGCGGCTTGTGTCAAGGATAGAGCTTGCTAATTCTATCCGCTTGCGTTCGTAATCGGCCTTAAGCGCGTCCGCCTGGCGCTCGGCGCGCTCCATCACGGCCTGAGCCTCGCGTTCGGCGTTGCTGAGCGTTGCTTCAGCATCCTTGCGCGCGTCGCCCAGTATTCTCTCTATAAGGGCGTCAAGGCCGTTGTTCCCTTGATTAGGCATGTGTGGTGCTCTCCTTGCATTAAATCATCATTATTGATATGAGCAGTGCAAACAGCGCGTAAAGCTCAACCATCAGCGTCAGAAGCATTGCGTTCATAAGGCCGTTTGAGCGCTTGCCTATTATGTTGATTCCGGCTACGGCCACCTTGCTCTGCTGTATCGCCGACACCAGTCCGCCAAACGCCATAGGCAGCGACGCCGCAAGCATTTGCAGGCCTACGCCTACATTGGGGGCTGTTCCGCCCATCAGTCCGGAGCTGCTGAGTATCATAAACGCGATTACAAGGCCATATATGCCCTGCGAACCCGGAAGAAGCTGCACTATCATGCATTTAAAGAAGTTCTCCGGTTGTTCAGCGACGACCCCTGCCGCAGCCTGGCCCGCCCTGGCCACTCCAATGGCCGAGCCTATGCCCGGAAGCACAAGGGACAGCACCACTCCAAGCGCTGTAAAGATCGTTCCCCATTCGACATTTTCAAACATTGTGTGTTCCTCCTGATAGTGTTTATGCTCTATCTTAAGCGGAAGCAGCCGCAAAAAACGGTTTTCAGCGGTCGTCCGTCCCCTTTACATTAACATGCTTTGTGTTATAGCCAAGCGGATCAAACGCTATTCCGTCGCCTTCATAAAACTTTCCGTAATACTCTACATACTGGAGCCTGGCGCAGTGCACATAGGTACCAAGCGTATTTATAAACAGGCTGAACAGATGCATGACACTAAGCAGTATCAAAGCCGCGATAAATCCTACCGCTATGCTTATAAAGCTAGCCTTGCCCGAGGGATCCATAAGCATGCCTCCGATCATGTTGAACACCATCCCCATGGCGCCCGTTACAAGGCCGAGGGCCATTATCCTGACATACGACAGCGTATCCCCCAGCCAGCTCGTTATGTTGTAGAGCTGCCCAAAGCCGGTCCCCATCCGCTTTATCGGGTTTTTTGTGCTCCTGTTTGAGAAAAACAGAAGCATTATTCCGCCTACGGCCGCCATTACGATTGCAATGGTATGCACCGTGGGCATATCCCCCAAAAAGATTACTCCGACAATTCCCAGCACGATCAGTATCCATGAAAAGTTGTCGAATATGGCGGCGGCGGGGTCGCCGTTGCGGAAGCACATATACATCTTTGCCGCAATGCCCGTAAACATCTGGAGCAGGCCAAGGCCACAGCAGATAAATATCATGGGCATGACCTGATCCATTGGATTAAACAAAAGCGGCAACGGGGAAGACGGCCCCAAAAGCTGCTGCCAATCCATACCAAAAAACGTTCCGATAAAGAGGCCGCATATGGCGGTGGAAAGTCCGCTCATGGAGATTACCTTGACAAGCTTGCCAAAATCGCCCGAAGGCCTTTTAAGCCTTGTGAGCAGCGTTCCTCCGATAAAAAGAAGCAGTCCATAGCCTGAATCGGAAAGCATCATTCCAAAGAACAGAAGATAAAACGGCATTGTAAGGGGCGCCGCGTCTATTCCCCTGTACGACGGCGGGGAATACATATTGGTTATGGCCTCAAAAGGTTCCACAAGCTTATTGTTCTTCAGCGCGCTTGGCGGGTTTTCCTCCGGCAGGGGATCCCGCGTATCGAGATAATATACGGATGCGCTTTTTTCAATGGTTTCCCTAACCCTGTCCTCATTATCGGCACGTATCCAGCCCTCAAGCATAAATACGCTGTCCATGGCGCCCAGCTCAAGGCATTTGCCCTCGCGCTCAAGCGCTATGGACACGGCGTCCGCCGCCATTTCTATGGTGCCATAGTGCTCACCTAAGCCTTCAAGCGCACCGTTTAGCGACGACAATCGGTCTTTAAGCCCGTCCTTCTCACCCTTTAGTCTTGCAATGTTTTCCTTCGGAGTGCCCGTAAGCTGTGGGAGCTGATAGTCTATAAAATCCAGCGCTCTTAGCGCAGTATATGCGTCGTCCAAAGCGCTGTCATGAACCGCTATCAGCAATGCGCTGTCGCGCCCGCCGCCAAACGCCTGCATACAGGCCGCTTCCGGCAGCTCCAGCTTATCCAGGCTGTCCTTGCGCATATAGCCCGTAATGTATCTTACGCTTCTAGTGGAGCGGATTTCCTCAATGGGCGCGTCCAGCTCCGTCCATGGTTCAAGGGCGTCCGCCAAAGCACCGCGCTTTTCCATCTCGGCTTTAATCTGGGCTATATCATGTTCGATCCGTTCAAGCTCCTCCAGCACCGGTATGGCGCCGGTCAGGCTCTGATCCAGCTCGTTTAGCGTGGCGTCCGGTTTAGGCTTTAAAAACGGCGCCTTCTGTGCAAACGGCTGCAGCGCGGAACGCGCCCGTTCAATCCGTGACTTTGCCTCGCCAAGCCTTCTAAATTCGCCGTCGTCCGGGTTTGCGCACTCGCTATGGGATATATGCACCGCGGCTATGCCCTGCAATGCCTTCATCAGCCGCTTGGAATCGCTCTTCATTGCGGCGAGCGTAAGCCGCTTCATGGGAACGATCATACTTCGGCAAGCCTTTCAAAAATATATGAAGCCGCTTTATCCAGGTTTTTTTCAGCTCTTTTGCACATGTTCCCCGCCTCGTTCGCGCGCCGGCTCACTATATCCTGAGCTATGGAACGCCCCTCGTATTCGGCCTCCTCGCGCGCCGACACAAGCTTAACCCTGCATTCATCGGCCACCCTTGCCAACTGCGCCCCGGCGTCGATTTCCGCCTGAAGCACCATATCGCGGGCCTGCGCAAGCGCGTCCCTGCGTATCCCCGCCGCCTTTGCCTCAGCTTCTTTTATTGATTCAATTAATGACGGCATGGCCGCACCTCCCGACAAATGGGATGGGTGAAAATCCCCCATATTGTTTATTTTACCTTAGTATGTTCACAAAAAACAAGGTCCAGCACCATTATATATGATGCTGGAGGCCTCCCTGGAGCAATAAACTGATTCAGCAGCTTATATGCCCAATGACTCAACCTTTTTTAAAGATTTGTTGGATCCGATCATCACCAAAATGTCGTCCGCCTTCAGCGGCTGCTCCGGATCTATCGCCACGATTATCCTACCGCCCCTGCGAATCGCGATTATTGATATCGCGTAATTGCGGCGGACGTCAATTTTCATTATTGACTTATCCACCCATACGCGGGGTATGCGCATCTCATGTATGCTGTATTCGTCGGACAGGTCCAGATAGTCAATAACGCTGTCGGATACCAGCGAGCGGGCAAGGCGAACTCCGCTTTCATGCTCGGGCCGCACCACGGAATCCGCTCCCGTCTTTAGCAAGATCTTAGCGTGCATATCGTCTGAAGCCTTCGCTACGACATGCTTGGCGCCCATCTCCTTGCACAGCACCGTGGCCAGTATCGACGCCCTGATGTCCTCTCCAACGCTGATTATTACACAGTCGAAGTTTCTTATGCCAACCTGCTTCATAGCGCGCTCGTCGGTTACGTTTATCTGCACCGCAGCGGTAACGTGGTCCGCGATGTCGCGTACCCGGTCCTCCGAGATATCCATCGCCAGCACCTCATGGCCGAGTTTGCACAGCGTTGTCGCCACGGAACGGCCAAAGTTCCCTATGCCTATAATGGCGAATGATTTCATTTATGCCTCCGAAATAGATTTAAAGTTACTTAAGGTGTCTATCGCTTAATATTATCAGTGCGCCCCGCATTAGTAAAGCCGCTTCGGCTTTATCCTATCGTGCCTAAAAGATCAAATCGCGGCCCATGTATGGCTTTAATACCTCCGGAACGTCGACGCCGCCGTCTTCCCTCTGGTAGTTTTCCAAAATGGCCGCCACGGTACGCCCCACAGCCAATCCCGAGCCATTCAGCGTATGCACCAATTCGGGCTTTGAGCCCTTGTCCCTGCGGAATCTTATCGAAGCGCGCCTGGCCTGGAAATCCTCATAATTGGAGCAGGAGCTGATTTCAACATAGCGGCCGTAGCTCGGCAGCCAGACCTCAATATCATAGGTCTTGGCGCTGGAAAAGCCCAGATCGCCCGTTGACAGTGAAACCACCCTGTATGGCAGTCCCAGCTCCCTTAGCAGGGCCTCGGCGTCGCTTGTAAGCGTTTCCAGCTCGTTATAGGAATCCTCCGGCTTTGTAAACTTCACAAGCTCCACCTTGTTGAACTGGTGCTGGCGGATAAGACCCCGTGTATCCCTTCCGGCGCTTCCGGCCTCGGAGCGGAAGCAAACGCTGTACGCGCAGTACTTAACCGGAAGCTCTTCCGCGGACAGTATATCGCCCCTGAACAGGTTTGTCACGGGTACCTCGGCGGTAGGGATTAAAAAATAATCTGTATCCGCAACCTTAAACGCGTCCTCTTCAAATTTGGGAAGCTGGCCCGTGCCGGTCATCGCAGCCCTGTTTACCATATACGGAGGGAATATCTCCGTATACCCGTTGGAGGTGTGCGTATTGAGAAAATAATTTATTACCGCCCGCTCAAGCCTTGCGCCCAGACCCCTGTACACCGTAAACCTGGCTCCGGTTATCTTGGCCGCCGCGGCAAAGTCGAGTATACCCAGGCGCTCCCCTATATCCCAATGCGGCTTTGGCTCAAAATCAAACTCTCTCGGCGTTAGCACTCTCCTAAGCTCAAGATTATCCCCATCGTCGTCCCCTTCCGGAACGCTCTCATGCGGCATATTCGGAATGCTGAGAAGCATGTTGTCAAGCTCGCCGTCGATTGCGCTCAGCCTGGCGTCATATTCCTTTATCCTGGCTGCCGTTTCCTTCATCTGGGCCATCAGGTCCGAAACGTCCCTGCCCTCGCCCTTCATGCGTGGGATCTGCGCCGACACTTCGTTTCTCCTGGCCTTTAGCGCCTCGGCCTCCTGCATCATAGCCCTGCGCCGTCTATCCAGCTCCAACAGTCCGGACACGTCCGCCCCCTTATTTCCGCGCGCCCGCATAGCGCTTTCAAGCGCCTGCGGATTTTGCCTGATTCGTTTTATATCAAGCATAGCTTTCCCTCCATCTGTTAATTGGTATCCTTTTTAACCTTACATCCTTTCGGGCGCGTTAAGCCCGACAAGCCGCAGGCCGGTTGATATCACAGTGCGCGCCGCGTCGGTTAGGGCAAGGCGCGCGTTTCTCACGGCGCTGTCGTCGTCCATAATTCTAAGCTCATAATAAAACTTATTGAAGCATGAGCATACGTTTATAACCGCGCGCGACACCACATAAGGCTCGTACTTATCCGCCGCGTCCAGCACCGCCTGCGGGAAATCGGCTATGGCCCTTATCAGGGCGGCCGAATACCCATCCGTAAGTATTGAATAATCTATGCTATGCCTGTCATATCCCCCCGCCTTTCTAATAACGGAGCAGCAGCGGGCATGGGTGTATTGGGCGTAGGGGCCGGTTTCACCATCAAAGTTAAGCGCCTTGTCCCACGAAAACACTATGTCCTTTATCCTGTTGTTGTACAGTACCCCCCAAACTACGGCTCCCACGCCGACCTGGCGGGCCACCGCCGCCTTATCGTCGAGATCCGGGCTTTTTTCTTCTATAATTTTATAGGTTTTTTCAATCGAGGCGTTTAAAACGTCCTCCAGGAAGACGACCTGGCCCTTCCTCGTGGACAGCGTCCCCTCCTTCATGCTCACCATGCCGAAGTTTACATGAACGCAGTCCCTTACCCAGTCCCTTCCCATAAGCCCGAGCACCTTGAAGAGCTGCTGGAAATGGAGGTTTTGCTGATAGGCCACCACATAGAGCATCTTGTCAAAATTGTACTCGTCTTTGCGGTAGATAGCCGTTGCAAGGTCGCGCGTAGCGTATAAGGTCGCGCCGTCCGAGCGCAATATAATGCATGGCGGCATGGAGTAATCCGTTAAATCCACTATAGACGCGCCCTGGTCCACCTTCAGCAGGCCCTTTTGCCTCAATTCATCGACCACGGGCGCCATTTTGTCCTCATAAAAGCTCTCGCCAAGATAGCTGTCAAACTCAACGCCTAATAGTTCGTATACCCTTCCAACCTCTTTAAGCGTTATATCCTTGAACCATTCAAACAGCTCCCAGGCCTCCGGGTCGTGTTCCTCTATGCGTCTGAACCAGGCGCGCGCCTGATCGTTCAATGAGGGGTCCTTTTCAGCCTCGTCATGAAAGCGCACATAGAGCCTCATCAGCTCGCGCACCGATCCGTTTTCCACGCTTTCACGATCCCCCCACAGCTTATATGCCAGGATCATCTTGCCAAACTGGGTCCCCCAGTCGCCAAGGTGGTTTATGCTGACCGTCCTGTAGCCAAGATGGTCATAGATGCGCCTCAAAGCGTTTCCGATAGCCGTGCTGCTTAGATGGCCAATGTGGAACGGCTTTGCGATATTGATAGACGAATAATCCAGGCACACCGTCTTTCCGCTGCCGCGTGAGGAGCCGCCGTAACCTTCGCCCTCCGCAAAAACCCGCTTCAGGGTGTTTTCAGCAAACGAGGACTTGTCGGCAAAGAAGTTCAGGTAGCCGCCCGCCGCTTCCGCCCGGCATACCCCGTCTGGCAGCGCCAGCCCGTCGGCCAGCTCGGCCGCTATCGCATTGGGCGGTTTTCGCATCGCCTTTGCAAGCCTGAAGCACGGAAACGCCACGTCCCCCATTGCCGGGTCCTTGGGCGTTTCAAACCATTCCATTACATCGCAGGGCTGCAATCCCGCACGCTCCGCGATGATATTTGACAGCGCTTGCTTTATTTCCATGTCCTTACTCCTATCGCTTGTTAACTTGTTATTTTATAGATCATTGCCCGTTATGTCAAGGGAATGGAGGGGATTGGGCGTGGGGGAGTTTGGAATTGAGTTTGAAACAGTACAATGAGGTACAAATTATATGTGGACGCCGCGATATCTCGGCGTCCACATATAATTTACTAAATAAAGTCAACCCCTACTATTTCAATCCTCAGGATTACACCTGACGAATAATAATATCATGTAGATAAATAAATAATCAAGTTCTTCTTTATAATAGGGGGCTATTTTTGTTCAGTAGAGTTTTTCTTTACTTAGGACTTGATTTGCTCGAATACGTGTGGTATACATATATGTATGAGCCGATGTGCGGAGTTGCTATTATATGTTCGAGAGGAGGTTAATGCACATGAAAGAAATGGCCTTTGGTATGTTTATCGTAACTGTGTTTGCGTTTATATATCTACTTTGTAGATAGTATTAGAACTCCACCCTATGAGCTTTCAACTTTAAAGGGTGAAGTTCCATTCAGATAAAGCGCGCTTACCTTTCAGCATCGGCTCTTATTACATTATACTGCAATTAACCCTTACGTACAAGGCTTGATTTACCGTCAAGCCCTGTTTCTGTACCCAATCGTCAATCCTTCCTATATCGCTCCCGTATCCTCCATTATATTAAACACTATCCCTGAAAATCTTCCGGTCGCATCATATACCTGTCTAAATAGCTCTTCGGATTCATATTTGACGTCAACCATCAGGCAGTTCATCTCATTCCCTATGCCCCAGCCATATAATCCGTCCGGAGCGCCGTCCTTTTCAATGCATGCGCCTACCCATCTGGTAAGATTTTGTTTGGCCGTGCTGAGCTCGTTATATGAATGCTTGACGCTTTTAAACGCTATGCCGCCGCCAGCCGCTTCTTCCATAAGGTTTCTATTTTCTATAGTATTATCTGACAGGCATATTACCAATTCACCGTTTTCGTTTATGTATTTGCCCCCAAAATAGTTTGGATATGTCCTGTTTTCGGAAGCGTCCCCGTGAATCGAAATGCTGGTGAAGTAATCCTCCAGCCTTTGAAGCTGCAAAGTGGTTTTCGAATCATTATTAATTATGTTGTTCAAAACCGATGGGTCGCTGTATTTATTTCTATAATCCCCATCCTTAACTACCGTCCACTTCCTGTTAATGTCTTGGGTTATCTCCCCCGTTTCCATGTAAGCCCCGCTCGGATATGCAGCCGATAATATAACAACAACTAAAATTATTGTTATAGCCATTTTAATTGATCGTTTCATGTCATACAGCCTCCTACTAACTTTTGAATAAAATGGATGCCGATCTTAAGTATACCTTGCTTCATACTGTATGTACTATACATCAATATAAGCGTACCATATACTTAATATATTGTCGATTCCATATGCAAATAAAATCCAAGGCCGCGGCGTTTTCCCACGGCCTCTTCCTGCTAGTTACTTTATTTATGCCTCAGCGGGCATTGTGCTGTACGTTTGCGTCAGGCTGCCGTGCAAACTCTCCCGGGTTTCCCAGCTTGGCGTTTGCCGAACCGGAGGCGTACATGGGCTCTGGAAGCGTCCCGCGCCTTTCCAGCAGCCTGAGCGCGCCCGTTATTACGCAGTCCATGCTCGATTCGGCTACCATCACCGGCAGGCCGGTGGCGCTCTCTATGCGCGCGCAAAGCCCCTTCAACAGGGCTCCTCCGCCTGTCAGCACTATGCCTGTATCTATTATGTCGCCCGCCAGCTCCGGAGGCGTGCCGGCCAGCGTATCCACAACAGCCTCCACAATCCTGGAGGCCGGCTCTTCCATGGCTCCCGCCAGCTCGCACGCTGATATATGGACTGCGTCGGGCAGGCCCGTATCCATCCTGCGGCCTTTTATGCGCATAATCATGTCCGGATCAGATGGCTCAAGCCCCACGGAAAGCTTTACCTGTTCCGCCGTCTTATCGCCTATGGTGATTCCCGTCTTCTGGCGCAGGTAAGCTATTATGGCTTCGTTTATATGGGTCCCGCCCGTTCGCACCGAATTTGAGGCCGCAATTCCGCCAAGCGATATCACGGCCGCGTCCGTGGTTCCGCCCCCTATGTCCACTACCATCGATGCCGTTGGCCCGTATACTGGCAGATCCGCGCCAACCGCCGCGGCAAGCGATTCCTCGACGACCGTCACGCTGCGCGCTCCCGCCGAATGGGCCGCTTCCTCTATGGCGGCCTGCTCTACCTGGGTTATGCATCCAGGCACGCATACCACCACGTTTATGCCAAACAGCCTGGGCCTTTTTCCAAGCGCCTTTTTTATAAAGCCTGAAAGCATTACGCAGGCAAGGGATATATCCGATATTACGCCGTCGCGAAGCGGCTGAACCAGGCTTATCCCGCCTGGAACCCTGCCCGAAACCTCGGGTGCGGAGCTTCCAATGGCTACGACCTCATTTTTTACAGCGTTGGATACCGCAACCACGCTCTTCTCCCTAAGCAGGATTCCCCACCCCTTTCGGGCGATTAGCGTATTAACAGTTCCAAGATCAATGGCAAGATCCTGTGAAAACCGATTTAAAACCGAAATGGCCATGGCAATACCCTCCATCAGTTGATATATGGGTATTATTCCCATGGTAAAAAACCGGTATACGCCCATTTATAGGTTTTAACAGGTTAATTTGGGCGATAGTAGTGCGGATTGTAAAAAATGCCGTCGGCTGACGGAGGGCCGGTCACCCCGCCACGGGGACTAAGTCCCCTTTGAAATCCCGAAAAACAACGTTTGGTTTTTTGTGTTTGGATTTTCTTTGTTCGCTCCCAAGGTATCAAAAGACCGGCGTACACGCCGCCGGCTTTTGATGGATTATACTTTGGTAATGCCCAAAGCTTATACTATCCCCTGTGCATTTTTTGGAGTTCTTAGAACCTTTTTCGCGAAAAAGGTTCTAAGCCGCCGGAGGCAAATATCAAAATCCATAATTATGGGCGGCGTGTACGGCCAATGCGGTTTGATTCCAGCACGCGGGGGTTAGTCCCTGGCCTTCGTGTCTATCTCACGGCCTATCCTGATTATAAAATCGTCCAGCGGCATCGTCCCAAGGTCGCCCTCCTTGCGCGCCCTTACCGCGACAACGCCGTTTTCCACCTCTTTATCCCCTATTATAAGCATATATGGCGTCTTTTGCACCTGCGCTTCCCTTATCTTAAAGCCTATCTTCTCGTTGCGCAGGTCGCATTCGGCTCTTATTCCAAGCCGCTCCAGGTCGCCTGATATCTTTAGCGCGGCGTCGTGCGTGCGGTCCGTCATGGCGAGCACCTTTACCTGCACCGGAGCCAGCCACACGGGGAAGGCTCCCGCATACTTTTCTATCAACAGCGCCAACGTGCGCTCATAGCATCCGATTGAAGTGCGGTGTATGACGTAAGGATATTTCTTGGTTCCGTCCGAGTCGACATACGTCATGCCAAACCGCTCGGCAAGCTGGAAATCTATCTGAATCGTGATAAGGGTATCCTCTTTGCCGTGAACATTTTTGATCTGTATGTCGAGCTTTGGACCATAAAACGCCGCCTCTCCATCCGCCTCCTCAAAGTCCACGTTAAGGTCTTTGAGTATGCTGCGCATCATATCCTGGGTGGCTTCCCAGCTCTCCTTGCCGCCGATATACTTCTCCCTGTCGTTTTCGTCCCATTTTGAAAAGCGGTACGTCACGTCTTCATCAAGGCCCAGGGTCTTTAGCATAAAAGCAGCCAGGTCCAAACAGCCCTTGAATTCGTCCTCAACCTGATCCGGCCTGCAGGCCAGATGGCCCTCGGAGATTGTAAACTGCCTAAGCCTTATAAGCCCGTGCATCTCGCCGGACGATTCGTTTCTGAACAGGGTTGAGGTTTCGTTGTACCGCATTGGAAGGTCGCGGTATGAGCGGGATTTATTGAGGTAAGCCATAAACTGAAACGGGCATGTCATCGGCCTGAGCGCAAGCGCTTCGTTCTCCTCATCATCCGGATCCCCCATGATGAACATGCCGTCGCGGTAATGGTACCAGTGACCCGATATCTTGTACAGGTCGCTCTTGGCCATAAACGGGGTTTTGGTCAGCATATAGCCGCGCCGCTGTTCCTCATCCTCCACAAAGCGCTGCAGAAGCTGTATCACCTTCGCTCCCTTAGGGAGGAGTATCGGAAGCCCCTGTCCTATCATATCCACCGTCGTAAACAGCTCAAGCTCCCTTCCCAGCCTGTTATGATCCCTCTTTTTGGCCTCTTCGCGCTTTTCGATGTATTCATCAAGCTCGGATTTTTTCTCAAAGGCCGTTCCGTATATACGCTTGAGCATCTTATTCTTTTCGCTTCCGCGCCAATAGGCGCCCGCAACGCTTAGAAGCTTTATGTTCTTAACCCTGCCCGTGCTCTCCACATGCGGCCCCGCGCACAGGTCTACAAACTCGCCCTGCCTGTAAAAGCTTATTACGGCGTCGTCCGCAAGGTCCTCGATAAGCTCAACCTTATATGGTTCATCCATCTCTTTCATCAGGGCGACAGCTTCGTTCCTTGGCAGCTCAAACCTTTCCATATCAAGGTTCTGCTGGCTGATGATAGCCATCTCCTTTTCAATCCTTCCCAGGTCTTCAGGCGAAAAGCTCCTCTCGGTGTCAAAGTCGTAATAGAATCCATCGTCAATCGCCGGCCCTATCGCAAGCTTTGCGTCAGGGAACAGCCTCTTAACAGCCTGCGCCAGTATATGCGCCGCCGTATGCCTGTAGGTCCAGCGTCCCCCGGGGTCTGAAAAGGACAGCAGTTTAAGCGAATGGTCACCCGTAATCGGCTGGGACGCGTCGCAAAGGCTGCCGTCAAGCTCGGCCGCAAGGGTTGACTTTCTAAGCCTCTGGCCAATGCTTGCAGCTATGTCAAGCGCGCTGACCCCATCGTCATACTGGCGTACCGATCCGTCGGGAAATGTGATATTCATGTGTAACCTCCGATTTTTTATTATAGCGGCAAGGCCAGGCTGGATTGCATACAAAAACCCGTCCCTGGCTAACGCAAGGGACGGGACAAACCCGCGGTTCCACCCTAATTGGCCTTGACGGCTGATCGTACGGTATCATACGGCCATCGGCCCGCTCGACAAGCCTGTAACGCAGCTTATACGCCGCAGTCGCGGGACGGTGCGCCGTTATGAGAATCAGCTATAGGCGATTGCAGCCAACGTCGCCCCTCTCTGCCGGATCATATAATCCTTCTAGCATTGTTCTCAAAGCAAAACCCGTTCATCCTGCGGATACGCTATTCATTAGATTATATTCAAGCCGGATCTTTTTGTCAATATAGCCCTTTAGCGGAATTATTCATATATACAAAAGCGGACAGCAACCCGCCCGCCTAAGTTCAGCCTGCTTGCCGCTAAGCTTACTCGCGGCAGCCGCAGCCCTCTTCGTGACACTCGTGGTGGCCCTGGCAATCGCCGTCATGGCACACGTCGCATTCGCATACCGCTCCCAGGCGCTCTTCAGCTACTGCCGCAAGCTCTTCCATCAGCTCGTCGTCGGGCGGGAGGAACTCCTCCACTTCACCGTTAACAACGACCTTCATTATGTAGGCGTCGAATTCCTCATTGTCGTCATAATCTTCGGATGAATCGATCAATATCGCGTATTCCTCTCCCTTGTGTTCAAAGTAATCCACGATGTCCAGCTCAAACTCTTCGCCATCGTCTCCGACAAACGTGACAAAATCCCTTTCTTCTTCCATGGTATCGCCCCCTTCTGGTTTTAGGAACCATTACGGACCCTTTATTGATTGTACCCCATTTGTAAACCGCTGGCAATAGCGACTATACTCGAATAAGCGTGCCGGAATGCCGTTTAATCGTCCTGTTACAAATATCATTCCCTCATGTCCGCTCCTGAATTAGTGGTAAAACGCACCATCGTCGATACATGCCCGCCTATTCGCAAAAGCAGGCAATGCTAAACCCTATGCATTACAGGGGACAGCCTGTCAAACGTGGCTATATATTTTATTCCGGCTTCCATTGCCATTGTAAGGGCCTCGTTGAGGCGCTTTCCCACCCTTTTAGGACTGTGCGAATCGGCGCCAAGCGTAACGAATTCGCCCCCAAGTTCCCTGTAGCGCCTGAACAGCTCAATACCCCATGCGGGTCCGTCTCTCCATGACGATGTATTTATCTCCAGCGACTTTCCGCTCTCAACAAGGATTTTTAAAAGCCTGTCAATACGCTCGGCATAATCCCCGTAGTTAAGCGCCCTGTTTTCATATGGGGCGTACTTGGTTACAAAGTCATAGTGGCCAAGCACGCTGAAATAGGCACAGCTCTTGGCCTTGTCGCACAGCGCGTCAATATATTTTCCGTAGGCCTCTGCCTGGCTTTGCCCCGCAAAGAAATCATTATAATAAGCGTTGACGCCATCAACCATATGAACCGAGCCGATTATGAAATCGGCGCCTGCATCCTTAATAAAATCCCATGTCCTCCGCGAGCACTCCACGTCGTCAAGGCCTATTTCAAAGCCCAGCTTAACGCGCACGCCGTTATACGACGGCATTAACCTCTTAATATCTGAAATATACGCTCCAATATCCATAAGCGGATTCCGCGTGTCTTCAAAGTCCACGTGCTCTGTAAAACATATCTCCGAAACCCCAAGTTTAGCCGCCCTCTCAATGCTTTGTTGAGGATCGGCGTCGCTGTCAAACGAATGACGGCTGTGAAGATGATAATCAATTATCATTAATGGCCCCTTTATAAATAAATTTATGCAGGCTAATTATATACCCGCATAGGCGTCAAAACAACGCGTTTTTTAAAAACATAACAGGAGTTTAACAAAAACATGTATATAAAAGCAGACACGCGGACGTCCCGTGGTCAGGAGGGCGTCCGCGTGTCGCGTTCAGTACATAAAGGAGGATGGAGAAAAAACATTGATCTCTACAATAACTATTATACACCATATCTAGTGGATTACACCTGTTAAACAGCAGTTATTTTGTAAACAAATGATGAACTTGGTAATCATTGCGCCGCTTTCTATGATATCGTATCCGCATATGCCGCTATTCCATCCGCGATTCCGGCTGCCAGCAATTTTCGGTGCTCAGGGTCGTTAAGCTTCTTCTCATCCGAAGCGTTGGATAGAAAGCCGCACTCTATTATAACGGCTGCCGGCTTGCTTTCGCGTATTACGAAATAGTCGCCTGGATTTGCAAGCCTTCTCGGATGCCCCAGTTTATCGCATACGGCGTCGATTATGCATTTTGCCATCTTTTCACCTTCGGACGAGCCCTGCATATAGAATGCCATCGGACCGCTTATGCTGGAATCGCCAAATTTGTTCATGTGAACGCTTATCACCATGTCCACTCCCTCAGCGTTCATTATCTCCTTGCGCTTCATCATATCCTCGCGTTTGGTCTTTGCAAGCGAATCGCCCGACTCCCGCGTCATTATTGCCTTAAACCCGCGAAGCGTCAACTCATCCTTGAGCAGTATGGCGACGTCGAGATTAAGCCCGTCCTCCTTTACTCCCGTTACGCTTCCCACCGCGCCGCCGTCCGATCCGCCGTGGCCGGCGTCTATCACAATGGTCAGCTGCCTGTTTACAGCACCTGGCGGCATATCCGGCGAAGCGGTAACGCCGTCCGTTACGCCTGGGGACGTGTCGGGATCGGTTATCGGTTCGTTTTGCCCGCAGGAACAGGCCATTAATATCATGGACGCGGCAAGTACTGCAACGCCACGGTTAAAAATCGCGCGAAGTTTCATGTCAACCTCCAGTATGGCGTATTTTGTTACAACTTATTATTGAAAACCGGCGGATATTACTGAACCTGGCGCCCAATGTGCGCGAAAGTCCCCCGACTGCTGATGGCGAAGAATCGCGTCGTGAAATAAAATCATACTCCAAACCAGATTGGCGCACACTATACCACCCAGAGCACCAAAGAATTACGGGACCGTCGCCCTTTGCTTTATTGTTGGAAAACGGCTGCCGCGCACATTTAAAATTCAGCTGAACAGCAGCGCCATACGATGTGACGATGAATGAAGAAGCCTGTTAACGAGCCCCTTGGGGCTTTTGCCCCAAACCCCGCCCAAGGGGACTTTTTGTAAAAAGTCCCCTTGGGAATCCCGA
>UQXE01000006.1 GCA_900544965.1 uncultured Eubacteriales bacterium | reverse complement strand
CGAGCTACGCGTACGACGAGATGAACCGGATCAAGCAGGCGACGCAGGGAGAAGGTGGAAGCGGCGCGCTGCCGATATACTATAAGTACAACCTATCGGGGCAGGTAACGGGAGTAGGGTACCCGAAGGAGGACGGGGACTGCGTGGCGGCGCAGGGAGAAGGGCTGCAGATCATGTGGTACGGGTACGACGATTCAGCCTTGTTTCGGGTAAGCACGTTAAGCCGTTCCTCATTATTATATCTGCTGTATATCTCAGCCGCTTTGTAGTCTATTTCATCAAGTATCTTTATAAGCCTCTCGCGCATTTCTTCCTGCTCCTACAGGGACGCTAAAACCTCAGGGTTCGTGCTTGGTCTTAAGCTCCTTCTTCTCTTCATCGTTCTCCTCTATCCTCTTCTTCAGCGCGTACGGGTATGTGTCCAGGTTTGAAAAATCGTAACCTGCCATGCCTGGCGTGGTCGACGCATCATTATTTTGGGGGATATTCAGACGTTTCGCCGTTAACCCTAGGGCAACGCCCATTGATACTATAGATACAAGCGCTATAATGGTCGCTGTTAAACCTTTCTTTATTTATATTGATATCTCTAAATTATATTCCTATGGCAAAGTGGATCCGTTCGGGCAAGCGAAACGGCCGGCGCAGATTTTTGCACACCGCAGGGAATGGCAAAATGGATCGCAGCTTGCGCGAATATCTGATATAATATGGAAAAATAAGCTTGCGATCATACACACGGAGGTGATCTGGATGCGCGACCGAATCCTGAACTATTGGTACGAACAGGAATTCTTCAACCCCTGTTGGCCGGTTGAACCGAAGCAGGATGTGAATCTTACAACACATGGCGAACCCTGGGCGCAAACCAATAACAACCCGCTGGTCCGCACAGCCTATGACGTGTATCTCGGTTGGGGCAAAACGCGTGATTTGATCGGCTGGATGCTAGAAGCGCTGCGCCTGGACGCGGAGGAAAGCGCCATCGAAGCCGAAAATTCGGCGACTTGCCTCTGCGCGATGAAGCTCAATGAAAACGGGCAGTATATAGCGAATTCGTTTGCCATATCAAGTTTCGCCTGGGCCGCCTGCACGCTCGTCCGGGAGGGTTCAATATCCGCAAAGTTGGACGCGGCGGAACTGGAAAAGCTGCAGCACGCTTGGAACGACGCCCTGTTACAGCGGCAGAAGGAAGCGTGCGAGCCGGCGTTTTCCAAAGAAAAGCTACTTGTGCTGTTCGGCGAGGTTTGCGGAGGCCTCGGCGTGGCGGACGGACTGCTTAAGTCCGCGCTCTGGGCGCGCGAAAAGAAGCAGCACGCCAACAAGAAGGGTGAATTCCCGCCGCTGGACCCTTCGACAGAGCTCTTGCAGAGCTTTTATCTAAAGGATATGGAGGCGATCCGCAAGGCGCCGACGAAAACGGTTTCGGTCTACGTTCAGGCTATGGTTGAGCCGGTTCCGAAAGCGGAACGGGTGCAGATCGATACCGATACGGAGCAAATGCGGCGCTGGCTTCGCGCGGATGCGTTCCCGCTCGGTGCGTGGCCATCCCGATACAGCCCAAGCCTGATGCAGCAGCTGGGCATCAACCTTGCTGTTTCCGGCGAGCAGAGGATATTCTCTGTCAACGGCCCGCCAGGCACTGGAAAGACCACGCTTTTAAAGGAAATCATCGCTTCCAATGTGGTGGAGCGGGCAATCCGGATGGCGGAGTATGCTGCTCCGGACGACGCATTCCGCAAGCAAGCGTTCCAGGCGCCGCCAGATCAATATAACCAGAGCTATTATAAGCTGAACCAAGACCTTTCCGCATATGGAATCCTTGTGGCTTCCAACAACAACGCGGCGGTGGAGAACATATCAATGGAGCTGCCCAAGGCGATCCAGGAGGACCGGACCGGTCGGTTTTCCGGCGCGGGGCGGCAAACGATGGAGGAAACATACTTTGCGGACGTAGCTACCGAGCTTCTGGGGGAACCGGCTTGGGGCCTCATTTCCGCCAAACTCGGGAAAAAGGGGCACTTGAAGGCGCTCAAGGACCGCCTCTGGTGGGCGAAGGAGGGCGCCACGCTCCGGTGCCATTATGCGGAGGAAACCGTGGATTGGAACGCGGCGCGCGAACGCTTTGCCAAGGCGTTGCAGGCCGTAAGGGACGAGCAGGAAAAAATCGCACAGGCGCAGGCCTTGCTGGCACAGCAGGAGGACGCGGCTGAGGCCGGAAAAGAAGCGTTACTGGCAGCCTGCAAAGAACAAGCGCGCCTGGCGGAAAGCCAAAACGCGCAGACGGAAGCGGAACGCAGGCTTGCGCTCCAGCGGGAAAACGCTGCCCTGCTCAAAAGCGCCGTCCCTTTCCTCAAACGCATCCTCCGGTATCGGAAGGATCCTATGGTAAAGAAATGGCTGGAGACGGAGCAGGCTGTGCAGGAGACGCTCATCCAGGTGACGCGACTCAAAAGCGCCCGCCATGAGCAGGAGGATGCCGCGCGTTCCGCGCAGGAAACCCTCCTGCAGGCGGAGGCGAAACTTGCGGATGCAAACGCGGCAGTGGAACCCGAGCGGGCACGGTTTGGCGGCAACTGGGCGGACGCGGCGTTCTGGAAAAACATCAGCGCAAACGAGCCTTCGCAGACGGCCTGCCCCTGGACGTGCGCTGGATTCGACAGAGCGCGGGAGGAACTGTTTTACCAGGCACTGATGCTGCACAAGGCGTTTACACTTTCGAGCAACTGCGTTAAGCAAAACCTGTGGCGGCTTTTCGCCATGTGGGATGGCAAATTCACGGATAAGGAGGATTGCCGTGCGGCCTATGCCGATTTGCTCAACACGCTTCTTTTGATCGTGCCGGTCATATCGACGACATTCGCGTCCGTGCAATCCTTCCTCGGCGGGGTGCAGGCAGAGGAATTCGGGCTCCTCGTGGTCGACGAATCGGGTCAGGCAACCCCGCAGAGTGCTTTGGGCGCACTGTGGCGGACGCGGAGTGCTATCGTCGTCGGCGATCCGCTGCAGGTGGAGCCGATCGTGACCATCCCAGTGGAGCTGCGCAAGCGCTTTGCTGATGAAAACGGGATCCCTGAGCCTTACCGCCTGCCGGACCTGTCCGTCCAGGTGTTGGCCGACCGATGCAATCGCTATGGCGGCGTCCGGATGCTGAACGGGGAAGAGCTGTGGCTGGGTTGTCCGCTTGTGGTTCACCGTCGCTGCCTCAACCCGATGTTCGCAATCTCCAACGAGGTCGCCTACAACGGCAGGATGTTCCAGAAAACCGCCGAGCCCGGCGGAAAACGATTCCTGTTTCCCCAATCCATTTGGCTGGATGTAAAGGGGACGGAGAGGGGCAACAAAAACCATTCAGTGCCGGAGCAGATCGACGCGGCGGCCCAACTGGTGAGCAAGGCGGCTGCGGTATATGAAGGGTTGCCAAAGCTCTATCTCATTACGCCTTTTACCACGGTGAACCGGGCTTTGCAGGATGCGCTCTATCCGGCGCTCCATAAGGCGTTACCGGAGTTGGAACTGGAAGAAATCCGGGCCTGGCTCAAGGAAAGCTGTGGAACGATCCATACCTTCCAGGGCAAGGAAGCGAACGAGGTGCTGTTGGTGCTCGGCTGCGATGGGCAAAGCGGAAAGGGCGCAGCCCAATGGGTCGGGCAGAAGCCCAACATCATAAACGTTGCGGTTTCGCGAGCGAAATACCGCCTGGGTGTGATCGGCGATTACGACCTTTGGAAGAACATTCCCTATGTGGGGACGGTATGCAAGCATTTGGAAAAGGGCAGATGATCAAGATCAGAACATGCGAAACGCCATCAGTCTGGCATAATCGCATGCCTCACACATAACTCCGTAAGGTGTGGGAGTGAGCGCATAGGTATGCGGGCGGAAGAGCCCATCCGGGGCAAATTCCCCTGACGCAAGCTAGACAAGGCCAGCATCGCCCGCACCGCCGTAAAGGATGCGTGCCGAATCCGCTTCGCAACTGAACTGAAGCTCCGGTGTTAAGCCGCCGTGGGGCGGCATGCCATAATGGATGCGCATCGTACGCCCGCGGTTTGCGCTGGCCCACGGACTGACGGGCGCAGCAGCTGCTTCGTAACGGGGAAAACATCCTCAACCAAGAAGCGCTGTCCTGTTTTCTCCCTAAACGCCGGCCTATACATGAACGCCAAAGTCGAACTTGATCCGTTCCCGCGGTTTATCTTCAATCGCTTTTACGTCCCCGAACAAGTATTTGTTGCTGGTTACGTCCAACAAACACTCGTCAAGTCCGAAGGGTTCTAATTCGCCGTATATCTCCCATGCAATCTGAGAGTATTTCAGGTACAAATCATAATACGGAGGGCCAAATATAATAAATGCCCAAACGCCTGTTTTGCTAATCGGCTTTAGGCAATTTGCTATAGCCGTTATCGTCCGCTGTCCGTATGGTGCAAAGCATGCACCATGCCGGTAATCCTCAATAGTTATAACGGTAAATGTCTGCAATTATAATACCAGAATAGAGCTATGAAGCCGTTAAAGCTACGGAATGATATATATCAAAGAAATTTTAGTAAGCAAGAATCAATAACAGGGTTTAAGACCGTCCATAAAGAGCAAAGCGCTCGTTTTTCAATATATTATTAACCGTTTATAGGGAAAGTGAATATATGTATATAGGCGGCTGTTACGGTGCAATGTCACAGATATTTTTTCCGCAGCGCTGGAGAGGACCATACCGAGGCAAGACAGGCCTTGATTGCCTGCGTTCCTTATTAACTTTGGATTGACCAAGCAGACTCCAATCCAGAAACGTGGCGCGAAGGCACATAATAGTTTGCATAGATATATGCCGTTATTAAAGGCTAATGGAAATTAATACGGTATATTGAAGGATATAAACAGGAGGCGGTATTGTGAACACAATAGACAAATTCATAGAGGTATTAAGTACACAGACCAATAGGGGTATCTATGTATGGGGCGGCAATGGGGAGGACCTAAGATCAATGGATGCTCCAAAAGACTGGATAAAACGGCACGAGACCAGCACCGCAAACGCCAACCGCGCGATTGCCCTGTATGACAGGCGGGTACGGGATGGAGTAACCGAAATACGCGCGTTTGACTGCTCGGGGCTTATTTACTGGGCGCTGAACAAGCTGGGTTTGCAATCATCCGACATCAATAGCAGAGGATTATACGCCAGATGCAAGCCAATTAATAAGGTCGATTTGAGGCCTGGAGATATGACGTTTAGACATGATGGCTCTAAGATATTCCATGTGGGCGTTTATATGGGAAATGGAAATGTAATTGAGGGTTTTGGTCGTGACGAGGGTGTCATAGAGCATGGCATAGATGCAAAAGGAGCCGTCTATTGGACGCATTTTGGCAGATTTGATTTATTTGAGGAAGGAGATAACATAATGGCAGTAGTATTACAACATACGTCGCCAATGATGCAAGGTAATGACATTAAGGCGTTGCAGGCAGCTCTAAACGGGCTAGGCTATGACTGCGGCACGGCAGACGGCAAAGTTGGCGAAAGGACTATGGCCGGAATAGCGGCGTTTTCAGCAGCTCACGGAGGATCCTGCAGTGCATCAGCGTTGCCGGATACGGTAAAGCTGTTAATAAAAGTTGGAGATAAGGTGTACGGCACAAGTTTGAGCTAAAGCAAGGTTAGACCCTATGGAGGTGATACAGAAACTAGTAATTAAAGATTTAATCAAACGACGGAAATATAATAAAAACACTACTTGTTGAAAGTTTTAACGAGTTTTGAAAAATATAATCAGTATGCAGCAGAAACGGCGTTTAAGCTGATGTTTTTTGAGATCTGCATCACAAGTATAGCTTATAACAGTCGGACGTGTACACATATAGCTGTGCAATAGGATCGACTGGTTTGAAATCTATATTTTAAACAAATATATAATTGGAGGATAAAACAATGGAATTTACAACATGGGCAGTACTCGCTACCCAAGCGGGAGCCCTATTGATGGTATGCGTTATCACACAGTTAACTAAAGGACTGGGAGCTATCAACAAGATACCTACTCAAATCTGGAGCTGGGTTATAGCGATCGCGGTGCTGTATCCGGCGTACTATTTTACTGGACAGCTGGATCTGGGCAATGCGTTTTTGGTACCTCTTAATGCCGCAATAGTTTCTTTGAGCGCGAACGGGGGAATTGAGATGGTAAAGCGATTTACAGGAGGAAAGGAGGAATAAAGTCAACATACTGAAAACCGCTCTATCAATCATTGGTTGTAGTTGATACGCTTTGCATGGCGCGGGTATTAAAACCGCGTCATGCCCAAATAGGCCTATATATCGATTTTATCTGTCAAATCCAAAATGTACAAATAAAAATCATATTACCACTTTACAAAACGATGAGTATAGGTTATAATTGTCTTCGGTTCAGAGCTTTAGCTCAGTTAACCAAACCAATAGGTTAACGAAAGAATCTGATATAGCTTTTGGGGCTTTAGCGAAGTTGGCTATCGCGCTACACTGGCAGTGTAGAGATCACCGGTTCGAATCCGGTAAGCTCCACCATGGCGCGGAGATACGAACACTTTTTTATAGCTGGGAAGATCTTCGCAATTACAATAAAATAGAAAGCCGCTATTAACGGCTTTCTATTTCTTTATTTCAATCCACGCACCCATATGGGGGGCGACAGTGGTTTAATTAAGCAGATAATATATTGATGTAGTTTTCATTATTATGTTCTCTCCACTTGATAATATCTATATCGCAAGCTGTAAAGCCCTTGGTAACTCCATACGCCTTGTACGCTCTCTGGGTAACGTATATGACGGGTTTGACTTCGTAATGGGATTCAAGGACCTGAAGCATTGCTGTCAATTCGCGTTCTACATAATCCTTTTCTGGAGGGAATCTGAAAAACTCGCCGTAAAATTCAACGTCGGCAACCGGCGGAAGAATGTTTTGATGTGTTTGTTCCAATCTGACAAAATATTGGGGAGCAAACATTTCACAAAAAAGATAATAAATGCCCTCCTTAAACCTTAATTTTAATCTACTATGGTTTTTGAGTACTATTTGAGATTGTTGACCAGGACCAGCTATAAAGAGTCAAGCAATATCTGAGAGAGAGGATATTATGTGCAAAAGAACTCCAGTCCATGGAATCCGTATTTATGATCAGAGTAGGGCTAGAAATACGCTTAACAGCCACAAGAAAACGCTCCTGAACAGCTAAGTAATCAGAAGCTTGCAATTCAATCTCATCGGACGGTCGCTTGATATTCATTTGTTCATCCCTCAAACGGATGCGATGAACAATGTTATCATTGGAAATCGTCAGCAGCATGCATTTAAAACCAAGGTGGATGCAGCAAATTTCCATGCTTTGAGAGCACGTATCAAAGGCGACAACGTGATTGAGATAAAATCGTTCAAGCAGAACAAAAAGCCCCCTAGATTGGCGCCGCGCCTCTCCCAAGGAGGAGGCCCAAGCGTTCAACCGTTCCAACATGGACAGGCGTTCACTCAAAAGAGCACAGTGGGCATTTTGCTCCAGTATGACAGGTTCACCATTTATCCTGTTCAATACTTGGGAGTAATGCTCACCCAAAGCAATGATGCCTCTCTCACAGTCCGCCCTTTCGGTGTGCAGCTTTTTCACCGCGTTGAATGTCGATGTTTTACCAGCGCATGGAATGCCCTCAAGCATAATCCCTCTGATGAAGTTCAAGCGTGTCACCGTCCTTATAGTATTTATTATACCCACAGCACATGTAGGTTGAACATCAATAATTTGGCACAGCAGGATTTGTTGTCGCGGAGGACGACGTAAATGATGAAGGTCGATTTTCATGCAACAGCGCCTGTGGCTGCAAAGTGATGTTTACTCGCCGATCGTTTTTTTGGTAAAAGCCGATAGAAGGGGCATAAAGCGCAGCACAGTTGTCGCCAACCAGATGCGGCGGTCCGCGCAGTACCGGTTACATATACTCGCGTCTCCCAAGATTTAGGAACCAAAGGTTGAGCATATGCGGTCGTCTTCATAAATAATCCTGATCCATAGTACAGCCAGCTTTATTGTTTCCCAGGTAATAGA
Source organism: uncultured Eubacteriales bacterium (assembly GCA_900544965.1). Taxonomy (GTDB): domain Bacteria; phylum Bacillota; class Clostridia; order Christensenellales; family CAG-138; genus UMGS946. The sequence continues at coordinate 61,260 of UQXE01000006.1, read as the reverse complement.
AATATTTTACGACATATATCCCCTTGGTTTCGTCAGAATATATACTTCTAATTATGAGCAGGTCAATAACTACGCCCCGCGGCAATTTCGTCCAGAAGCTATTGATAATCCGTAAGCTCTGATATACCATTTCGGCCTTATAGGCGATTGGTATCGCGCAAGATAATGTATTTCCTGCAAATTTATAATGTTATATTTACCATATGCCGCTTTTATCGAGCTATTTGGTGTACAAAAAAGTATAAATTTATTGGCTTAACAGTATAACAATCAGTGGATAAGTTTAATTTGCCAAGCAATTTTAAAAGCGATCTAATTAAAAACACAAGAAAGTCAAAAATAAGCTTTTTTAAGAAATACGCATCTTAATTTAACTGGCCCTGCCAACAAAGAAGCTGCAATTATGTCCTAATATTGTACAATTATGACGCTTACGCCAACTCCATTGCCTTGTCCGATCAAGTAATTTATAATAGATAAAGAGGTGATAATATGGACCGAAAGATATTGATCTGCGACGATCAGCCGATAATCCATGAAACGCTTGGCGTTTATTTAAGAGAAGAGGGATACGAGGCCATCTCAGCTTTCAACGGCAAGGAAGCTATTGAAAAATTTGAATCTCAGAACCCGACGCTTATAATACTCGACATAATGATGCCGGTAATGTCCGGCATTGAAGTCTGCAGGGAGATCAGGCAGCAAAGCCGCGTACCAATAATCATGCTTACGGCCAAGGGAGAGGAGATCGACAGGGTCTTAGGATTGGAGCTTGGGGCTGACGATTACATAGTAAAGCCGTTCAGCATTAGGGAGGTTATCGCCCGAATCAAATCGGTTCTGCGCAGATATCTCTCTCAAGCGGACGAACCCCCAAAGGCTCTGAAATTGGGCGGGTTGGAGGTTGATCTAGCCAACTACAGCGTAAAAATCAATGGGGACGCCGTAAGGTTTACCCCCAAAGAGGTTGAAATATTGGAGATGCTTGCCTCGCACCCAGGAAAGGTGTTTTCAAGGGAGCAGATATTGTCAAGAATATGGGGATACGATTACTTCGGCGATACAAGAGCCGTAGATACGCAGATAAAGCGGATAAGGCAGAAGTTTCCGCACGGTGGCCTTGGATTTGCGATAAACACCGTGTATGGCATTGGGTATAAGTTTGAATTGACGGAATGAAGCATTCACTGTTGTATAGAACCCTTATAATAATCCTGCTTACCATCATAATGAGCGCTGCGCTTACGACGGTTTTGTTTAGCATATATGGAAAAAGCGTATTTGCCGATCAAAAGGCAGAAGAGCTTGTGCCGCGGGCTGAATATTGCGCAGAGCAAGCCTGGCTGTACCTTATGGGGCTTATGTCCAGAGCGACATTTGAGTCCCTTATGTCTCCCGCAACCATGAATGACCTCTGGGACGCGCAGCTATATATGTATAACGCCGAAGGAGAGCTGTTTGCATATCTTGATACTGAATCCTCCACCGAATTAAGGGCTTATGTTGAACCTCATCTGGAGAGCGTGCTGAACGGAGAGCATGTTACGACCCCTGCAGAACTAAGGGAATACTGTATAATTGTAGGTACGCCTATAACATCATATGGAAACACGCCATTTGTTGGAGACAGGATTCAGGGCGCTGTATTTCTTGTAAAGCCGATAAGCGAAATAAGCGCCGCTGTAAACGCACTGATTACAGCTCTGGTTGTAAGTATGCTTGCCGTTGCCGCTTTGATGATTATTCCCGCGTACTTTGCCTCCAAAAGCATAACAGGACCTGTAAATAGGATGACCGACGTTGCGCAGGCAATAGCGCTGGGCGACTTTAAGGTAAACGCTCCGGAAAGGGGAAGGGGAGAGCTTGCGAGGCTTGGAAGCGCGCTAAACCACATGTCCGACGAGCTGGAGAGGACAATTAAAGACCTTACTCTTGAAAGAAACCGATTACGCGCTATCATGAATGGCCTTGGCGAAGGAGTGATGGCAATAAATGCGGAAGGAAAACTCACCCACTGCAATGATGCGGCGATTAGGCTTATGGGCGGTGGAAGAGGATGCATTCCCGCCGGATCAGATATATACAGGTCGATAATGAAATTCATGACGGATGTGTCTTTGAATATGGCAGCAAAAAACGAGCAGCTTAAGGTTGGGGAACGGTTGCTGCATATAACTATTACGCCTCTTCCGAATGGAGAGGATCACGTTGCCGGAGCCGTTGTTCTAATGAGGGACGTAACGGAGTCGGAACGGCTTGAACAGACCCGAAGGGATTATGTAGCGAACGTATCACATGAACTTCGCACTCCGATAAGCGCAATTCGCAGCCTGGCCGACGCCCTTAGTGACGGCCTTATAAAAAATGATTTTGACCGGTCGCGCTACTATGGCTATATACTCAAGGAATCGATGCGGCTATCAAGGCTTATAGACGACCTTCTTGAGCTTTCGCGGCTCCAGTCCGGCGGGGTTGCCTTTGAAAAATACAGCTTTGACATAACCGAGCTTATAAGAAACGCGGCTGACTGTTTTACGGAAATTGCCAGCGACTGTGGTTTCAGGCTGAGTCTTAGCCTTGATAACGTTCCAGTAACAGTTTATTCAAACCCTGACAGGATTGAGCAAGTTATTGTTATACTCCTTGATAATGCTGTTAAGCATTCTGAAGGAGGACGCGAAATCCTGCTTGGCGCCGATTTGGTTGAGGATAGAATAATCATATTTGTTGAAAATCCAGGTTACATAGATGAAACCGATATTGAGCATTTGTTTGAACGGTTTTATAAGGCTGATAAGGCACACAGCGGCAATGGCACCGGCCTTGGCCTTGCGATAGCTAAGGAAACCATTTCCCTTCTAGGAGGAAACATACAGGCTTTTTGTAAAAATGGAAGGGTAAGATTTGAAATTGAAGTGCGTCGGGATCAAATGGTATTAAGCTAAACAGGCTTTTTCTGTTCTTGTCACCCTAGGTTAATTGAGGCGTCAGGCGTTGATAAAATTTTAAAATTATTTTATAATATTTATAATGATTTGTTGGAGGACAACCTTATGGCACTAAGATATATTTTTAAAAATGGCGCCCCATGCCTGAGAAAGGTATGTAAGCCTGTTATAAATTTCGACAGACGGCTCCATACGCTTCTTGACGACATGGCTGAAACCATGTACCATGCCGAAGGCGCGGGGCTTGCCGCATCACAGGTAGGCGTACTCAAACGAGTGGTGGTAATAGATTGCGGGTCGGGCTTAGTGGAGCTGGTCAATCCAACCATTGTTTCATTTTCAGGTGAACAAAAAGGATATGAAGGATGCCTTTCATTTCCAGATGACCGAGGGTATGTCGTACGTCCGAACAGAGTAGTTGTTCGGGGATTTAACCGCAATGGCAGTGCAGTCGAATATGAGGGCGAAGGATTATTTGCACGCGCGGTATTCCATGAAGTAGATCATCTTAACGGAAGACTTTTTGTAGACATTGCTACCGAACCCCCTGAAGGTTACGATGATGAAGACATTAAAAGTGAAAATATCTCTTAGGAAAGGGCTGAGTTTGTGAGAATAGCTTTCTTGGGCACTCCTGAATTTGCCTTGCCGTCCCTAAGGATGCTGGTAGATAGCGGTCATGATATAATTGTGCTTACGCAGCCGGACAAGCCTAAAGGCAGGAAACGGCTTATGTGCGCACCCCCGGTAAAAATTGAAGCATTAAAGCTTGGTCTTCCGGTTTTCCAATTTGAACGTATAAAGAACCGCGACAGCATAGTTGAATTACAAAATTTCAGGCCTGACGTTATGGTCACCGCAGCATTTGGACAGATACTGTCTCGTGAAATTCTTGGCATTCCAAAGCATGGATGTATAAATGTGCATGGAAGTCTCTTACCCAAATACCGCGGGGCCGCACCCATTCAAAGCGCTATAATAGCGGGTGAAAGGAAAACCGGCATAACCACTATGCTGACCGATGTAGGGCTTGATACCGGCGATATACTGTTGATGAGGGAGCTTGATATATATCCCGATGAAACGGCCGGAGAACTGAGCGAAAGGCTAGCGTTGCTTGGCGCCACTGTATTGAGGGATACTCTTGAAAGGCTTCAGCAAGGCGAACTCATTGCGATTCCACAGGATAGCTTAAAGGCCACAAGATGTGGGCGCATTGAAAAAGAAAACGCCAGGATAGATTTTAGCAAGTCGTCTGTTGAAATACATAACCTGGTCAGAGGTATGAACCCTGATCCATGCGCGTATGCAATGATAGGCGGTGAACCTCTCAACATATGGAGGACAAAACTGTGTGAAACTGGGAACCCAGCCGCTCATGCTGGAGAGTGCGTTATTGCGGATCCTAAGAAGGGACTGTTTGTCGCTACGGCTGACGGCCTCATTGAAGTAACGGAACTACAGTTCAGGGGAGCGAAGCGCATGGATGCAAAGACTGCCTTGAATGGCAGAAATTTGAAGGGCTGCTTTTTAACATGAGCTTAAGGCGAGTTGCCCTTGAAGTGCTTGACAGCATAATCAGGGGAGGAAAATATTCAAACCTTGCCTTAAAGGACGCCCTTTCTGAAAAGCCGTCTTCTGAGGCCGCTTGGGTTAGCGCATTGGTCTATGAAACGCTTGACAGGCTGATGTATATTGATTATATAATTGATTATTGTTCCAAGGGTAAACTCAATCATGTTATCAAGGGAATACTACGTCTGGGCGTATGCCAGGCGCTTTTTATGTCGGTTCCTGACAGGGTGGCCTGCGATGAGAGCGTAAAGCTTGCAAAGGAAGTAGGGAAGGGCGCATTGGCCGGATATGTAAACGGTGTAATGAGAACCGTGTGCCGTTTGGATTTGAAAACCGTCCCAATGCCTGAAGATGACAGGGAAAGGCTGGCGGTTAAATACAGTTATCCAAGGTGGATTGTCGATGAATACGTTAGGCTTTACGGCTTGGAATTCGCTGGGGATATGTTAGAAAAATCCGATACGCCTTTTACTGTTCGCGCTCATCCCCCCTATACCTCTGAAATGTTGGAGACCGAGCTTAACGGCAGGGGGATGGGATATATCAGGGGGATACTGGTTAAAGACGCATACAAGCTTACATCAGGATTTAATCCCGTATCCGATAGTTTGTACAATGATGGATTTATAAGCATACAGAGTGAAAGCGCGATGCTTGTATGCCAGATATGCGGAGCCATGCAGGGCATGAAGGTGCTGGACGCATGCGCAGCGCCTGGAGGGAAAACAGCGTATTTATCAGCGTTGATGGCTGATACGGGTTCGATACTGGCCTGGGAAGTCCATCAGCACCGCAAGGAGCTTCTGGATCGTACACTTGAAAGACTGCATGTAATGAACGCAGTCACAGCATTGCATGACGCAAGGCTTTATGATGAAGAGCTTGATGAAAAAATGGATGTTGTACTGGTAGACGCGCCTTGTTCCGGATTGGGGGTACGTGGAAAACCTGACGCCAGATATAGAAAAACGGATGAGGTTATTGCCGGCCTATCGGAAATACAGTTCGATATTCTATCAACTTGCTCAAAATACGTTAAAAAAGGCGGGGCATTGGTCTACGCGACATGTACCATTTCAGAACGCGAAAATGAAGGTATTATGAAGCGCTTCTTGGAAAAGTACAATGGGTTTCATCCAGCCGATATAAAACCATATGTTCCAATGGAGCTTTGGCCCCGTGTTAAGGACGGAGCGCTTCAGCTTTTCCCGCATTTGGACGGGACTGAAGGCTTTTTCATCGCTAAGATGCAACGCAAGGCAGATTGCTAGCTAAAAGGAGTGACCAGAGATGCGCGAACTTAATTCCATGATGATTGATGATTTATCAAAATTGATGGACGAATATCAGCAGCCCAGATACAGGGCGAAACAGCTCTTTAAATGGCTTAATTCGGGATGCAAGCCTTCTGAAATGACAAACCTGCCCAAGGGATTACGATCCGAACTTGAAAAATATCCGTACGGTACGGCATCAATATATGAAAAATGGGTTTCCAACAGGGATTCAACGGTAAAGTACCTGTTTGAATTGGGTGATGGGAATATGGTGGAAGGCGTGCTCATGCATTATAATCATGGCGATACGCTGTGCCTATCCACTCAGGTTGGGTGTAGGATGAATTGTTCGTTCTGCGCGTCCGCTTTGGACGGAATGATAAGAAATATCACCTCAGGGGAAATGCTTTCAATGCTCAACTGCGTGGAGCATGATGAGCCCAAAGATTTAAACAGGTCAAGGCGCGTAACCAATATAGTATTTATGGGAAGCGGGGAACCTCTGGATAACTACGATAACGTAGTGAGGTTTATTGAACTCATAACGTGCAAAGAGGGCATAAATATTTCGCCCAGGAACATCTCGCTTTCAACATGCGGGCTTGTGGAAAAAATATACCGTCTTATGGACGAGGCGCCGCACATTACACTGAGCATATCGCTGCATGCTCCTAACGATGAAATAAGATGCGGATTAATGCCTGTGGCAAAGCGCTATAAAATGGATTCGCTGTTAAATGCAGCCAGAGATTACGCGAATAATACGGGAAGACGCATAATATTTGAATATGCCTTGATAAAAGGAGTAAATAACGGTATAGTACATGCAGAGGAGCTGTCGCGCAGGCTTCGCAGGATAAGCTGTCATGTTAACCTTATACCTTTAAACTTTGTTAAGGAGCGCGGGCTTATGGGTGTATCAAGGGAATCGGCAAACGAGTTTGCCGGCATGCTTGCCAGCCGGCATATATCCGCAACGGTCAGACGCGAAATGGGTGCTGATATAGAGGGCGCCTGCGGCCAGCTCAGAAGAAGGGTTTTAGACGAAATAAACCGTGAATCGGAATAGACGGGTTATTGCAGCGGTTTGTGGGGGTATAAAATGCAGTATGCAGTTTTGACGGAAATAGGATTGAGAAACCGAAATGAGGACAGCGCGTATATCCCAATAGGCGTCTGTGGAGCGCCTGTTGTGGCTGTCGCCGACGGTATGGGCGGGCATAGGGCTGGATGCGTTGCTAGTGAACTTGCGGTTCATAGCATTGTAGAGTATATTGAAGGGGCGCCATTAGCAACCAGCGATGAAAGATTGATAAATGAAGCTGTAAAAGCGGCCAATAGAGCTGTACATACTCTAGCAAGCAACTCGTCTGAATATAATGGTATGGGCACTACCATAGTAGCGGCGTTATTGTATCCTGACAGGTTTATTGCCGCGAATGTTGGCGACAGCCGCATATACCATTACGATGGCGATAAGTTGGTATTGGTGAGCCATGATCATTCCCTTGTCGCCGAACTCGTCGAGATTGGGGCGATAACTATGGAACAGGCGAGAACTCATCCCTATCGCAACATGATAACCCGCGCTTTAGGTACTGATGAAAATGCGCGTGTTGATGTTTTTAGCTGCATATGGAATAGAGGAGACACATTGCTGCTGTGCTCAGACGGCCTGCACGGCTATGTATCCGATGAGCGGATGGCAGATATAATGGGCTTAGAAATTGATCTGGCCGAAATGGGCGGCATGTTAGTCAAAGCCGCGCTTGAGAATGGCTCGTCGGACAATATAACGGTAGTGTTAGCCAGGAATTCGGAGGATGATCAATGATATGATTGGAAAAATACTGGCAAACAAATACTATATAGACAGCGTGGTTGGCAGCGGCGGTATGGCAACTGTTTATAAGGCGCATATTTTATCCAACAATAAGGTTGTAGCCATAAAGGTGCTCAAAGATGAACATAAGAGCAATCCTGACTTTGTCAGGCGCTTTGAGCGCGAGGCCCGTACTGTCTTATCGCTGTCGCATGAAAACATCGTACGCTCCTATGATGTTGGGAACGAAGATGAAATATACTATATTGTTTTGGAATATGTCGTTGGAAAAACACTGAAGGAGATCATGGAGGACAGCGGGCCGCTTTCCCCCAGAGTGACGGTTAACCTTATGTGTCAGGTGCTTGACGCTTTGTCACACGCGCATGGAAGGGGAATAATACACAGGGATGTAAAGCCCCAGAATGTAATCGTTACTGTAAATGGAAAGGTTAAATTGACCGACTTTGGAATCGCCCGTGAGGTAAACGCTTCCACAAAGACATTTGCCGGTTCCAATGTATTGGGTTCGGTACACTATATATCGCCCGAACAGGCCAGAGGCGATGACGTGGGGCCTTCCAGCGACATTTACTCAGCTGGAATCATGATGTATGAAATGCTTACAGGTCGCCTTCCATTTGACGGCGAAAACACTGTGTCCATAGCTTTAAAGCATCTGCATGAGGAAATTACCCCTCCCATAGATATCAATCCGAATATGCCGCGCGCCTTAAGTGATGTCGCCATGAAGGCAACTTCAAAGCAGCTTGACTCCAGATATGGAGATGCACTGGTTATGAGAAAGGATTTGGTACGCTCATTGAGGGAACCGAACGGCAGATTCGCCAGGCAGAAGGCCGAAAGAGCGAGGGGGGCGAGGCGGAACGCGTTATGGATAATACCCGTTTTTTCGATAGCTTTTATAGGCTTAGTCGTTGCTATGTTCTTTGCTGGAAGATCAATAGCTAACCCAAATGTAACATATAATGAGCTTATACCACAGTTAACAAACAAAACCATTGATGAAGCAAAGGAGCTGGCGGAACAGCGCGGCTTTTCACTGGTCGTGCTTGACTGGGTCGTAAGCGGAGAATATGCCGAGGGCATAATCATGTCCCAGTCGCCCGCGGCTGGAGCTTCATCAAGCGCCGGAACAAAGATTAACGTCACTGTGAGCAGTGGCAGGGATGTAGTAGTAGTCCCTGACCTATCCGGACTAACACAGATGGAGGCATTAAGCAAACTTGACGCTGAAAGCCTAAATATCGGAGAAATAAATTATGGCGTTAGCGAGATGCCAGAGGGAGTTATATTTAAACAGGATCCGGTGTACGGTACCGAGCTTATGAAAGGGGATACGGTAGACATATTTATAAGCGGGCGCCCCTCAACTAACACAACGGTTCTGGACGTTGTGGGAGACGATCTGCCAAACGCTATTGAAAAGCTCCAGGAGAAGGGCTTTAAAAGAATCTTAGTACGCACTGTAATTCAAAATGACGCTGAAGAGAATAATATCGTATTATCTCAATCGCCTAATTCCGATTTGCCGGTTTTATCTTCAACAACTATAGAGCTTAGCGTTGTGCGCAAGAGCAGCGGTATCTTTGCGTCGGATATAGCCTTTAACCTGGATATTGTCAGCAGCGACACCTCGGTTATGGTTACGGCAGTGCTGGAAGAGGGTGTTGAGCAGGTATTATATGAAGGCAAGCTTTCGACTGGAAACCAAGTTCCCATCTCCTTTGTGGGAAGACTGCCGGAGGCGGGGGATTATACATGCATAGCATATATTGACGGAATTGAAGCCAGGAAATATGTTGCAAAATTTTCCTTTAGGAGCTAAAAATGCAAGGAATTGTATTGAAAGGAGTAGGAGGTTTTTATACTGTACTGGCGGAAAACGGCTCCCAGTACACATGCAGGGCGCGCGGACGGTTTAGAATCAACGATATCAGCCCTGTGCCGGGAGATAGAGTTGAATTTGATCAGGATGGGGACACAGGATACATGAAGGCCATCCTTCCCAGAAAGAATTTGCTGAAAAGGCCCATGGTCGCTAACCTGGATAAATTGATAATAGTCATATCAGCCTCGGCTCCCAAGCCGGACCTGCTTATGGTGGACAAGCTCTTAATATACTGCGAACTGAAGAAAATTGTTCCCATATTGGTTCAAAACAAATATGACGAGTTGAATAAAGGCGAGGATTTTCTTTCCCAGTATATGAATACAGGCTATACGCTGTGTCATACTTCGGCTTTGGATAATACAGGTCTTGATGGGCTTATGAGACACATACAAGGAAGCACCGTTTGCTTTGCGGGTCAGTCGGCGGTAGGGAAGAGTTCGCTTTTAAATGCTCTGATGCCTGGTATTGACCTTGAGGTTGGCGGACTATCCAAAAAGACGGATAGGGGGAAACACACTACAAGGCATGCGCAGCTTATTCCTATATCCCATGATACGGCAGTGATGGATACCCCGGGCTTTAGCCTTTTAGAAATTGAAGAGATAGACGAGCAGGCGCTTTCACTGTATTATCCTGAAATGAGAGATTTTGCAGCTAATTGCAGGTTTTCGGGATGCCTGCATTTGACAGAGCCGGATTGCGCTGTTAAAGAGGCATTGGCCAGAAATGAGGTTTCAGAAGAACGATATAGCAGGTATAAAACAATAATCAGCGAACTGATCGAACGGAGAAAACATAAATATGACTGACAATATAATTATGACGCAGCGCAGAATTAAGGTAGCCCCTTCAATACTTTCAGCGGATTTCGCCTGTTTGGGCAAGGCCGTTGAGGATGTTGAATCATGGGGGGCCGACTATATACATTTTGATGTAATGGATGGCCACTTTGTAAATAATATAACCTTTGGTCCCGCAATGTGCCAAAGCATACGGTCGCACACTTCCCTTCCGATAGACGTACATCTTATGGTGGATAATCCCTCAAAATGGGTGGACCCGTTTTATAAAGCGGGCGCCCATATATTGACGGTGCATGCCGAGGCCGACAGGCATCTTCACAGAACCATTCAGCTGATTAAACAATCCGGTATGAAATGCGGCGTAGCTTTAAATCCCGCCACTCCTTTAAATTATATTGAGTACGTCCTTGAAGATTGCGACATGGTACTGCTTATGAGCGTAAATCCAGGCGCGGCAGGCCAGAAATTCATAATTTCGGTACTGGATAAGATAAAGAGGCTTAAATCGCTTATTGATGAAAAAAAACTCTTTACTGATGTAGAGGTGGACGGGGGAGTAAATCCGGAAACGGCCAGGCTTTGCATTGAGGCGGGGGCTAACATACTTGTTGCGGGCAACAGCGTGTTTTCGTCTGCCGATCCCGCTGCAACGGTACTAAAACTCAGGGGAGTTTAGATCTATACTATTTATTGCTTTTTGGCAGAAAACAGGCCCCTGACGCGACGCGCCAACTTGTCCCTGCGTTCGGCGGCCTGTTCTTTATCAAGCCTGTATTTACCATCAACATCAATATAAACAAAATCACCTTCGCAGGCGTCGGCGGGCAGCTCGTTCTGATTTATCATAATATAATCGTCTATACCTCGTTCGCAAATAGCGAATCCGTTTTCAAACCTGTCTATTGTAAGCATTAGCTTAATCACCCCCTGGGATGATTATAGCAGATACAAGTCTTTCAAACAATAATTACTATTAGAACCAATCTTGATTTATATACTTTTATTCTTGTATGTGATAACATACAAATGGAATGCTTTTATTTAAAAGCGGTTCGTTGTATAATGTAATTCAATCCTAATGAGAAGGGAGGGCTTTGATGTCGATTGAAACTATAATGAAAACAATTGCCAGTGGGTTCACCCAGTTTTCGTTTCGTGATCTTGTGGATATACTTCTCATAACGGCGATGATATATAAGCTGATCGTATTGACAAAGGGAACTAGAGCCTACCAGGTTTTAAAAGGTGTGGCTATCTTTTTCATAGTTACGGTCATATGTGAGTTGTTTGAGCTGTCAACGGTCAACTGGATGCTTGGTTCTGTTCTGGTTTCAGGCATAGTTGTGGTGGTTGTACTATTCCAGCCAGAACTTAGGCGTGCGCTTGAGCACTTAGGGCGCGGGACCACATTTGAAAGAGGGAGTGAATCCATCAAGTCATCAACGAGTATAGTAAACGAGATACATAGGGCTATGTTATCACTGTCAAAACGCAGAGTGGGCGCCCTTGTTGTTATAGAGCAGAAAACCGGGCTTGAGGACATAATCTCCACGGGAACCCGTATAGCGGGTATTATAACCGAGCAGCTTTTAGAAAACATATTTGAGCCAAATACGCCTTTGCATGATGGAGCCACAATAATCAGAGATAAATACATTGAAGCCGCCGGCTGCTTCCTTCCGCTCTTTGACGATGCGACCGTCGCAAAGGAACTTGGAACGCGCCATAGGGCGGCTTTGGGAGTATCCGCTATATCTGACAGCGTTACTATTGTGGTTTCAGAAGAAACGGGCGTTATATCCATCGCGCGCGACGGTAAGCTAATTCGATACATAGATTCAAAGGCGCTCAGGGATACGCTTGAATCCATATTTGCTGCCGAGAAGGAACCTGCCTTTGCGTGGCTGACACGGAGGAATAAAAATGGAAAGAAAAAATAAGGTGTTCGCCATCATTCTGCGTGGAGTAAAAAATTTCTTTACTAAAAATATAATGATTAAGGTGGTTTCACTAATATTTGCAATGATACTATGGGGGTATGTATTGACAAATGTCAATCCTTCCAGAACAAAGATAATCTCCGACGTCCCCGTCGTTACCACTGGGGTTTCAGACTTTAACGCCAGAAATCTGGTTGTAAGGGGCGATCTTTCAAGCATTTTGGGAAGCGTTGACGTTAAGCTTACCACAGATATAACCCATTATTTTGATGTTACAAGCGAAAACATCAGCGCCACGGTAAACCTTGGCACTGTAACGGAGGCAGGAGTAGTTTCTTTGCCTGTGGTAGCTGAATCAAGTATTGGAAATGTTGTTTCAACAGATCCGTCCTATATAAATGTAGAGATAGATGTGCTTGATACAAAACGTATCCCTATCGATGTGGTGTACGAGGGCGAATTGCCCGAGGGCTACTGGCACTCCACCCCCGCGCTTGGCAGGGAAGATATTGAAATTTCTGGGCCTAAGACGGATGTTCAAAACGTTGTAAAAGCAATATGTGTAATACCGCTTTCAGATCAAACCGAAAGCTACAATCAGACCTTCGACCTTCAGTTGTTGGATGATGAGGGAAATGTGATTAGCTCCGACATTTTTAAGAGCTCCGTTACACATTCAGTTACGGTAAGGATGGATATACTTCCAACAAAAACGGTTGATATAAGTCTGGACGGAGCCATTATGGGAGAATCAATGATCCCTGATACATATGAAATAACCAATACTACAATAGAACCTAACAGTATTACTGTTGCGGCTCCCCAAGATGTTTTGGATAATATAAATGAGCTGTATCTGGAAAGCATAGACGTTTCAGGCAGAACCAAAAGCTTCAGCGAATTTGCTCAAATAAAACTTCCCACAGGAGTTACGTCTGTAGATGGGATTAACGTTGTAACATTCAATATTGATATACATGAAAAAAATGCTACGCTTGATTTGACAGAAATACCGGGCGGTGAAGTTGATATAAGGAACAAGAATGAAAGATTGAACTATACCTTGTTCGCCGCCACACTGGAAAACGCCGGCGTTAAGGCCTTGATAGAAGCGCCTTTAAGCTTAATTGCGGCTATTGAGAATGAAGAAATGGGTATTAATCTGTATGTAGATGTTGCGGAGTTTGAGTCTGCAACAAGCAGGACAACGGTTGAGCTTGTTCCAGAGCTAATTATTTCAGAGGATTCAAACCTCCGCCAGCTGTCGTCCACCAGGATCAAGCAGGGAGAGTATGTGTTTATCCTGTATCGGACAGATACGGATGTAATGATGCAGATTAAAATTACTTTGCCCATAGCCACTATCGCGTTAAGAGTTTCATAAAACAAGGAGTATTAGTTTTGTCGCTGCTTATAACAGATTTAAAACTTCCGCTGGATGCTGATGAAAGGGCATTATACACTGCCGTGGCTAAAACGCTTTCACTAAGCATTGAAACGATAAACAATATAAGGGTAGTAAGATTGGCGCTTGATGCAAGAAAGAAGAGCGATGTAAGGCTTTCGTATTCCCTGTTGATTAGCTTAAATGACAGCGATGAAGCATGGGTGTTAAAAAAGAAGCAGGCAAATGTATCGCCGGCTTATGATATCAAAAAGGAACAATTAATAATTGGGTCTAAAAGTCTCTATGCGCCAATAGTAATTGTAGGATTTGGGCCTGCGGGTATGTTTGCCGCTTACACCCTAGCAAAGCATGGATATAAGCCCGTAGTAATAGAAAGGGGGAAGGATATAGATAGACGCTCAGAAGATGTTGAAAAATTTTTTAATAGTGCACTTTTGTCCGAAGAAAGCAATGTCATGTTTGGAGAGGGCGGCGCAGGAGCGTTTTCCGATGGAAAGTTGACTACGCGCATAAAAGATCCGCGTTCAATGGATGTATTGGAAACCTTGGTTAAATTCGGAGCACCGGACGAAATACTGATACAGGCTAAGCCTCATGTTGGAACCGATGTTTTAAGGGATGTGGTTAAAAGGCTAAGAACAGAGATAATAAGCCAAGGCGGCGAGGTCCGGTTTAATACAAAGCTGACTGGTATAGCCCAAAGCGGCGGGCGGATTTGCGGGGTATATGTCCAGCGCAATGGCGGCATTGAAAAAATCCAATGCTCCGCGTGTATACTTGCTGTTGGTCAAGGAGCGCGGGATACCTATAATTTGCTTAGAAAGATGAATATGGAGCTTGCTCCAAAAGCTTTCGCGGTCGGCGTACGCATAGAACACCCGCAGCATTACGTTGACAAGACCCAATACGGGCGCTTTTTAGGACACCCAATACTTGGATCAGCTGAATATAGAATGGCGGGGAAGTCGAATAATCGGGGCGTATATACCTTTTGCATGTGTCCAGGCGGCGTGGTAATCGGATCGTCGTCCTCGACGGGGCAGGTGGTTACAAACGGCATGAGCTATTACGCAAGGGATGGCGTTAATGCCAATTCGGCGATTGTAGTTTCAGTTAACCCAAGTGATTTTGGCTTTGACGCCATGGAGGGCGTACGCTTTCAGGAGAATTTAGAAAGGCAGGCCTTTGCGCTGGGCGGCTCCGATTTCACGGCCCCAGCCGAGCGGCTTATTGACTTTATGCGGGGAACCACGCCAACCGGTTTTAGCGGCGTAAAACCAACCTATCGGCCGGGCGTTAAAACAAACGATATATCGAAATGCCTTCCGGATTTTGTTTCCGCCGGCGTTAAGGAAGGCATAGGTTCATTTTCGCACATGATGAAGGGGTTTGATATGCCCGACGCTGTATTAACCGCGGTCGAGACGCGGACCAGTTCGCCCTTGAGAATCCTTAGAAATGAAAATGGGGAGGCTGCGCGCATGGGCGGTTTATATCCCGTCGGCGAGGGTGCGGGATACGCAGGAGGTATAGTCAGCGCTGCTGTGGACGGAATTAAAGCGGCGGAACGCTTAATAAAATTATATAGACCCGTAATTTAATGTTAAACAACTATTTGGAGGAAAAATGAAGCACACATATGTGTTAATAGGTAATTTTGGTTCTGGAAAGACCGAAGTAGCTATAAATATGTCGTTAAACGCGTCGAAATCAGGGAAGACAGCGCTCGTGGACCTTGACATAATAAATCCGTATTTTCGCAGCACAGAGAGAAAGCATTTATTATCAGAGCACAATATAGCCCTGCATTCTCCCGTTTTTGCCATGACCGGCGTCGAGGTTCCATCTCTCCCGCCCGATATTTACTCGGTTTTTATTGACGATCATGAAACCGTAATCTTTGATGTTGGCGGCGATCCGGCTGGCGCGGTAGCTTTGGGACAATACAAAAGCAACTTTGACTCCCTTGATCACTTGGAGGTGCTTTATGTAATAAACTCCAGGAGGCCGTTTTCGGCTGACCTGCAGGCAAATTTGGATATGATGAAAAAAATAGCTATGCGCAGCCGATTGGAAATAACCGGATTGATAAATAACGCAAACCTGTCAAACGCAACCACAGCCGATATACTGGCGGAAGGATATGATATGGTAAGGTCAATTTCTGTCGAAACTGGAGTTTCGGTCAAATATACTGCGGGAATGCCCAATATAGTAACAGAATTCTCAAATCTGGCAGCCAAGATGGATCTATCTAAGGATTATATCGGCGAACTGCTTCCGCTTTCACGGTATATGCATAGGGATTGGGACAGGTTTACCGAAAAAGGCATATGAGAATTATTTAAAAAGGCATATGAATCGGTAAAAAACGCTATATATTATTTGAACAAGATATGTAACGGTGCTATAATTTATTCGAGTATTTGTGCACCTTTACAAAAGGCGTATTGCAAATTGAAAGAGAGGTAAGCTCAATGGTCGTTTTAACCATTAACGCGGAGCGTTGCAAGGGATGTGGGCTGTGCGTCAGGGCATGTCCAAAGAAGATTGTAGCGTTGTCAAAGACTAAGCTCAACTCAAAGGGGTACCATCCCGCTGAGGTGACAGATATGGATTCATGTATCGCATGCGCATCCTGCGCTCGTACGTGTCCTGATTCTGTAATTGAGATTCAGGACGATAGAGGGTAAGGAGGAAGGTTATTATGGCAAAGAAATTGATGAAGGGCTGCGAAGCTGTTGCGGAAGCGGCGATAAAGGCAGGATGCCGTTTTTTCTTCGGTTATCCTATAACACCGCAGAATGATATACCAGAATACATGTCTGCAAGGCTTCCCCAGGAAGGCGGGTGTTTCCTTCAGGCTGAGAGCGAAGTTGCCGCTATAAACATGGTTTATGGCGCTTCCGGCGCTGGCGCCAGGGTTATGACATCGTCCTCAAGCCCAGGAATCAGTCTTAAAATGGAAGGGATATCATACCTGGCGGGCGCGGAACTTCCTTGCGTCATCGTTAATATGATGCGCGGCGGCCCAGGTTTGGGTTCAATACAGGCCTCTCAGGGAGACTATTTCCAAACCACAAAAGGGGGCGGACATGGTGAATATCATATGATAGCGCTTGCACCGTCGTCGGTACAGGAGGCTATTGATCTTATGCAGGATGCATTTGACCTTGCCGACATATACCGTACGCCAGTTATGATGCTGGCCGACGGAATAATAGGCCAGATGATGGAACCGGTTGAATTTCATGAGGGAAAGCAGAGGCGCGAACTGCCCGAAAAAGAGTGGGCAACCACCGGATGGACTCCTGAAAGCGGACGCCCGCGCGCTGTTGTCAATTCCCTGTATATAGAAAATGAAGAGCTTCAGGAATTGAACGACCGTTTGCAGGCGCGCTACGCTACGATAAAGGAAAAGGAATGCCTTTGCGAGCTGTATAATACGGATGGCGCTGAGATAGTTCTTTGCGCCTATGGAACTGTGGCGCGTATATGCAAGAGTGCCATAGCGCTTGCCGAAAAGAACGGAATAAAGGTTGGACTTGTGCGTCCAATCACCATATGGCCATTCCCTGAAGCCGATGTACGCAGGGCAATATGCCAGGATAGCGTAAAAAAGGCTATCGTTGTGGAAATAAGCGCAGGCCAGATGGTCGAGGATGTCAAGCTTGCCGTAAATGCGGAAAAACCCATAGAGTTTTTGGGAAGGCCGGGCAGCTTAGTTCCTACCACAGAAGAAATATTTGAAAAGATTATTGAATCCAGGAGGGCGTAACCATGGCTAACTTTAAAAAAACGCCTCTGCTGACCGACGCTGTACTTCATTATTGTCCCGGTTGCGGACATGGAATTGTACATCGTCTCGTTGCGGAAGTTCTCGACGAACTCAATATCGGCGGGCGTACCGTTGGCGTTGTGCCGGTTGGATGTGCGGTGTTTGCATACAGGTACTTCAATATCGACACCCAGGAGGCGGCGCATGGACGCGCCCCAGCGGTTGCAACGGGGATAAAGCGAGTAAATCCCAACAATGTTGTATTTACCTATCAGGGCGACGGCGACCTTGCCTCCATAGGCACAGCTGAGATAGTGCATGCGGCCCATAGGGGAGAAAAGATCACAACAATATTTATAAACAACGCCATTTATGGCATGACTGGCGGACAGATGGCCCCTACTACTCTTGTTGGTCAAAAGACTACAACGTCCCCGTACGGAAGGGATAAGGAGCACTGCGGCAGCCCGATCCGCATTGCTGAAATGCTTGCCACAATAGAGGGTTCAGCTTATATAGAGCGTGTAGCTGTAAACAACAGCCCGAATATTGTTAAGGCAAAGCGCGCTATCAAGAAGGCATTTGAAACGCAGCTTGAAGGTAAAGGATTTTCACTGGTAGAGGTGCTGTCAAACTGTCCAACGAACTGGGGAATGAATCCGTCGGAATCCATGGAATGGCTTGAGCAAAACATGATTCCCTATTATCCTCTGGGCGTTAAGAAGGAGGTATAAAGCCATGTTGGAACAAAACATTTTTGCTGGTTTTGGCGGACAGGGCGTTCTTCTAATGGGTCAACTGCTTGCCTACGCGGGAATGCTTGAAGATAAAGAGGTGTCGTGGCTGCCATCATATGGACCTGAAATGCGCGGCGGTACGGCCAACTGTTCCGTAGTCGTATCGGATTCGCCTGTAGCCTCGCCTATAGTAACCATGGCTACAACTGTAGTAGCGATGAACAGGCCTTCGTTAGACAAGTTTGAAGACAGTGTTTTACCCGACGGCAAGCTCTTTATAAATAGCTCCATTATAGATAAAAAGTCCGATCGCGGCGACGTAGAGGTCTATTATGTGCCGTGCAACGAGATAGCGGAGGAGCTTGGAAACCCACGAGTAGCCAATATGGTTATGCTTGGAGCTTATATTGAGAAGACAAAGTGCGTCGATTTTGAAAGCGTACTCCAGGCATTGCTTTATAAGCTTGGGGAAAAGAAAGCGCATCTTATACCGCTGAACCGCGAGGCTCTTAACAAGGGCGCGGCCTCGGTTCGCTAACCTATTTTATCGTTACACAGCTAAACGCATATATAATGGCACGCGCTCTAGAGCGTGTGCCATTATAAGTTTAAACTTAAAAGAATAAAATCATATTAACCCATATATTGTTCTATGACAACTGAGTTTATGTTATAATTATTTTATGATAGAATGTTAGATCAGGAGCTGAGCATGAAACGAAGTACGGTATCGGCCACAATTTTATTGTTTATTGTAGGAGTTTTTTTTGGCTGCACTCGTATTGAAAAAACTCCTGTTAAAATTGATATTGCGGGGAATTCTGAAGGGATAAAGGTATCCTCAGGCGCGGATTTAATTGATCTGTTTAAAAAAGGTCAAAGCAGCACAGTTATACTAACGGATAATGTACATATCGGAAGAGAAATTTTAAAGCTGACCGAAGCCCTGGGGACAATGACTCTGATTGGAAACGGTTTTACGATATACGGCGAGGGAGAGTGCGTTGTTCGCATGGATAATAACTGCCTCTTAAATATGGAAGATCTTACGCTTACAGGATCCCGTGATGGTATAGGAATCATTGGGGATGGTACGATAACGGCTACTAACTCCAAAATTGACGCCGGCTTAAACGGGATTAGCGCCACGGGCAGCTTGAAGATAAATGAAAATAGTTCTATAAGTGTAACAGGGCGTACTGGGCGCGGAATTGATGTCAAAGGAATGACGATACAAGATAATGCTGAAATAACTGCTCTGGGAAATCTAAACGGGATTAATATCACCAGAGATGAGCTTATTATGCTCAAGGGTTCAAAATTAACCGCCTGTTCAGGCCAGTATAATGCGGTAAAGTGCTCAAACACCTTAGTACTTAACGACGGGGCTGTATTTGAGGTTTCCAATACAGGGGAGTATCACGGGGCCGAGCTAGAGGCGCTAGAGGTTCATGGAACGGTGACGATAAAAGCCTCTGGGGGAGAAAAAGGCGCGGGGTTATTCCTATTTGAGTTGAATGACGAAATAATGGTTATGGGATTTTGCACCCCAGATTACCGTATTGAAAGCGGACACGGAAACATAGAGTTTATCGACATGGAATAAGCGTGAAGCGAAATCACTCTATAAAAATAATTGAATGTTTGAGGAAATATATGCCGTTACAGCCTATAAAATTTATTAAGGGGAAGGGTCCTTTGATTAGCAAACCGCTTTCCGTTAAAGAACCTGTAGCTGTGTTTGGCGTTCGACTAAAAAGCAAGTCGGCGCGAATGAGCAAGTTCAGGCCCGCAGGTTCGATGGCAAAGCGATGCAAGGCAAGTGTGCCACGGCTTGGAAGATTTGGTCATAGCGGCATAGCCGCGCGAACAAAGGGATCAAAACTGCATGTATCGCGCTATGGACCTAAAGGAGACAGCCCATATACCGCCCGATTAAGGAACAGCACCCCAGAACTGGCGCGGTTTAACGATTTAAAATCAAAGAACGCCGCTAATAAAATCAGTGCGGCGCGGCTTTATCGCTTCAAGCCCAGCGGGCACGAAGCGGATTCCGTCAGAGGGCAAGTTTCCGCTCCCAGATTTGGGCGCTATCTTGGAATCGGCAGCAGGCCAGTAGAACGCCGGATAGCCGACGCCCGCTACTCACGGTTTACAGCTTGCGGCTCCGGTGCGGAAGCTCTACGACGTGTTAGGAGCACCGCAAAACTTGATAGGTTTCCGGTTTCAGGAGAAAACGCCACGACAAAAAGATTCGGTTCAGCCAAGGTTGGAAGATTCAGCGGCACTGCCCTGCGTCCGGGCGACAGAAGGTATTATGCCCCTTCAAAAAGTATAAATATATCGATTGCAAAGGTCGCCTTGGCCATAGTGCTTATTGCGCTGTTAGTTGGGCTATATCTTTTACTTGATTATCTATTAAAGAAGGATCCAACTATCGGGCAGGCTGCCATTGCTGAAAAATCTTATTTATACAATGCAACATGTACTTCCAACTTGCCAGCTTTGAGCGTTGGAACTATAATTGTCATATAAATAATTTTAACAAGGATTTGTATATATGAAGATAAGCATGGACTTAACCAATAACTGCGGGACTATGGACTCGCTTGCGGGCCGGACTCGGGCGTGTAATAGAGCTACATACTTCATTGAATCATATGGTTGTCAAATGAACAGCCATGACTCGGAAAAGATGGCTGGAATACTTGAGGAACTGGGATATGCATTGTCCGATAATAAGGCGGAAGCCGACTTAATAATATTTAACACCTGTTGTGTACGCGAACATGCTGAGCTTAGGGTATTTGGAAACGTTGGGGCGCTTAAAGCCGTGAAGGATGAACGTCCAAACACGATAATAGCCGTTTGCGGATGTATGATGCAGCAAAGGGAGGTGGCTCAAAGGCTATATAAGAGGTATCCATTTGTAGATATTATATTTGGCACAAACGAGCTTCAGAAATTGCCTTCAATGCTGGCGCAGGCAATTCAGGGCGAAAGAGTGATGCTAATAAATGATGACGAACATGCGATTGTTCCAGAGGGTATACCTGTTAAGCGGACAGGCGCTTTTTCTGCCAATATAAACATAATGTACGGGTGCGATAACTTCTGTACATATTGCATTGTTCCATATGTCAGGGGCCGCGAACGTTCCCGCGACCACAACTTGATAATTGAAGAGGCAAAGGAACTGGCTAGCCGTGGGTATGTTGAGCTAACCCTGCTTGGTCAGAATGTAAACTCGTATCATTCGCCAAAGGATAACGTTAACTTTCCCCAACTGCTGCGTATGCTTAACGATGTAAACGGAATTGAGCGGATCCGGTTTATGACTTCGCACCCAAAGGACTTGTCCGCTGAACTGATTTTGGCGATGAAGTCGTTTAGCAAAGTATGCAACCATGTTCATCTTCCCGTGCAGTCGGGGAGCAACCGGATACTAAGGCTTATGAACAGGGGCTATACGCATGAACGCTATACCGAAATAGTGGAGAATTTAAGGCTTCATGTTCCTGGAATAGAAATAACAACAGATATCATAGTAGGGTTCCCCGGCGAATCCGAAGAGGATTTTAAATGCACGATTAACCTCGTAAAGCGAGTTGGGTTTTCGGCGGCATATACTTTTATGTATTCTCCAAGAAAGCATACAAAGGCTGCCGAGATGGACTGCCAAATCCCCCAGGAAGAAAAAAAGCGCAGATTACTGGAATTGAACAAGGCCATAGCTGAAGGCCTGTATTCCAACAACAGCAAGTATATAGGAAGAATTGAAAATGTTCTTGTAGAAGGCAGCGATGTCAGGTCTGACACCACATATATGTATGGAAAGCTTACAAATTTCAAAACCGTTTATTTTGCTGGAAGCGAGGCGCTAACCGGAAAGCTAGTCCGCGTACGTATCGACAGTGTGGTACATAACTCGCTGTCGGGAACAATGGTATAATTTTATGGGAGAAAGCATTAAAATGGATAAACTTACACCGCTCATGCAGCAATATATGGAGCTTAAGGAAAAATATAACGACTGCATACTAATGTTCCGGCTTGGCGACTTTTACGAGATGTTTTTTGAAGACGCCGTTAAATCCTCGCGCGAATTGGAGATCGTGTTGACGGGAAGGGATTGCGGACTGAAAGAGCGCGCTCCAATGTGCGGAATTCCGCACCACTCTGTGGATAGTTATATAAATAAACTCGTCAATAAGGGATATAAGGTTGCGATATGTGAGCAGCTCACCGACCCAAAGAAATCAAAGGGGCTTGTTGTCCGTGATGTTGTTCGCGTTATTACTCCTGGCACTATTATAGAGGAGACGATGCTGGATGATAAGCAGAACAATTATATCGCATCGCTCTATATATCTGACGACATGGCTGGTCTTGCTTATTCCGATGTATCTACGGGTGGGTTTTGGACCACAGAATTCGGGCTTTCATCCGATTCGATCCTTATTGATGAGCTGACGCGCATAAAACCAAGGGAGCTGATAATAAACGAGGCTGAATCCGAGAGGTTTTCGCATTTAAAAGGACTTTACTATATACAGACATATTCAAACAAGGAGTATGCCAATAACAGGGCTTATGAACGTCTTTTGGAGCACTTTAAGGTGCTTACGCTCAATGGCTTTGGGTTTGAATCAAGCAATCATTTGGGAATAAACGCGTCGGGCGCATTGTTAAGCTATCTGGCGGAAACACAAAAAAACGCGCTTAGGCATATTAGGAAACTATCACCCTATAGCTGCGATAGATATATGCAGCTGGATGCGTCCACTAGGATGAATCTGGAGCTTACCAGGCCGATTAGGCACGACGCCGGAAAAAAGAGCACTCTATTAAACCATCTCGATAATACAAAAACCGCGATGGGGGCGCGTTTGCTGCGCGTTTGGGTGGATCAGCCATTGAATGAGGCTGAAAGGATAGAGCGAAGACTCGACGCTATTGATGAGCTGTTTGGCCAGATAATGCTAAAGAATGCTGTTACAGAAGCTCTCGGCGGAATATATGATATCGAGCGTCTATGCAGCAAAATAGCGTACGGAACTATAACCCCCAGGGATTGCCTCGCGCTTAAAACGTCGCTGGAGAAACTTCCTCCATTAAACGACCTCCTTACCGGTTTAAAATCTCCAGCCTTCACCGCCATCTCAGATAGTTTTGACGCAATGCCGGATATATGCGAACTGCTGAAAAATGCTATTTCGGATACGCCGCCTCTAGGAGCGCGTGAAGGCGGTATAATACGCAAGGGTTATAACGCCGAGGTGGATAAATTCAGGGAAGCGTCTTCAAACGCCAAGATTTGGTTGGCCAAGATGGAGACGAACGAGCGTGAAAGAACGGGTATCAAAAACCTGCGAATAAAGTATAATAAGGTTTTTGGCTATTATATTGAGGTAACAAAGTCATACCAGCATCTTGTGCCATATGAATATGAACGGCGTCAAACCCTTGCAAATGCGGAACGCTATACAACCCCAGATTTAAAGCGTTTACAGGAGGCTATTTTAGGCGCTGAAGAAAAATGCATTGAACTGGAGTATAACCTTTTTTGTGAAATAAGATCCGTGCTTACCGATTGTTTGCCCAGGCTTCAGGAAACGGCGTCAAAGATCGCTGAAGTGGACGCCTATCAGTCTATGGCTCAGCTTGCCTCGGCAAACGGATACTGCCGTCCTGCCATAAATGAAAGCGGCACTATACAAATAACCGATGGCCGTCATCCAGTAGTTGAGCGCGGAATGCGGGATGGGTTTGTACCCAATATGACCGTTATGGATGGAGAGGAAAACAGGCTTCTTATAATTACAGGTCCTAATATGGCCGGAAAGAGCACCTATATGCGACAGGTTGCGCTTATAGTCCTGATGGCCCATATAGGCTCCTTCGTACCCGCTCGAACCGCCGACATATGTATTGTTGACAGAATATTTACCAGAGTAGGAGCTTCTGATAACCTGTCCTCAGGGCAGAGCACGTTCATGGTTGAAATGAGCGAGATGGCAAATATACTGAATAACGCAACAAAAAACAGCTTGCTTATACTCGATGAGATCGGCCGTGGAACCAGTACATATGATGGATTGAGCATAGCCTGGGCGGTGCTTGAGCGAATTGCCGACCAAGAAAAATGCGGAGCAAAGGCGTTATTCGCAACGCATTACCATGAGTTAACCGAGCTTGAGGACAAGCTTCCGGGAGTAAAAAATTATAGGGTTTCCGTAAGGGAGATTGGGGAGGAGATAATATTTCTTCATAAGATTGTGCGTGGAAGCGCGGATAAAAGCTTTGGTATCCAGGTGGCAAGGCTTGCCGGACTGCCTGATGGCGTTATAAGCAGGGCGGGCGAAATTTTAGCTGAATTGGAGGCCTCTGATATAAGCAGAAAGGATGCAGGAGCAGTGTCTCATAAATTGGAGGCGCATGGAAAGACCGGTAAAGATACAAACGAGGTGCTTGATAGGCTTTTGCAGCTGGATACCAACGCCCTAACCCCTATCGAGGCATTGTTTACTCTAAATGAGCTTTGCGCTAAGGTGAAGGGTTGTAAAAAATGAGACAAATAAGGATACTGGAAACCAATATAGCCAACCAGATAGCTGCCGGAGAGGTTATTGAACGGCCCGCTTCAGTTATAAAGGAATTGGCTGAAAACTCGCTTGACGCAGGCAGTACGTCTATAACCATAGAAATACAAGGCGGCGGCATTGAGTATATGCGGGTTACAGACAATGGCGGCGGTATATCCTATGACGACGCGGCTGTTGCGTTCGAACGCCATGCCACCAGTAAGCTGGCCACAGCCGAGGACCTGACGCATATAGAAACGCTTGGATTTAGGGGTGAAGCCCTGGCGTCAATAGCATCTGTAAGCAAGGTAACCATGAAAACACAAACCGAGGACAGCGGAGCCGGTGCCCAGGTTGTTATTGAGGGAGGAAAGCTACTGGATCACTCCCAATGCGGCTGCCCAAACGGAACCAGCATTGAGGTGAAAGACCTGTTCTACAACGTTCCAGCCAGGCTGAAGTTTCTTAAAAGCGCCCGAAGCGAGTCAGGATATATTGCGGATTATGCGGCAAGGCTTATTATGGCCAGGCCGGATGTTTCATTTAAGTTGGTACAGGATTCTAAGGTCCTTTATCACAGCGCTGGGGATAACAGCTTAATAAATGCAATATACACTGTATACGGAGCGGCTATAGTACCAAATTTGCGCGAAGTCAGGTTTGACGACGGATATATGTTTATTACTGGATTTGTGGGCGATGAATCGGTTTCACAAAGCAACCGTAACAGGCAATCCTTTTATATAAACAACAGATACATAAAGTCAGCCAAGCTTTCCTTTGCGATTCAGCGGGCATTCGACACCAGAATTATGCGGGGACGCTTCCCATTCGCTGTATTAAAGATGCAAATGTCCAGCAGGGATATAGACGTTAATGTTCATCCCAACAAACTGGATGTCCGTTTTAAGGATGAGCCCAGGGTTACTGGATCGATTGTAAGGGCCGTTATGGCCGCTATAAGTGGAAAACGAAATATTGATCCCATTGCCGGCAAAGCTGATATAGCAAATGCAGCGGATAAGTTTGAACAGGAGACTGCTAAATCAATATGGCCTGTTATAGATACTATTGAAAATGTTGAACGCCATACACATAAAAAGGAGACTTTAAAGAATAATGATGGAGCAATATGGACTCCCGCGCTGAGTGAGGGGCCTTATTCGGGCGACAGGCCGGTAAACGGCAGGATCAAGGTCAGGGAGGGGAGGGGGAAACCTCATGACAACGACTTGGTAGTTATGCCAAATTCTGCTTCAATCGACGGAGGAATTCTTAAGGAGCGGGAGACTGAGCAATTGACCCAAAACTCATATATGACGCCTACCCCAAAGACCGATCCTGTTTGTGAGAAAACCAATCCTTCATTAACGATTACGCAGGAAAAAATCGACTTGGATATAGGCCGTTTTAAGGTGCTCGATTGCGCCTTTAACGCTTATTGGATTGTTGAGCAGGACAACGATCTTTATCTTATAGACCAGCATGCGGCGCACGAAAGGAGGCTGTATGAGGAGCTTATATCGGATAAACTCAGATTGCAATCCCAAATGTTGCTTACGCCGCAGATTGTAAAGTTTGCCCCGCGCGAATTCGATACCATCATGGAAAATTTAGATGATCTCACGGCAATGGGTTTCGATATTGAGGAGTTTGGGGCATTCACCGTGAGCGTTCGAGCGGTGCCATATATGTTTGACGGCCCTCAATCGGTAAACTTTTTAAAGGAGGCGGCTGATATATTTATTAGCCAATCCAAAGCTACCGCCGCCGACCTAAAGCGTTCGGCAATAATCCAACTTTCATGCAAACACGCAATAAAGGCCGGACAATGCGTAGATAGGAGTGAAATATTAGAGCTGTTGTCATATTTCGCTAAAGACGGAGCTCCGCTTACATGCCCGCACGGCCGACCGGTTGTCGTACGGTTAAGCAAACGTGAGATCGAAAAGATGTTTAAGAGGGTTCTATGAAGAAGGACAATAGGGCGCTTCCAATGATAATTGGGCCTACGGCAAGCGGAAAGACGGCACTGGCTATAGCTGTTGCAAAGAAGCTGGACGCAGAGATAGTTTCAGCCGATTCAATACAGGTATACAAGGACTTGGATATTGGGTCCGCAAAGCCCAATAAAAAGGAGCGTCTGGCGGTAAAACACCATTTGATAGACGCTATAGATATAACCGACTCTGAGTTCAGCGTAGCTAGATTCAGGCGTATGGCCGATTTATGTATTGAGGATATACGCTCTAGGGACAAAATTCCTCTTATAGTTGGCGGCACAGGACTTTACATAAACTCTCTTACATACCCTCTTAACTTTACCCAGACGGGCGCTGATAAGCAGCTTAGGGATGATCTTCAGAGAAAGGAGGAGGCTAATCCTGGCATACTCTACGAAATCTTGAGGGAAGTAGATCCCCAATCATATGAACGCCTTCATAAGAACGATCAAAAGCGGATTATACGTGCCTTGGAGGTATACTATAAGACGGGAAAGGCGTTGTCGGAATATGGAAATGATTTTTCCAACAGCGATGGTTTGGAGTGCATATATTCACCCATCATTGTGGGGCTTACTATGCCAAGGGAGCTATTATACCAGAGGATAAACGCTAGGGTTGACGAGATGCTCAACAGTGGCCTGATTGAGGAAGTAAGGACCCTTTTAGATTATGATAGGTCTTTACCAGCATTGCAGGGTTTAGGTTACAAGCAAATATTGGCTTACTTTTATGGCGAATGCAGTCTTGTGGACGCCGTGGAGGATATTAAACGTAATACGCGCCGCTTTGCCAAGCGTCAGATCACCTGGTTTAAGCGGGATAAACGCATATCATGGTTTAATATAACTGAATACGAATCCAATGAATCGCTTGTTGCCTCGGTTACTGAATTCTTACAGAGCAAATTATATATGGAGGAAGGTTAATATGGCGCTAAATCCTTCAGGACTGCAAGACGCGGTGCTTTACACCATCTTAAAGGAAAAAATACCGGTAGAAGTATTTATAACAAACGGTTATCATATAGCAAACGCAAAAATCGTAGGCTTTGATAGTTATTGCATGGTAATTGAAACTGGTTCTAACCAGACATTGATATATAAACATGCGATTTCGAGCATAGTTCCATCCAAACGTATTGATATAAACCTAAAACACTTAGAGGATAAAAAACAGCATGAATAAAAAAACCGAGATGGCCGTATATTCACGGCTGGGTATAAGTTCCGGTGCATATGAAACCGTAATCAAGGCCGAGGAAGCATTGGTTACTGTATTTAGAAATATATCTGATGTGGAATCCAGCAATCAAGCCCGGGTTTTATATGCTTTTCAACAGGAAAACATAAGTGCCAGGCATTTTAGCCCATCCTACGGGTACGGCTATGATGATATAGGCCGTGACGCGCTTGACCGTGTCTTTGCACGTTCGTTTAACTGTGAGGACGCAATCGTGAGGCCGTATTTTGTATCAGGTACGCATGCAATATTTACAGCCCTTTGCGGACTGCTTAGGCAAAACGATACAATACTTTCAATTACCGGCAGACCATATGACACTTTGGAAGACGCTATCGGAGTTGAAGATGGCGAAATGCCAAGCTCTTTAAAGCATATGGGGGTGCGTTATAAACAAATAGAACTTGATAATAATGGCTCAATAGATACCCGAAGGATATTGGACTCGCTGGACAGCTCCGTGAAGGTGGTGTATGTTCAGCGGTCTCGCGGGTACGCCTGGCGCAATTCGATTATGCCGCATGAAATGAAGGAACCATTCAATGCGATAAAATCCGTGCTCCCTCAAGCAGCTATCGTTGTTGATAATTGCTATGGAGAATTCACATGTATAGACGAACCTTCAGACTATGGAGCGGACATCATCGTAGGATCGCTGATAAAAAACCCAGGTGGCGGCATAGCTCCTACCGGCGGCTATATCGCGGGCAGGAGGGAACTAATTGAGCGAGTAGCAAATCGGGTCACCGTCCCTGGAATAGGCAGAGAAGTAGGATCCTATGCCGCATCCTATATTCCATTCTATCAGGGTCTGTTCATGGCTCCTCATGTTACTGCACAGGCGTTAAAAACGTCAGTCCTGTTTGCACGTGTTTTTGAAGAACTCGGAATGATAACAATGCCCTCAAGTGGTGCAAAGCGCTCTGATATCGTTCAGGCTCTGAGGTTTGAAAAGGAAGGGGACTTAATCGCGTTTTGCAGAAGCATACAGAAGGCTTCCCCCGTAGACAGCTTTGTCGTACCGGAACCTTGGGATATGCCTGGTTATAGCAACAAGGTTATTATGGCAGCCGGCGCATTTATTCAGGGCGCGTCGATAGAACTGAGCGCCGATGCGCCTATAAAGCAACCTTATACCGCATATCTTCAGGGTGGATTAACCTATTCTCACGGCAGGATTGGGGCCATGATGGCCTTGGACGCATTAAGAAAAGTTTGATGTTTGGACTAGATTAATAACGCCGTATCAGGCCTATTACCTTGCCAACGATTTCAACATCATCGTAGGATGCGTATATTGGATCCATGTTTGAGTTTTCAGGCTGAAGGCGAACGCCAGCCTTTTCATAGTATATGCGCTTAACAGTAGCGGTATCGCCGCCAACCCTGGCGACAACGATATCCCCGTTTTCCGAGCCAATAGCGTTATGTACTACTATTAAATCCCCGTTGAGGATGCCGATGTCAATCATGCTTTCGCCCTCCACCTTTAACATAAATACCTCGGTTTCATTTGCCCCGTGAAGCAGAGAGCTAGGAAGCGTAAACGTTTCCTGAATGTTGTCATATGCGAGTATGGGCTGTCCCGCCGCAACATCGCCTATGAGAGGGGTTAACACGCCACGAGAACCCTCAGACCGCATTATTGTAATAGATCTTTGCTTCATGGGTTCCATGCTTATCAGGCCACGTTTCTGAAGCTCCTTTAAATGCAGGTGAACGGTGGATGTAGATTTTAAAGAAACGGCTTCAGCAATCTCCCTTACCGTCGGTGGTATAGAGTGTTTGTCGAAATATAGCTTGATAAATTCATATATTTCTTTCTGACGCTTTCCTAGATTGCCCATTTCCATGGTTTTGCCTCCATTTTTGGTGGTATAATGTAGCTATAAACATTATAGCATCATCCTTGATTAGATGCAAACAAAAACAAACATTTGTTTGCATAAGTTGAAATATGGAGGGCGGCAAATGAAAAAGCTTTGTATACTAGACGGAGTTGACATATGCACCAACTGTGGCAAATGCCGGATATGCGACTTGGATCCCCATAAGACTTGCGATAACTGCTGCAAATGTATTGATTCTGAAAGCGGTGATTACAGAAGCTTGAGTATATCCGAGTATTATTCGAGCAAAATCGATAAAAACGTGCCATATGGCGCCAGAAAGCTTCAGCGGGGACGTGATGCCAACAAAGAAAAGAAAGAATAGGTTTTATATATGAAAAAAGTGTCAATATATACGGACGGCGCGTGTTCAGGAAACCCAGGCCCTGGAGGCTGGGGCGCTGTATTGCTATATGGAAACAACCGCAAAGAGCTGTCAGGAAGCGAATGCAACACGACAAACAACAGGATGGAGCTTATGGCCGCTATAAATGCATTGGAGGTATTAAAGGTTAAATGCCTTGTCGACCTATATACCGACAGCGCATATCTGTGCAACGCGTTTACACAGAATTGGATTGCAAACTGGCAGCGAAACGGATGGGTTACAACCGCCAAAAAACCTGTTGAAAACAAGGATTTATGGGAAAGGCTTATTAGCCTATCTAAAATTCATTCAATAAATTGGATCAAGGTAAAGGGCCACGCTGAAAACGAACTGAATAACTACTGTGATATGCTTGCTAGACGTGAAATTAAGGAAAATGCTGACCGTTTGGTATAATCAACCTGTAACTATTCGTAAAACTTGCCTTTTACGAATAGTTATGTTAGAATAATTATGGGTAGTATTTATATCCCCCATAACTTCATACATTAACATTACGAAAGGGTTAGGCCATGCGAAATATCGATTATGATGAGGCAAAGCGCATTGAGTATACAGGAAGAATACGTGAATTGCTGTGCGATCTGCCCCCATTTTGCAGGGAATTTAGCAGAGGAATAGAGAATACTGCATCGGTTCTAACGAGGTTTGGGTATCTTAACGACTTGAAGCTCTTTTTCGGTTTTCTTATTGAAGAAGGGATCATACGAAAGCCAAACATAAAATCCATTGAACTTTCTGACTTGGACGCGCTAACCCCTCTGGAAATTGAAATGTTTATTGAGTACGTTACCGTATATTCCAAGGGTGAACAGGTTATAACCAATGATGAGCGCTCAAAGGCCAGAAAGCTATCGGCAATACGTTCAATATTTAAATTTTTTTATAAGCGTTCAAAGCTTGGCAATAACCCCGCATCAATGGTTGATACCCCAAAAATCCACAGAAAGCCTATAATACGCCTTGATGTCGACGAGGTTGCCAATCTGCTGGACATTGTGGAAAATGGTGATGGCCTTACAGAAAGGCAGAAATCATATCATAGGTCTACACGTGATAGAGATTTGGCTATACTGACATTATTTTTAGGCACTGGTATTAGAATAAGCGAGTTGGTTGGAATTAATGTCTCAGATGTTAATTTTATGGCCAATGAATTTGTTGTTACCCGAAAAGGGGGCAACAAGGATGTATTGGCGTTTGGGGACGAGGTACGCAAGGCTCTGCTTTTGTATCAATTACAGCGTGAAAAGATAGCGCCAAAAGAAGGTCACGAGGACGCGCTGTTCCTATCAGGGCAAAGAAAGCGTATAACGGTTCGCGCCGTTGAAAATCTGGTTAAAAAATACGCTTCAATCGCCGCACCGTTAAAGCGCATATCCCCACATAAGCTGCGCAGCACCTATGGAACTATGCTTTATAATGAGACGGGAGATATCTATCTTGTTGCAGAGGTATTGGGACATAAGGACGTAAATACAACCCAGAGACATTATGCTACAGTTGCTGAAGACCGCAAGCGCATGGCGGCGAACATTATCAAACTGCGCGACGAAGACGAATGCGGTGGTTCTGACAAAGACGAAGGTTGACAGATTTTAGCTGAGGGATGCCATAGGTTCTGTATTATCGGCAAAACCTAATAATGTAATCATAAAGATTATCATAGGCAATCGCACGGATATCAGCTTCTGTATATCCCATTCTAAGAAGGCGCTCTAATAGTACCTGAATCTGGGATGGATTGTTTAAGTCCGCAGGATACCGCCCCATCCCGTCAAAATCCGAACCAATGCATACGCTTTTTATGCCTCCAATACCGGCCACATGGTCGATATGGCGTACTATATCTTCGGATGTGGAGGGATATTTGCCAGAAAGCTGTTCATGGTAGAAATTAATTCCCACTACGCCGCCACGTCTCGCAATCTCTTTAATATGATCGTCTTTCAAGGATCTGGGGTGCGGATAAACCTCCCTAGAGTTTGAATGGGACGCGAATACCGCACTATCGGTCATCTCAAGGATATCGTCAATACCGGCATCGCTCAGGTGCGCGAGGTCTATGGCCATACCTAGTCTATCCATCTCCTCAACAACGCGACGCCCGAGAACAGTCAGCCCCCTGTTGCGCCTGCTCATCGCGGGATGCGCCAGCGCATTGGATTCATTCCAGGTAAGCGACATAGCCCGCACGCCAAGCCTGTGAAAAAGCCTAAGATTGGAGAGGCATCCCTCTATAGCCTCTCCCCCCTCTATCGTCAATACAGTCGCTATCTTGCCGCAAGAAGGATTGAAATGATCGCTTAGCGGACAAAACATATCGCTGTGTTCGTCTAACATTCGATAATATGCATCCACCATGTCCATACATTGCTGCAGATAAGGAACCCTAAGCTTGCTGTCAATCCATGCTGCAAAAAACTGAAGTGCAACGCCGCCTTTCGAAAGATAAGGCAAATATACCGTCTGCTCGCCCGTTAGGGAATCAATGGAGTAACCCCTGTTTACCATACCATATAAAAAATCACAGTGCGCATCTGCTACCGGAAACTGCATATGCTTTTCCTCCCATTATCGATCGCTTATTTAATTCTATACATCAACGCTATGTCCTAAACCAAAAGGCATCATTTTATTATGCAGTGGAACGAAAACAGGCAGACAGTTAAGCCCACCTGTAAACATTATATTAATATTTCGCTTAACATCATTTTGCAAATTCAACAGCCCGGGTTTCCCTTATTACATTGACCTTAATCTGACCGGGATAGTCCAGCTCGGATTCAATACGTTTTGCTATCTCTTTAGCCATAATGATAGTATCCGCATCGTTAACATTTTCAGGCTTTACCAGGATTCTAACCTCTCGTCCAGCCTGTATGGCAAACGATTTATCAACCCCCTCGAATGAGTTTGCGATATCCTCAAGCTTTTCAAGGCGCTTGATGTAATTCTCCAAGGTCTCGCGTCTTGCGCCAGGCCTGGCGGCGGAAATTGCGTCGGCGGCCTGTACAAGCACAGCCTCTATAGTGGTTGCTTCAATGTCGCCGTGATGAGCCATAATGGCGTGAACCACCTGATTGTTTTCACGGTACTTCTTTGCTATATCCGCTCCTATCTGGATATGGGGACCTTCAATTTCATGGTCAAGAGCCTTTCCTATGTCGTGCAGCAAGCCCGCCCTCTTTGCTAAAGGTACGTTCGCGCCAATTTCAGCTGCCATTATTCCGGCCAAATGGGCCACCTCTATGGAATGCTTGAGCACATTTTGACCATAGCTTGTGCGGTATCTCAGCCGGCCAAGAAGTTTTATCAGTTCGTGATGCAGTCCATGAACTCCAACCTCAAATATGGCCTGCTCTCCGGCCTCCCGTATCTTAACGTCTACTTCTTTTCTGGCCTTTTCAACCATCTCTTCAATGCGCGCCGGATGAATTCGCCCATCAAGAATTAGCTTTTCAAGCGCTATACGTGCCACTTCTCTCCTAACCGGATCAAACCCGGACAGGATAACAGCCTCCGGAGTATCGTCGATTATTAGGTCTACGCCTGTAGCTGTTTCCAATGTACGTATATTTCTTCCCTCGCGTCCAATAATTCGGCCCTTCATCTCATCGCTGGGCAATGGTACAACTGAAACCGTCGTTTCAGCCACATGATCAGCCGCACATCTTTGTATTGCCAGGGTGATTATATTGCGCGACCGCTTATCCGCCTCATCCTTGGTCTTAGCCTCAATCTCACGCAACAAAACTGCCGCGTCATGCCTGGCCTCCCGCTCAACCGATTCCATGATCACGTCCTTGGCCTCTTCCCTGGTCATGGATGATATACGTTCAAGTTCCTGCTTCTGCTTTTCGTGAAGCTCCTTTATGTTAGCTTCAAGCTCGCTGGCATCCTTTAGCTTCTTATTCAGGCCTTCCTCTCGTACCTCAATGCTGGTAAACTTATTATCCAGCAGCTCTTCCCTCTGTTGAAGCCTGCGCTCAAGCCGCTGCAGTTCGTTTCTGCGATCACGGTTTTCACGCTCGGTTTCGCTTTTTATGCGGTAAACTTCCTCCTTAGCCTCAAGTATCTTCTCCTTCTTTAATGTCTCAGCTCGCTTTTGAGCATCTTCAATCAGCTTTTTTACGGCGTCCTCGGTCTTCCCTATCTTCGCCTCCGCTATATTGCGCCTATAATAATATCCGCCAGTTGCTCCGGCGACAAGTGCAATCGCGCCTGTAATAACCGGTATGAAAATATCCAGCCAGTTCAAAGGTAATCTACACCTCCGTCAATCTATATAAAGTCTGAGGGTTTTTAGCCCGCATGTACGATTAATTCCATAATTCGCATTATGTACACACTACATACTAGCATATTCACTCACGTTAAGTGTACCGCTATTGAAAATAAAAGTCAAGGACGCGACTACATCACGCCCTTATAGTCGTATTATATATTTATTGATAAAAACTTATTTTCGGTCCAAAACCGCTTCTTCGTTAAGCGCGTCTCTAACCTTGCCCTCAATCTCGGCACATAGCTCGGCATTATCCTTTAAAAACAATCTGGCATTGTCACGCCCCTGTGCTAGCCGCATATCCCCATATGAATACCATGCTCCGGTCTTAGATATTATCTTTTTGTTGACGGCAAGATCCAAAAGCGAGCCTTCCTTTGAAATTCCCTCCCCGTAGATGATATCAAATTCAGCGATTTTGAATGGCGGCGCCACCTTATTTTTAACAACCTTTATTCGCGTACGGTTACCAACCAGCTCGTTTCCATTTTTTATCGTATCCACTTTACGCACGTCCAGTCTTACCGATGCGTGATACTTTAGTGCGCGGCCGCCCGTTGTTGTTTCGGGGTTGCCGTACATTACGCCTACCTTTTCCCTTAGCTGGTTGATAAAGATCAATATTGTATTCGTCTTGCCGATTATACCTGTCAGCTTTCTCAACGCCTGGGACATAAGCCTGGCCAGAAGTCCGACATGAGAGTCGCCCATATCCCCCTCAAGTTCTGCCTTCGGTACGAGCGCGGCTACTGAGTCAACAACCACAACGTCCATCGCGCCGCTCCTTACGAGCATTTCGACAATATCGAGCGCCTGCTCGCCCGTATCCGGCTGTGAGATGAACAGCTCATTTACGTTAACGCCAAGGTTGCCCGCATATATCGGATCAAGGGCATGTTCAGCATCAATAAACGCTGCCGTCCCGCCAAATTTTTGAGCCTCAGCTATTATATGCAGAGCAATCGTGGTTTTTCCTGAAGATTCCGGCCCATATATTTCAATAATACGTCCCTTTGGCACGCCTCCCACACCCAAAGCGTAATCCAATTCGATACAGCCGGTTGGGATTGTGGATACATTTATTCGGGCCGCGGCGTCGCCAAGCTTCATTATAGACCCTTTGCCAAATTGCTTTTCAATTTGTGCCAGCGCGGCCTCAAGTGCCTTTTCCTTCTCCATATATCCTAGACCTTATTATCCTTTCATACCATTTATGTTATTATAACATTTGTTCTAGTTTTTGTCATCCATTATACTTGCGAATCAGATAATCTTCTTCTAAGCAAATCCAGCGCGTTAAGCGTGGCAAGGTTTCTTATATGTTCCCTTGACCCATTTAATCTCAGCTCCTTAACATACGTACCATCTAAATCCGCAATCCCAACGTATACAAGCCCCACGGGCTTATTATCGATTCCGCCGCAAGGCCCCGCTATTCCTGTAGTTGATATTCCTATATCCGCGCCTGAACTAAGCCGTGCCCCCTCCGCCATCTGCGCGGCTACTATACGGCTGACAGCCCCAAACTGGGCAACTGAATCGGGCTTTACCCCCAGCCGCCTTAGTTTGGAATCGTTTGAATATGTAACCGCCCCCTCGACAAACCAGCGTGAGCTGCCTGGAACGCTGACAAGCGCTGATGACAACATGCCGCCCGTACAGCTTTCCGCAACAGCCAGCGTTAGCTGCTTATCAGCCAACATCCTTGAACAAACCTCGTTTAGGCCCTCGTCGTCAGTCGAATATACCGCCTCTCCTATTATGGAGCAAATCTCCTTAATTACAGGTTCGGCAAGCGCCTTACCCTCGTCAATATTATTGCATTTTGCAGTAACCCTCAGGGTGACTTCCCCTGGTTTTACGTATGGAGCTATCGTTGGGTTGGTCTGCTTGTCGATAACATCCTTTATCATTGAAGCTACCGCTGATTCACCCATGCCGAATATACGGATTACACGCGTGTATAGAATAGAATCGCTGATGCGCCCGAGGTATGGCAATACTCCGTGCTCAAACATGGGGTTCATCTCCCTTGGGGGACCTGGGAGGAGTATAGCCGTTCCATTATCCGATTCGATTATGCAGCCTGGGGCTGTTCCTACTTCATTTTTTAAGATGATGCAACCATCGGGCAGCATAGCCTGCTTTATATTGTTTTCAGGCATAACCTTACCGCGGGAGCTAAAATGATTCTTTATTTTTTCAAGTGACGGCCTGTCAAGAACCAGATCGCGTTTCATTACATGCGCTGCAGCCTCCTTGGTAATATCATCGCTGGTGGGCCCTAAGCCTCCGGTTAATATTACTATATCAGATCTGCTCAAGGCGTTTTCAATCGCAGTGCACAGCCTGTCCCAGTTATCACCCACTGTTGTGTCATAGTAATGCGAAATTCCCAATTCGGCCAGCTTGTTGGCTATATATTGCGAATTTGTATTTAAAATCTGGCCCATTAATATCTCTGTTCCGACCGTAATAACCTCTGCATTCATATTGTCACTTCCTTAGTTAAAATTTAATGCGCTTTTATTTTTGATTATATAATCGCCAGCGGACCATACCGCCAAAATTACTGATATCCATAGTACTATCTTATCAAGAGGAATCCCCCATGCTGAAAATATTGGATTTTCAAGCATTATAAGCAGCAATGCCACACATTGCAAAACGGTTTTAACCTTACCTATCCAGTTTGCCGAAATAATATTGCCCTTTCCGGCGGATACCATTCTAAAGCCGCTAATGATGAACTCCCGGGCAATTATTATAAATGCTGGTATAGGGGACAGCATTCCCCTTCCGGCTAGCATGATCAATGCGCTTGAAGTCAACAGCTTATCCGCTATTGGGTCCATAAGTTTGCCAAAATCGGTTACTATCCCATGTTTCCTGGCATAGTTGCCATCAATTATATCCGTAATATAAGCTATTAGGAAGATTGCCGACGCGCAATAATTCCACCAGCTATAAGGGATATAGAAACACGCAATAAAAACTGGAATCATTGCAATTCGTATTAGGGTAAGTTTATTAGGAAGATTCATTTCGTCAGCTCCCCCCATATGTCATATTCTTCCGCACTCCTCAGAACAACTTCGGCAAAATCACCTGCTCTAAGGGCGTCGCCGGTATCCTTCACAATGATGTAACCGTCCAGCTCGGGCGATTCGGCATACGATCTGCAATAAGCAAGGCCGCTATCAATATATTCTACCAGCACGCGCTCCGTTTTACCAACTCTTCTTCGGTTAAATTCAAGAGATAGCTTTTGCTGTGCTGAATACAGGCTTTTCAAGCGCCTGTTCTTTACTGTTTCATCAACCTGATCCGTGTATCCAGCCGCTATAGTTCCATCCTCGGCCGAGTAGGCGAACGCGCCTACCCTATTGAATGGGTTTTCGCAAAGGAAGTTGAGCAACTCCTTAAACTGGTCTTCAGATTCGCCTGGAAACCCAACCATGGCCGTAGTGCGAAGTATGAATTCAGGCTCCGCACTTCTTATATACTTAACCATATGTTCTATATGTTCTCGAGAGCCATGGCGGTTCATTCTTCTTAACACTTCCTGATTGATGTGCTGTATGGGAATATCCATATAGTTCAGGATTTTGTCATTGCTTATTATCGAGTCTATCAACTCTTCCGTTACAGTGCTGGGATATGCGTACATGAGGCGTATCCATACAAAACCATCAATTCTGGAAAGCTCGTTGAGCAAATCCTTTATCATAGGCCTTCCATAGATATCT
Organism: uncultured Eubacteriales bacterium; assembly: GCA_900544965.1. GTDB lineage: Bacteria > Bacillota > Clostridia > Christensenellales > CAG-138 > UMGS946. The sequence continues at coordinate 22,914 of UQXE01000006.1, read as the reverse complement.
ACGCCATAGCTTGTGGTATCCTGGGCGACGACCGTAAGCTCCTTTACGCCGCCTTGGGCAAGCAGCCTGGCTTCCGACAATAGGCGGTCCATGGGCACGCTCCTTCTTCCGCCCCTTATAATTGGAATTGCGCAATAAGTACACCTGTTGTCGCAGCCATCGGCGATTCGCAGGTATGCCCTGAATGACGGCGTGGTTAGAACACGTCCGCAACCCGATGCGTGAGGAACCGGCTTTCCACACAGCTCCGCTAGCCTTCCGGCCAACTGTTCATAGTCCCTAACCCCATAGAAAAGGTCTACCTCCGGAAGGCTCTCCTTAAGCTCTTCCGGATATCTCTGACTTAGGCAGCCCGTTACGGCTAACAGCCTGCATTTACCGCTTGTCTTATATCCAGCCATCTCCAAAATATTTTCAATCGATTCCTCCTTGGCAGCGTCAATAAATCCGCATGTATTCACAATCAGAATTTCTGCTTCCGCAGGATCATTTACAAATTTAAAGCCGGAGCTTTTTAGCAAATCTAGCATTATTTCGGTATCTATCCTGTTTTTTGAGCAGCCGAGCGAGATTACCCCTATTTTATCCATCCAGCGTCTCCCCTTCCTTTCCAGTTCCAAACATTTGCTCATACTCGTATTGAGTTATATGCAATTTGCGTGACTTGCTCCCCTCAAAGCCACTGATAAAATTTTTCTGTTCCATTATATCTATAAGCCTTGCGGCTCGAGCATAGCCCACTCGCAGTCTGCGCTGGAGCAATGAAATTGACGCGACGCCGTTTTCCAGGCATACCTTTATGGCGTCTCCCAGCAGCTCGTCGTCCTGACGTCCCTGTCCTTGAGCATTGCCGGCTTTAGGCTCAAAGCTGTCGTCAATGGCGGCGGCGTCATAATCTGGAATTACGTTCTGCTCGGCAAAAAAGCTGGTTACAGCCTCTACCTCTTCATCGGATACGTATGCTCCCTGCGCTCTTATCGGCTTATTTGCGCCATTGGGATGGAAGAGCATATCCCCCTTCCCAAGCAGCTTTTCAGCGCCCATGCAGTCGAGAATAACTCTAGAATCAATTCCATTTGTAACGGCAAAAGCGATTCTGGAAGGTATATTAGCCTTTATCAGGCCCGTAATTATATCAGTCCTTGGGCTCTGCGTGGCAACGACTAGGTGAATGCCGGCTGCGCGTCCCAGCTGCGCAATTCTGCATATTGCGTCTTCCACGTCCTTTGCCGCAACCATCATAAGATCCGCCAGCTCGTCAATTATAATCACAAGTTTTGGAAGCTTGTCCTCTGGATTATCCTGCAACGCGTTATAGCGGGCGAGATCCCTGGCGTTACGCTTCGCCATCTTGTTGTACCTCTGCTCCATTTCATGAACAGCCCACTTTAGCGCCCCGGCAGCCTTTTTAGGATCGGTGACAACAGGCCGCATAAGATGAGGCAGTGCTGAGAATACGCTTAATTCCACTACCTTTGGATCTATAAGTATCATCTTCAGGTCGTCAGGCGCAGATTTGTATACAAGGCTAATTATTATGTTGTTTATGCATACGCTTTTGCCCGAACCGGTCTGTCCGGCTATCAATAGGTGCGGCATGCGCTCGAGATCGGCGGTAAGGACATAGCCCGCTATGTCCTTACCCAAAGCCACCGTAACGGTTGACTTAGCCGACTGGAACTCCTTTGACTCTATTACCTCGCGAAGCAATACGGCGGCGGTATTCCTGTTTGGAACTTCAAACCCTATAGCGGCTTTTCCTGGAATCGGCGCTTCAATTCTAACTCTGGGGGCGGCCAGCGCAAGGGCTATATCGTTTGACAGCGCAGTTATACGGTTTACACGTATGCCTTTGTCCGGTTGGAACTCAAAACGCGTTATTGCTGGTCCTACGCTGGTATTTACAATTTTACCCGTTATATTGAAGCTGGAAAGCGTATCCATAAGAACCCTTCGCTTTTCGGTGGCGGATTCATCCGCAACGCTGTAGGTCTCCTCGGAGGGCTTCAGCAATGTCAGAGGCGGGCGCTGATATATCGCAGCGCCTGATGGACCTGAATCTTGTTCGGCATCAGCAGTGACGGCGGCACCGGATACGGAAGCTGGTACTGCCTCTGCTATTACTGGTAATGGCTCTTCCTCGGCGGGCACTTCATAGATCGTTTGAAACCGCTGATCCGTCCCATTCGCATCAAACCTTGTGTCGTATGCGTCGGGGATTTGAATATCGGTGTCATGCCTTTTAGAGACTGTATCGGTTAAAGGTGTGAGTACGTCATCTTTGTGACCTCTCCTTGGTTCGTCTGCGGATATTATAATATCGTCAAGTTCCTCCATAAAGTCCCTTTTCTTCTTACTATTGTATAATTCAACATCGTCTATTTCTACGATTTGTTCCTCTTTCCTTGACGTGACCTTGGATTTTGAAGTTTTATAAGTCGCCTTTTTAAATATCTTCGTTGCCGCAACATTCCCAATGGAAAACCTCGTTAACGCTATTGTTAGGGTTAGGAAAGAAGCCATGAAAAAAACGTATGAACCTACCTTCCCTACAAGCAGCTGCATTGGATAGGTTAGAAGTGATCCTATTACACCGCCGCCGCGGTGATCCTTAACGCCCAAATAATAGGCTTCTTTATAGTAAGCCCATACGGTATCATTGGATACAGCCGGTCTTGCGGCAAGATGTATAAAGGACATAATTGATACTAATATTAGAGCAATCATCAGCACATTGCGCCTGTTTACGCCTGAGCTGGCCGTAAAAAGCATATAAAAGCCCATTCCCAGCAAAGCGAATGGAATTGCAAAACCCGCCACTCCAAATATCCCTAACAAAACATCCTTCAATACATTTCCAATAACGCCTACACCGTCAAAGAATATGGAAGCACAAATAAAAACGCCCAAAGCGACGATCAATATAGCAATAATATCGTATTTTATGCGCAACCCTGCATTTTTCTGCGAAGCGGGGCCTTTTTTACACGCATTTGCTTTGCGCGTGTTTTTATTGTTCTTAGCCGCCATAGAATCCCCTTCAAAGTTATAGCAATTACCACATCATAATACCATAAACACAATGCTTTTTGAAGCCATATATCCTGTCAAAGTATTTGGATGAAGCGCAGGCATTGTAAATGCTCTAAATTATAACCATAATTGTAGCGTTTCCCGCAACTTAGCGCCATCTTGCATAACTATTATCCATATGCTACAATTTAGATTAATGTTTGTTAAAAAATATAAAGGAGAAAGTGAGATGGATTTGAATGAAACTGATCTTTTTCAAATGTGTTATGTCCCCAAAAAATTATTAGAGCAATTTGTATCCATGCTTCCGGGCGTAAGCAGTGAACGATATGCAAAAACATTGTTAAAAAAAGGATTCTTGTCCGCACAAAAGGAAAATAGGCTAAAGATTAAAAATAACGCTATGTTTTTTCCTATAGGACGTGATGATAAGGATGGAAACGAACTGTTTTTGCTATGTGAGCCAAATGGGGCAAAGCAGGAAATCCCAAGACCTTGGCTTGCCGTTTATGTTGGATCAGAACCCGAGTCCAGAATACTTAATGAAGCCGCCATGGATTTTCCAGATGACATAACAAAAAATACAGATATTTGCCTAATTGACGATAAAACGAAATCGGATAAATTTGAATCGCTGGATTCAAGCAGCATAGGATTCCACAAAGGTATTCTATCTCCCCTCTCCGGTAGTTCATCCAAAATCACGGATTCAGCTGTTTTGATAGACGCTGTCCAATCCGATAAGGCATCTAGCGAGGATACCGACCCTGAGGCGGGTTATCAGGATGAAGCCGGTTTATTTCCTGATAGCTTTGATGAAGACTACATTGGTACGGTATGGGCTTTAGATCCTAAAGATTCAGTCCAAACCATAGATATACCTGATAATGATGACGGCAATCTATCCATCAATGATGAAAGCAAAAATTTTCATAGCGAAGTGGTAAGGGACATCAGGGATTTTTGTTATGTACCGCAAATGGTTATTAGCAAATCAATCGTTTCATATACACCGGCTAGGGATACATCCTCGGCGTGGCGCCTCCTCCAGAGCGCATTCAAAAACGCACAGCAAAACAATACCCTCGAAATCTATGATGATTTGAACGCGGTAATCTTTCCTTTGGGGAGAAGCGACCGCTCGAACAGGCCAATATATGTGCTCTGTAAACCAAATCGCAACATAGGCAAGCAAAGATGGGTTATATCCTATGTTGGTCCTGATCCTACCTTGGGATTTGTCAGGCTTCCGCTATCTGAACATTCAAATGAGGAAGACGTAGATTTATTAAATAAGCCGGACAACAGTCAAAGTGAAACCAGCGCCCTAGCGTCTGATATTGATGCTTTGGAGGCGGATTCTGATATAGATACCGAGTCCGCCTCCAACGTTAAGGTCGACAAGCCGGATTCTATAGATAGCGACGCCGACGCTGATATGGAAAACGACCATCTCCTGCCCCCGTCTCCGGATGAAAGCATGGAAGAAACAGGGGAAGCGGCCGTTGCCCATCAGGAAACCGCTTTAAACGGTCCTCCCTCTGATACCGAGGAACAGCTAATTGAAGAGGATAGCTTTACAGCTTCTGATGATGAAGCGAAAGCCAATGAAAACGACTTGAGTTCATTTGGGTTTGCTCCGCAAAACACACTTAATACTTTGATATCGCATTACTCAATGGGTAATGAGTCGGCCGCATGGAGCCTGCTAAACAGCGCGTTTCACAGCGCCAATAAAAGTGGAGAGCTTGAAATATACGATGACCTCAATGTATCCGTATTCCCCCTTGGCAGAAACGATTCAGCCGGCAAGCCGATATACGTATTGTGCCGTCCAAACGCTAACACAGGAGTAAATCCTGCGCCATGGGCTCTTACATATATCGGTTCTAATCCTATGATTGGATCGACCAGGCTGCCCTTATCAAGGGCATTGGACGAGTCCGACGCAGTGAAACCAGTAGATGAGGAAATCGATATTGGGGAAAATACCGAGGGACCGTCTGAACCCCTGCCCGAAACATCGCCGGAAAACGAGCCAATGTCCAGAAATGAACCTGTACTTGTCGAGAAATCTGAATCTGAAAGCATGAATCTGTTTGAAAGCGTGCGCAAGTTCTGTGGCCTGCGCAAGGAAGCTCTGGATTCGTTAAAATGCCTGTTTCCGTCAACCGTATTTTCCAAAGAAGATGCATGGCAGCAGCTTCAGTTCCCATTTATGAAAGCCCAGGAAGAGGGGACGCTTGAGCTGTGGGAGGCATGCGCGGCGTTTCCTGCTGGAAGGTTGGATGATATGGGAAGACCCATATATATATATTGCAGAAGAAATAATTTGCGCAACCAGCAGCCGTGGATGGCGATGTATGCCGGAGCAGTTCTTAGAGACGACGCTGGCTGCCCCTATCCCGCGTCAGGAAACGTAATGTCCTCTGTGCCAACGGCAACCGTCAACGCGCAAACGCTTAAGAAATCCCGCACTAAGGTTTTTCCTGGCAGGACGCTTGAAAGCTGGGCATATATGGGCAAATGGGACGAAACCCTTGACGCGCTGGCGGAACTGGCCCAGCCTGAGCAATGGGATTTTGAAGGGAGCGCCTACTGCAGCAAATTTATACTGCTTCAATACCTGCGCTATACATTCTATAGGCTTGACAGGGAAAAGAAGGTTATGCAAAAGCTGGATGATAAGGGAAATGGTATATTTGCGGCTTTTAATACAGGACTGGTTACACGCACTTATGACGACATTTATGCGTGCTTTGAACCGTCTAAGGACGGATATTCTAGTCCATGGCGCTTGAGAAGCTTTTGCATAGCGGGCGTTGACGATGGTAAAGTGCTCTTGCAGCATTTTCAAAATCCGCCTGAAGCCGCCAGATATTATAAATCCCACAGTGATCTTATATACGATGTAGATCTCCAGCTATATACAGACTATAGCCATATTATACTTGAACACCCCGAAAGGCTTCCTCTGGAGTTTATAAGATATGAATGCAATAATACAACCACCTCACGCCTGGTCGACGAGATCAATTTGGCTGACAATGCGCTGGTTAAGGAGAGACGCTATAGGGAGCTCAGCGATTTCCTTAAAAACAGTCCGCAATTATATAACCGCCTTCGCAACCGAATGAAGGATGCGATAGACTTGGCGGTAAAGCGTACAAGATGGAACTATAAAACGGCCGTTCCGATGTATCATCCCGCGCGGGATTCAATGTCGCTTATGCTTCCCCTTTGTTTGTTAGACGATGAAACCGCTGACGTCGCCCTGGTTGTCCAGCGTAATACCGTTGGCAACTACCAGGGACAGACCATACTTTCTCTTCCCATGGCATACCTTGACGCGCGTCAGATATGCAGGCCTGACAGCGATTGGCTGAACCCGAATAGAATAACTCCGGATAATATCGACGAAGAGATTGAGGAATTGCAGGATTAGCGTTAGAAAATAATAAAAGTGGCAGCGATAACTGCCACTTTTATTATCCTAATTTCATTTATATTTTTACGCTCTTTAGCCTCAGCGCATTTAATAGTACGGTTACGGAGCTGAAGCTCATAGCAAGCGCGGCCATCATTGGGTTTAGCAATGGCCCCCCAAACGCATATAACACACCGGCCGCTATTGGTATGCCTATGCAGTTGTAGGCAAAAGCCCAGAACAGATTTTGCTTTATAGTACGCATGGTGCGCCTGGAGAGCGAAACCGCGTCGGATATACCCCTTAGATCGCTTCTCATAAGAATTATTGACGCGCCCGCAATGGCGACATCCGTTCCTGTATTAAGCGAAAAACCAACGTCTGCCTGAGCAAGCGCAACCGCATCGTTAATTCCATCCCCTGCCATTCCCACAAGTTTTCCTTCCGACTGCAGCTGGCTTATTATACCCGCCTTTTCTTCAGGCCTGACATTGCTTCGCAAGTCCTCTATCCCAGCTTGCCGCCCAATAGCCTCGGCCGTATTCGCATTGTCCCCCGTTATGAGAACCACGTCTATCCTCTGGCCTTTAAGCCTTTCAACCGCATCTGGCGCCTCATCCTTTATTTTGTCCGCTACAGCAACTATACCGCATAGGTCCCCATCGGCCGCCAATAACATAGGGGTTTTTCCCTGTTGAGCCAATCGCTCCATGTGGGCGCGCACCTCGGAGCCAAGCTCCACTCCACTTTCTTTCATAAGGTCGGCATTGCCCATAAGCAATAGCTTGCCTTCAGCCCTTGCTCTAGCTCCGCGTCCAATAAGGGCTTCGAATTCATCAGGGTTATCCGGCATCAGACCTGCTTTTTCTGCATACTCTACTATTGCCTTGCCAAGCGGATGCTCCGACATTTTTTCGCCGGTTGCAAATAGGGTCAACATCTCAGAAGAGCTCATCTCAAACGATATAACGTCAGTCACGGAGGGCCTCCCCTCGGTCAGGGTACCTGTTTTATCAATGGCCAAGACGTTAAGCCTGCATGCCGTTTCAAGCGCTTCCCCGTCCTTTATAAGTATTCCAAGCTTAGCTCCCCTTCCCGTTCCTACCATTATGGCTGTTGGCGTTGCCAGTCCAAGCGCGCAAGGGCAGGCTATCACCAGAACGGATACGAATATGCGTAAAACGTGCTCAACCGTTTCGCCGGCAACCAACCATATCAGAGCGGCGATAACTGCTATTGCTCCCACTACCGGCACAAATATGCCGCTTATCCTATCCGCAAGCCTTGCTATAGGCAATTTCGTTCCCTGCGCCTCCTCAACAAGGCGTATCATCGCAGAAAGTGTTGTATCCTCGCCAACATTTACTGTACGGAATACTATCGCTCCCCCTAGATTAACGCTGCCCCCGGTTACATGATCGCCAACCGATTTGTCAACGGGAAGGCTCTCGCCAGTAAGCATGGATTCATCTATAGAGGTAGCACCCCTCACTATTGTTCCATCGGCGGGTATTGACGACCCTGGACGCACGATTACAAGGTCTCCAGGCATAAGCTCCTCTACTTTGACTTCACGTTCAACCCCGTTTTTGTCCTGTATAACCGCATTGTCGGGCGCAAGCTCTATCAGGCTTTTAAGCGCTTCTCCGGTTTTGCCCTTGGCTCTTGCTTCAAGGTACTTTCCAAGCATAACCAGGGTAATTATTACGCCTATGGATTCAAAATACAGCTCATGGGCGGCATGGGCGTTTCCCACTGAGATTCTCCACATGGAATAGATGGAATATGCCAGCGAAGCAATGGTTCCTACAGAAATGAGGGAATCCATATTTGGATGAAGTCTGAAAAGAGCGCCTATCCCCCTCACATAAAAACCCCAGCCCGCCACAACGATTGGGATGAGCAGCAACAGTTGAACTGCCGCAAAGAGCATAGGATTGTCCGGCGCAACTGGGGATGGCAGACCAACCATCGTTCCCATGGATATATAGAACAGGGGGATTGCAAAGGCTATAGCCACGATAAGGCGTTTTTTCTTCCCCCTAAGTTCTTTTGCGCGCCGTTCTTCGTCAAGCATAGACTGCTTTTTAAAGCCCTGAGAGGGCAGCGCGCCAAAACCGGCCTTCTTTACAGCGTTAATAACAGCGTCGCTTACATCAACCTCGCTCCTTACCCTTAAGCGCTCAGCAGCAAGGTTTACATGGGCGGCTTCCACGCCGTCAACCCTGCCTGCGGCACGTTCTACAGCTGATGAACACGCCGCACAACTCATGCCAGTTATTGAAAACTCGCTAATCAAATAATACACCACCCTTCAAATTAAAGCGAATAATGCATAAAAGGTAGCTGCCCCTAGATTAGTCGCTACTAATTTGGTATCATAATAATATTATCATTTGATACATTTCATGGCAACATACCTTGCCATTTTTGCCCTTACTTTTGTTCAACGATCAATTTGGTAAAATAGCCCGCTTTAAAGGGCGAACTTCATCTATTTCCCCTCCGCCAAGACAAATATCACCTTCGTATAGTACAACCCACTGTCCTGGAGTTACTGCACGCTGAGGTTCAAAAAAATCAACAACGCATCCATCGCCGCATACGGTTACGCGGACCCTTTGGTCCGGCTGCCTATATCTGAATTTGGCCGTACACGTAAACTGCCTGGCTGGTGGAAAACCCAATATAAAGTTTACTTTATTGGCTCTCAATCCTAGGGAGAACAGTTCCTCTTGTTCTCCCTGCTGCACTACTAGGCGGTTTTTTGCGAGGTCCTTAGCAACTACATACCAGCTTTCGCCGCTTCCATCGTTTCTTCCGCCTATTCCCAGGCCTCGCCTTTGGCCTATTGTATAGTACATAAGCCCATCGTGCGTACCTACCACCCTGCCGTCAAGCGTTATCATATCCCCCTGCCTGGCAGGAAGGTACTGCATAAGGAATTTTTTAAAATTTCTTTCTCCAATAAAGCAAATCCCAGTCGAATCCTTCTTTAACGCAGTTGGGATGTCCTCATCAAACGCTATTTTTCTTAACTCGTTCTTTGTAATATCCCCAACAGGAAATATAACCTTGGATAGCTGCTCCTGCGTCAAGCCGGACAGAAAATATGTCTGATCCTTTGAAATGTCCACAGATCTAAGCAGCAAAACATTCTGGCCGTCACGCTGTATACGAGCATAATGCCCTGTTGCGATATAATCGGCGTCTAGCCCCATGGCAAAGTCAAGGAAGGCCCTGAACTTTATCTCACAGTTGCACAGCACATCAGGGTTAGGAGTTCTGCCCTTAGCGAACTCGTCAAGGAAATACGAGAAAACCCGCTCTCTGTACTCCTTTGCAAAATTAACGGAATAATATGGTATTCCTACGTGTTGCGCCACCCTGCGTACGTCGCTATAATCATTCGCAGAGGTACATACTCCGTCCTCGTCCTCCTCTTCCCAATTCTTCATAAAAACGCCTATTACATCGTATCCTCGACGCTTTAACAATAATGCGGCGACCGATGAATCGACCCCCCCAGACATGCCTAGAACAACCCTCGCTCCCCCAACTTCAGACATAATCTACTTCGCCTCTATGGATATGATATCGAACCCAATTTCTTGAATCGCGGCTTTTATTCTGTCAACGTCTCCCGAGAAGTCCGCAACAGCCGACCCTATCTTAACGCTTTCAACCGACGCCCCAACATCATTCAGTGCAGCCGTGACGCGTGATACACAGTGCCCACATCCCATTCCATCGATAGTTATTAAGTACTTCATGTTTTATCCCCTTTTGTAAAAATTTTATAGCCCTGCCGGACCTTTATGATTATATTGTACCTTGTTTACTGAGAAACCAATCCAGGGTTTTTCATAAACGCATTGCCTAAATACAGATTGCCTATGCTTCCCATCCTATCCCCCGCTTCAGTCATCCACACAAGGTTTACGCCTGGTATCTCGCACAGGGTATTTATAATGCTATAGATAAAAAGCTGTATCTTCCGCTCTGACTCAACAGTTTCGCTGTTAAGCATAGAATTTAATTTATCACTGAATCCGTATTGCCAATCCACAACGGCGCTGCTTCCGCTTATATATATTGCCCGTAAGTCCGAAGGCCTGAACCTTTCAAAGTCAGAATTGGACAATGAGATAATTCCTATAAGAAGTTCAAGCGAATGCATGTAATCATCAACAAGCGCATAGTAAACTGGTCGTGTACGCTTATGCATTACCGATTCGTTTTCTTCAGTATATACCAAGTGGATGCGGCGACCAATAAGGCTGTCAAAATTCTCAGTGGTATAGCTCCCATTTTCAGGCAGGGACTCTAGTACGCCGCCATCTCTAATGTACACTCTTACCCCGGATATGTTGGGGATATATCCCGTTATTGACAGGGTTAGCGCCGAACATATAATCTCATGGTCAATGTCTTTTGCTCCCTGATCAATTAGAGTAAGTTCGATTACATACTCATCGTTGGCGTCACGTTTAACGCTTGCTTTTTCAAATGCAACCGACTGTGGAATAGGAGCATATAGTCCTGTATCTCCATCCGGAGCGGATTTAAGGGCTTCAAATATAAGGCGGGCATAGTCGTCGGCCTTCATTCCTCTTGAAATATCTAGCGTGTAATTGCTTGCGATAAGCATCGCGTCGCCACTCGAATAATCAGCATAATATAATGTTGCATTGCTTTGAAATTCAAAAGCCGATTTTAGTATATTAGACAGCTTAGGAGAATTCCTTATTGTCCCCAATGCTTCGCCTCCATATCCTGGTTCTTTACCATTTAAATATACGTTGACAGCTTCAAGACCGGAATCTACGCTAAATACCGTGGATGCGGCAGCCGTCCTCAGCTTGAGCCATTCTTCCTCCGTCACCGCGCGTTCTCCAATATAATAAACGTTGCATACGCCGTCTAAAGGAACAACCTTGTTCAGTCTCAGGCCATCGGCCACAGCGGAAATCCTTCCGTCCCCAGTGGGCGCCGACCCCAACGCTATTAACGCAGATTGAATTTTTGAAATCCCGTTTCCATAGGTCAGGCTATGTTCCTCCCCTACCAGATCACCGTTACTCTCGTCGACAAAATATAGGGTTGCGTCGAACTCAACCGGTGACGTAATAGGCCTTGGAACTTCAAATCCCGTTTCCTGAAGCGGCGGAATTTCCTCAGTGCGGCCTACACATCCTATAACTCCTGCAGCAAATAAAATGCATAGCAGGGCACAAACTGCACGTATCTTCCTCATAGCGATTGCCTCAATACATCCAAAAAAGTAATATAATCAACCAGATATATTCCGCCCTCCTCAAGCAAGATCAGCCCATCGTTATATATAATTTCGGGGGTTCCGTTCTCCCTCTCTATAACAAGCCTAAACCGCACCATAGCCTCCCCATTTGAATTCTGGACGTATCCTTGCATATCGTATTCAGTAATTTTACATAGTGGGCTAAGCTCGTCCACGAATTCAGTCAAGTCAGGCTTGTATTCATTATTTGTTCCCACCAAAGCAAAGTAGTCGTAGGCTCTTTCATAGTCTTTAAGAATTAAGTGATCCAATAAAAGCTCTACAATGGTAGCAGGAGTTGCGGTTTGATTGGTTACCAACGGCATTGGCTCAACAAGCTCCCCACTTTCAATATCCTCTGAAAGCCCAACCTCATACAGAGTAGGTCTAACTCCCTCCCCAGTACCGTTTTTATCTACCAATAGCTGAATCCTGTCAACGTCTGTAACGCTTAACATGGAATTTACTATTGAATATACGCTTAGGCGCATCGCTTTAAAATACTCTTTATCAAGCGCGTTTAATATGGATTCATACTCGCCGGGTCTCAGCTTGTCCTTTTCTTCCTCTATTTCCTGACGTCTGCTCTCCAGTTCAGCTTTGTCCAGAAATTCCTTGGACAAAGTAAGATATAAAATACTGCCCTCGCGCTGTGAGCTTATTGCTTCCGTTCCTTTGGGAAGGGAGCTTAAAACCAAATCCGAATGCTCCTGCGGCGTCTGCGACAGTGCCCTTAGAACAGCGTTCTCCACGGTCTCATACGATTTTATATATATTGTACTATTGATCTTTATCACGCCTTCCCTATCAATTAGGCTATAATATAAACCACCTTGTACTTGTCTTGTTACACCCTCCTCCGGATCAATTTGTGGAAGGACAACATCGTTTTCTATCTCCTTTATCTTTAATAAGCAACCCGAAAGCAACAAGGCACATACAAGCACCGCCACAAGTATAGATATATAATTTCGTCTCATTTTACTTCTCCCGTGTGGCGCATAGGAAGATACAGGGTAAAAACGCTTCCCTTGGCCGGTTCGCTCTTAAGTCTGATGTAGCCGTTATGCATGGAGACTATCCTTTCAACTATGGCTAAACCAAGCCCCGTCCCTCCCGTTCCTCTCGACCTTGCCTTATCTACCCTATAAAACCTTTCAAATAGCCTTTGCTGCGCATCCTTCGGTATGCCTATTCCCGTATCCTGGACTGTAAGAACCGCGTTCTCACCTTCCTGTTTAACCACTACTACAATCTTGCCTGTATCAGTATATTTTATTGCATTATCAACCAGATTGGATACGACCTGTTCAATCCGCTCAGAATCCGCTTCAAGAAGAACGGGACTTACATGGGTTTCGATTTTTAATCCCTTCTTCTGGCTTAGAGGCATAAGTCTTTTTACCACCCTAAGCGTCAGCTCGTCCAGTCTTACATCCGATATATTTAGCTCGGCCCGTCCTCTCTCCTCTCTTACCAAGCTTAAAAGGTCTTCAATTATTCCTGTAAGCCGGTCGACTTCGCTGTTTACATCTAAAAAGAACTCACGCATTACCCCAGGGTCTGGATCGTTCTCATATAATATTGATTCAGAAAGAACCTTCATAGCCGAAAGAGGAGTTTTTAATTCGTGTGAGGCATTGGATACAAATTCATCCCTTACCCTGTCATGATCCTCGATTTGCTCACTCATACGGTTGAATGCCCTTGACAGCTCTGCAACCTCTCCCATACTTCCATCCTTAACCCTTACTCTCGCACCGAAGCCCTGAGTACCCATTCTTCTTATAACACCTGTAAGCTCAACAATCGGCTTTGTTAAGAATCCTGAAAGTATAAAGGTTATTATACCCATCGCAATAACAGTAATAAAGAAAACAGCGGTTATGCGCCTTATTATGTCAGTTATTCCGTCATGTACATCCTGAATTTCGGTTGAAAACAGGACCGCACCTAAATATATTCCATCATTTACTATTGGGGCGGTATAATAAACGGCCCAAACCCGATCAATTCCCCCGTCCGCGCCAGTCTGCGAGTCTAAAGTTTTGTTTCGAACAATACGATGAAATCCGTATGCGCCATCGGACGTCCCATGCAGCACTTTGCGGACCTCGTGGTATGGCAATGACATCCCGTTGTAAGCGGAGGCTGAATCCGCCTGAACTACGGCGTAGTTGTCAAGTATAAGGATTCGACCATCTAGTTCGGAGGCCTGTTCTAATATGTGGCCATAAAGTTTATCCGCATTGCGCTCATTGAACCACGGAGCAATTTCAAGCGCTACCCTCCTTGTTTCGCCAGATTGCGCTTCTACGCGCTGGCTTACCAAGAACGATTCCATTATATTGGATATAATTACTCCTATCGTAAGCATGGCAAGAAAGGTGACGCAGAAGTATACCGCCACCATTCTCAACCTTATAGATCCAAAGAAATTTTTAACCCGCAAAATAGTATCCTATACCCCATTTAGTCATTATGCATTCCGGCTTATTAGGATTTTTCTCTATCTTTTCCCTTAGACGCCTAATATGAACATCTACGGTGCGCAAATCTCCTACGTAATCCTCACCCCAAACAAGATCAAGCAGTTCCTCACGGCTGTATACCCTATCGGGATTATTCATAAATAGGTTTAAAAGGTCAAATTCCTTTACAGTAAGATTAACGGAGTTATCCCCTGCGGTTACGCTGCGGCTTTCCGTATTTATAGTAATACCGTGTTCGCTGATCAGGGCTTTATGCTCGCCGCTCTTGCTGCCAGCCCTGCGCAGGATTGTTTTTATTCTGGCCTTAACTTCAAGTATATTAAATGGCTTCGTCATATAATCGTCAGCGCCATATTCAAGGCCAAGTATTTTATCCATATCCTCGCCCTTGGCCGTCAGCATAATTATGGGCACATCACTCTTCTCCCTGATCCTCTGGCAAACCTCTATGCCTGATAGCCCAGGCAGCATAACGTCCAAAAGCACTATATCATAATCATTATTCAAAGCCATTTCAAGGGCTTGATCGCCATTCGTAGCCGTATCCGTATCATATCCGTCCTGATTAAGCGAAAATTTTAAACCCTTTAAAATTAAAGGCTCATCGTCAACCAATAAAATCCGCTTTGCCATATGTTACACCTTCCTGCCCTTCCGCTTTAGTGTATATTATACCACAATCATAGCCAAAAATCACCTTCCTGCCTATTATAGGCAGCTTATGTTTTGATCCAAGCAAAATTAGCCCTTTATAACGCTTACTTGCATATAATTATTTTGCTATTATGTTATATATAAATAAAACTATAGTTATGTTAAATTGACTCAATATGGCGTTACTTAAATATATTCCTTACTGCTAAATTGAAATCATAAAATTTCTATCCCTATCGGCTATTGTGCAAGCACGTCGAATCATTCAAAATCTAGTAGTTTTTTGGCTGCGCAACCTCATTATACAGATAGACCAGTTTAGGGTCGTATTTTTGATTTTTCGTCTGAGCGCAGCAAGAGAACGCAAGACGTGTCAAGGCAAAAAAAGCTTTAATCTGCCGGAGACAAAATGAGGTCATAAGTCTTTCGTATTGCACTATTGCTGCGCATGGGGGTTCATCCCGCAAAAGTCGGCCTTCGGCTGCAAGCAGCTATCAGACCATATTTAACTATCAAGGTATTAAATGACCGGCGCGCATTCCGTCGACTTTTATGTGTTGTAAATTTTGAGCCTTTACCAAAGTCTAGATTAGCTTCCTTGCGTTTTTTATAGTATAATGTTTATGAAGTATCTGCAAATATAGAAACTTAGGTTAACTGATCGCCCGCACAACAGAGTAAATACTATATGGCTAAGGATATAAAGCTGATCCTCTGCGGTATAGCGTTGACGCTTTCTGCTCAACTCCTTTAATCGAAGCTTGCATATGTTATAGCTGGATTGGGCGTGCTTTTTGCGGTGATCGGATTTTTTGAAACCCAGGACGCGACGAATTCGGGCCAGGCATGCATACCGGCTCTGACATCAACAAAGAAAATCGGTAAGAATAGCCTATTTGGCGCTCATTGGGCCGGATAGTTTCATACTTCCGGAGCAGATGTCGCACATTAGGGGTTCTTAAGCTTTCAAATGGTTTTTGCGTATGCTATAATGATGCAGGAAATCCATTGATTGCTAGGAGGTCACAATGAAATTAATCATAAATACTACAGACCTGAACGCCGGCGTACTGGCGGCTACGCGTGCGCTTTCCGCCAAAAGCGCCCTGCCGATACTCGAAGGCATATATATATGCGCCAGGGAAAACGACATGACGCTTGTATGCACCGATATGTCGCTCAGGATCGAAGCCACCATCCCAGCCGAAGTGCGCGAAGAGGGCGCAGCAGTCGTTCCAGGCCGCATTTTCTCCGAAATGGTGAGAAAGCTGCCAGGCGAAACCGTTGAGATAGACGGGGATGAAAGCTCTATCAAAATAAAGAGCGGGCGTAGCCGCTCCACGCTTCAAACCAACCGTGCCTCCGATTATCCGCCAATGCCCGAGATCGGCCAGCGTGAATCCATTACCATAAAAAAGAGCCTGTTCAGAAGTATGGTCCGCCAGACCACCTTTGCTACAGCGCCCGACGATTCAAATCCTATACTCACCGGCGTGCTTATGTCAATCGACGGCGATCGCGTGCAGCTTGTCGCTCTTGACGGGTTCCGCCTTGCCATACGCCGCGAATCGCTCAGACATACATGCGGCAGACTGGACGCGGTAATTCCGGTTAAGTCGCTAAATGAGATAGGGCGTATTATGGACGACAGCGATGATAACGTTGAAATTGTTTTAACAAAATCGCATGTAATGATCGATCTTGGCCATACCAGGGTGCTTTCCAGGCTGTTAAACGTGCAGTTTATCAACTATTCCGCGATATTGACCGACACCTACAATACACGCGTGCGCCTCAACCGCCGCGATATGCTGGATACCATAGAACGCGTTTCGCTTATGGCCCGCGAAGGGAAGACCAACATTGTGGTGCTCGAGTTTGCCGATGACGTGATGACAATATCCGCCAACAGCGAAATAGGACGCACTAACGAGGAGCAGTCCATAGAGATGACCGGCGAAGCACAGAAGCTGGCGTTTAACGCAAAATACCTTATTGACGCGCTTAAGAGCCTTGAGGATGAGGAGATATTCATCGACCTTATAGCCAGCGATAAGCACTGCGTGATAAGGCCCATCGACGGCGAGGCATTTTATTACCTCATTCTCCCAGTAAGAATGCGCTGAATTACGCAATAGCTATTTTCGACCGTGCATGTCGATTTTGCCTCCGGCGTCATAGAACCTTTTTTGCCTTCGTTTGTGAAGGCAAAAAGGCTTCTTGTCGGAGGTTTTTTTGACCTGGTTCAAATAATATCCACTACTCCTCCTTTATAAAGTAGCCTACATCAATAGCCGCGTTTCTAATCCATTCCCAAGCGTCGGACAAGCGTTGCCAACCCAGTCAACCGCTTTATTCCATCACGATGTATTTACTCTTGAACCTTAAAATACGTCCGCTTTCATTCTTTATTCGGCTAAAAGCGGGCGGTTTGTTGCAGTTATTCATAAACAAAATATGGAGTCCTATAACCTTGACTTTTTGAGATGGATATATTATAATTTTATTTAATAACCGACGGGTTTACGTCTTATCCCCATTTCGTTAGGCCATGGAAGGAGTGGAGGACAAGGCGCTTTATTTTTGTGAAGGAGTTGTCTTATGTTTAGAGAAATGCGCAGAAAAAGGCAGGCGTTATCCGCAGAAGAAACCGCTTCTGTTCTATATAGGGGAATGTCAGGGGTACTGGCCCTGGCGGGCGACGACGGTTACCCCTATGCCGTCCCCGTCAGCTATGTGTA
Source organism: uncultured Eubacteriales bacterium (assembly GCA_900544965.1). Taxonomy (GTDB): domain Bacteria; phylum Bacillota; class Clostridia; order Christensenellales; family CAG-138; genus UMGS946. The sequence continues at coordinate 5,268 of UQXE01000006.1, read as the reverse complement.
TGACGGTGATAAAATCTGTTTCCATTGTGCAAAAAGCGGTCATAAGCTGGACGCAATCCAAAGAAACGCAAAAGCGTCTTTCTGCGTAATCGACCAAGACCAGATCATTCCAGAGGAATACACGACCTATTTTAGAAGCGTAATTGTCTTTGGGCAAATACGTGTGTTGGACGACGAGCAGGCAAAGCGGATAGCGATTAAAAAGCTGGCAATCAAGTACTCGCCGGAGGATACCGCTGCTGGACGGAATAACGCCATTGACCGGGAATGGAAGACCCTTTGTATGCTGGAAATGAGCATTGACCACATGACAGGAAAAGAGGCCATCGAACTTGTAAAGAATAAGCAACAAGAGGGATAACAGAATACAATGTAGATATAAATCCCACAGGGGTTCTATTTCACTGTGTAGCAGGCCTGTGTTGCGTAACACAGGCCGCTTTTTTAAAGGAGATTTTCACCACCATGTATGAAGGCAAAACGCACTCCCTGTTTGCAAAGTACGCAGTGCCACAGGTGATTGGCTTGCTGTTCAAAACATTGAGTAGCCGCCTTTGTCAAACCGAAACGGATGTATATATAATATCAGCGAAAGCGCCTGCCGTTGTCCGTTTTCCTCAATAGATCGATAAAGCATGCGGAGAATTTGAGGAATCGTTGTTCCGCAGTTCAAGGCTTACGTCATTCCTTTCAAAGTACGGAAACGGCAATCAATTTAATCAGGTGAAATCCACACCTGTCGTTTAAATTACCTTGCTTTTTTCTTATGCCGGCAGTTCCAGTCTTCCGTCGCGCATGCGCAGCGCCTCGTCGGCCCGGGAGGCCACGCTGTGATCGTGCGTTACCACAACCACGCACCGCTCCGATGTGTGCGCCAGCTCCTTCAATATCCCGATGATGTTTCCCCCGTTACCGCTGTCCAGGTTCCCCGCCGGTATAAGCTCGCTTCCCGATACCAGCGCCCGCCGCTGCTCCCCGCCCGAAAGCATGTTGGGATACCGCCGGAACTGCTACTCCGTCAGTCCCACCGGCAGCAGCTTATCCCTTCCCACGGCGTCTTCCTGCTTCCTGGAGGCGTTGTGCACGTACAGAGAGTACGCCGCGTTTTCCAGCGCCGTCAGATATGGGAACAGGTTGTAGTTCTGTTAGATCACCGACACATGCTCCAGCCGGTAATCGTCACAGTCCAGATTGCCGGTGGCCGTGCCGTTAAAGGCCACGCTCCCCTCCGTGGGTATATCCAGCCCCTCCAGCAGAAACAGTAGTGTCGTCTTCCCGCTTTTGGACGCTCCCATGACGGCGTAGAACCTTCCCTTTTCAAACGCGTAGTCCACACCGTTCACCGCATACACCGTCTGATAGGCGTTGCGGTAGCAATATCTCACTTGCTCCAATGTTAATAATGTCATTGTTCATTTCTCCGTTCGCAGCAGTTTCATTACGTTCAGTCTTGTCAGGCGCAACACGGCAATGCCAGATCCCAGAAAGATCAGCAGCATCCCCGCCGCCTTGGCCAGCGCCGCTTCAAACGCCTTCCCCCCTCCATCGTTTGCCAGAATGGCCGAATACAGCAGCGGCGCCTCCGTATAGTCCTCGTACCGCTGGGCGTTGGGCACGGAGAACTTGAGCACCAAGATGGTTCCCGCGGGGATGGCGTGCAGGCCGTATTCAATTCCGGCGCGGTGTAGATGCCCACGATGGTATAGTCCTTTTTCGCCCTCATGCGGTTCTCTGGTCGGCAGGGTTCCTGAATCAGCACAGGAACCTGCGCTCCAAGTTCGCCCTTCATGGTATAGCGGTAGCCGACTTCCATGTTGTAGAAATCCAGCGAAAGGGAATCTTCCACCTGGAGGTTGTTTTGCAAAGCATAAGAGGTGCTCACCAGGCAGACCGCGTCCCCGCCGCCGTACTCCAAGGGTTCGAAGCTCCGGCCCTCTGCGATGTGTCTGCCGTTCCGGTATTTAAGGGAAGCATGCTGTTTATATTGTCTGTGAGGATGACGCAGCGCTCTCGTAGTTTGTCTCGCACATGGGGAGGATGGTATCCCTCTATATCCTGCCTTCTTTATTGTCAGGAATTCCTCTAGGGATAAGGGCGAAAAGACACTGCGCCATCCGCCATGGAGTTTCCGCTATATAAATGATGGTCCTGCATTTATCACACCTATATGGTTACGATTAAGTGAATGGCAAGTCAGGATATCAGGATATATTAACTTAAAATAAGCAATTATGATAGCATAGTTAATAGTAGTTTGTAAACCTCAAATGTAAAACCATAAGCTAGATTTGTTCATTTTTAATAACGCTGAAAAACAACGGTGTCGCAAAATTTCCACAGCACCATTGTATTAGTTGGGTCTTTCCCGAAAGCTGTGTCCGTCGGAAATATGGATTTGGCTTTGGTTACTTTACTAAGCTACCGGTTGAAGTTTTCAATACTCGATTCGAATATCTACTATTGCATATTCTTCCCAGTCACCATAACCTGCAAGACTGCTGTTACACATTCATCTATACTATACGGGATTACAAATCCAGCTTTGATACAACAATAAAAACAAATGCTGCACATCATGCTCGATCTGCATCTCTAATATTCCACTTTGGAAACAGATCAATAATGGGCTTAATATTTGAGTTCTCGCCATCAATAAATTCATGAGAAGCCATTCGATCAGCATATCTTGCTACGTCTGCTAATTCTTTTCTTGTTGCCAGCTTTATCACCTTTATGATTAATAAAAAACTGGACACCTATCAAGATACGAATTGTATCAAAATTGGTGTACAGTTATGGTCTGGGTGAGAAGATTCGAACTTCCGGCCTCTTGAACCCCATTCAAGCACGCTACCAAACTGCGCCACACCCAGAAAACTTATTTTGAACACAAAATTGATTTTAGCATTAATCAGTCATATTGTCAATACTTAATTTGTAAAGCATAACTACCAGAAGAAGATTTGTCAAGGGGCCTTTTTGCTTTTAAATACGGCTTTGAAAAAGCAGAGGGGTGTCAACCCCTCTTGGCTGCAAAACAGCACTATTCCGTGGGAGTGTCAAGGATGCCGCAAGGCAAGGCGAAGCCGGTTCCTTGACGCTTCCCTGGAACAGTGTTACCTGCCGAAGAAGTCGGCAGCTTTCCCCTCGGAGAGCGCACGACTGCCGCAGGCAGTACCACCACCCGCAGGGTGGTGAGTAAGTGCGCACTTCGGAATACTTACATTAAGGGATAAGGGCAGCTTGAAGCGGTTTCCCTTGTGTGCTATAATTTTAGCAATTTCAACCGAGCAATAAATGATAATTTGTGAAGGTGACTTGATGACAGAAAAAACATTTGAAACGCAGTGTGGTACAATTCACTATTGGATCAGTAGTAAAGACGCAGAGATTTCCGAGCCGTCGCTCGTGTTCCTGCCGGGGCTGACTGCGGATCATAGATTATTCAACAAACAGATTGAATACTTTGAGGGGAAGTGTCCTGTTTTTGTGTGGGACGCGCCAGGTCATGCAGCCTCGTGGCCATTTAGCTTTTCGTTTAGCCTTCAAGATAAGGCGCGGTGGTTGGATGGGATTTTGATAAGGGAGAATATGCGGGCACCAATCATTGTCGGTCAATCTATGGGCGGTTATGTGGGTCAGGCCTATGCACAACTGTTTCCAGAAAAGTTGAGGGGCTTTATTTCCATTGATTCGGCACCGCTCCAAAGGTCCTATGTGACGGCTATGGAGATATGGCTTCTGAAAAGAATGGAGCCGGTCTATCGGTATTATCCTTGGAAGTCTCTTTTGAAAACAGGGACGAACGGTGTCGCCATGTCGGAATACGGAAGGAAACTGATGCACGAGATCATGATGGTCTACGACGGTGATAAAGCAAGGTATGCAAAACTGTCTGGACATGGGTTCAAAATGTTGGCAGAGGCAATGGAGGCCGATCTTCCTTATGAGATCAAGTGCCCAGCCCTTCTTATCTGTGGGGAAAAAGATCATGCTGGTTCTTGTATCCGGTACAATAAGGCATGGCACAAAAAAACCGGGATACCGATCGAGTGGATAAAAGGCGCGGGGCATAACTCCAATACGGATAGGCCAGAACAAATTAACCGGCTGATAGAAGCGTTTATAGACAAGGCATAAGACAAATTCCGTTTGTAGGGCACATAAAAAAGGGACATGGCCACCCATCGGCGTGCCATGTCCCCTGTCTGTTTTCCGTTGGCGTTATCCTCGTAAATACGCTTAAATAGCCTGTCCAATTCCTCAATGCGCCGTTCCGCTTGCGTCAGTTGCCGCCGCTTCGCCGCAAGTTCCTTTTTCTCTTCGACTTTCTGCTTCGCCCCCATGCTTTTCTAAACCATTCCTCGTGGGTGGACACACAGGCAATCACAAGCCGCATATGAGCGAGTACACCCTGTTCCAAAACAACGGCGCGGATAAAGTGCGTCGGGCAAACCTCTTTCCCTTTCAGCCTTGAAGTGGAGCAAACAAAATGGTCTTGCCGCGCTTCAAAGTTCTTGCTTGTGCAGTAATACAGCTTTTCCCCACAATCGGCGCAACGTACAATGCCAGAGAATAGATTTGTCTTTCCTGTCCTCGTCGGGCGTCGTTTGTTCTTTCGCAATTCCTGCACCCGTTCCCATGTGTCAGCGTCTATGATTGCTTCATGGGTATTCTCAAACACAAGCTGTTTTTCTTTGGGGTTGTAACAGGTCTTTTTGCTCTTGTACGACTGTTTGTAGGTCTTGAAGTTCACCGCATGCCCCTGATACTCTGGACGTTCTAAAATGTCGGCTATGGTGTCGCCCGTCCAGTTGTACGGATTGTCCGGCGGCGTATTCCTCGTTGCCCTGCCTGTCCGCTGAAAATGCATAGTCGGTATTATGACTTTTCCCTCTTTCAGGATACGGGCAATCTGCGACGGTCCGTAACCCTCTAAGCAGAGAGCAAATATCCGCCTAACCACCTCGGCGGCGGTTTCATCTACAATCCAACGCTTTTTGTTGTAAGGGTCTTTCATGTAGCCATATGGAGCGTTGGTACAGAGGTGTTCACCCGCTTCGCCTTTGGACTTCATCACAGCGCGTATCTTCTTGCTTGTATCGCGGCAATACCACTCGTTGATGATATTCAAAAACGGGATAAAGTCGCTGTCTATTTGGTTCGCGCTGTCAATGCCGTTGTTAATGGCAATAAAGCGCACTCCCTTTGTACCTGGATTGTAAAATGAAGTGCAACAAGGCGAAGAAGGTAAGCAATGGGGACGGA
>UQXE01000005.1 GCA_900544965.1 uncultured Eubacteriales bacterium | reverse complement strand
TTGGAGTTCTTAGAACCTTTTTTGCAAAAAAGGTTCTAAGCCGCCGGAGGCAAAACCCGCAAAGAACGAAAACCTTACGGTTTAAATCCGGGTTTTTGGCAGTCCGAGACTAACGATACCGCCGGCCTGGTTGACGACATATGAGCGTTTCATTCCAGCTCGATGCTAAAGTTAACTATAGCGTCCCTGAGAAATGCGGCCGCTCCCCCTCCCGCTTTTGAATAATAGTCCGAAAATCTCTTGTCAGTCACATAACTCTCGGATAATGCCGCATGCATTTCAGCCGTATATACGGGCCAGTAGCATCTTAACCAGTCCCGGTGGATTCGAACCAGCTCCTTTGCCGATTCGGAGCGTGCATCGCCAGACTTCATGGCCATAAAAAGCGCATCCAGCACATCCCGTTCAAGGCGCTTTGCCTCTTCAAACTGGGATTCGGACATACGGCCGATTTTTTGGTTTACCAGGTTCATTACATCATCGCCGTATTGCGCGCGAACTTCGGAGCCATATTGGCGCTCGTTTTGCTCCACAAGTCTCCTTTTGAGCCCCTCGAACCTTTCATCATCGCTCATGATATACTCACCCTGCCTTTCCTTAATTGATTTTTGTACGTTGGCGATGAGGGTATCCAGCTCTATGCGCCGACGGCTCAATTCAGTCAAATGGCTGGTCAGTACGGCAACCGAATCAAAGCCAGGATCGGCAATTGCCCGCCTTATTTTTTCCAACCCCAAACCAAGCCTGCGGTAAAACAATATATGCTGCAGCTTTTTAACCTCCGCTGGCCCATATATCCTATACCCATTTTCTCCCCTTTTGGGGGTCAAGAGACCTATTTGCTCATAGTGGCGCAGCGTCCTAACCGACACGCCGGCCAGCTCCGCCAGCTCCCCTATATTATACCGCATTTAATCGCCTCCGTTCATGTAAAGCATAGACCATGACGTTACGTCATGGTCAACAAAGAAACAAAATATATTTTATTTTGGACGATTAAGCATTGCTTTTGTATACTACCTGACCATTAATAAGAGTATAAACCGCTTTTGAGAAGATTTCCAGAGGGTTTCCATCATAAACTACAATATCGGCGTCCTTACCTGCTTCAATAGTGCCAATCCTGTCAGCCGCACCGCAGATGCGCGCCGCGTTTATAGTAATTGCCATAAGCGCTTCTTCCTTGCCCATGCCTTCCTTTGCCGCCAGACCGGCGCAGATTGGCAGGTATTGAATCCTTGATACCGGATGATCGGTGGTCAGCGCTACAAGCACTCCAGACTTATTCAGCACGCCGGCTGTCATAAAATCCGAGCTTTTAACCTCGATTTTAGTCCTTGATGCCAAGGACGGCCCTACTATCGCGGGATAACCGCTTTCAAAGATGTCGTCAGCTATTAAATGTCCTTCGGTGCAATGGTCGAGCGTGAGAAGAAGATCAAACTCCTTTGCAATCCTTATGGCGGTAAATATATCGTCCACTCGGTGAACATGTGCCTTTAAAGGAATCCTTTTTTCAAACAGGGGCACATAGCATTCCATGGAAAAGCTTTCCTCAAAATCGCTTCCATCACGCTGGCAGGCCATTTTGTCCCTATAATATTGCCTTGCGTTGAACAGTTCCTCACGTATAAGCGACGCTATGGCCATACGTGTTGATGGTATGGTGCCGATTGAGCCATAATTGGTCTTTGGATTCTCTCCAAAGGCAATTTTCATAGCCGCGGGCGCCTTGACAATCATATTGTCTATTCTTCTGCCATCAGTTTTTATAAGGGCGAATTGCCCTCCAATCGGATTTGCGCTTCCAGGCCCCACCATTGCGGCGGTAATACCTGCCGCAATAGCGTTATGAAAGGCGCTGTCCATAGGATTAATGGCGTCGATAGCCCTGAGGCAGGGCGTTATGGGATTTGTGACTTCATTGCAGTCGTCTCCTGCCTTTCCTTTTTTTTCCTCAGTTATTCCAATATGGCTGTGAGCGTCAATAAACCCCGGATAAACGTGAAGGCCGCCGGCGTCGATTATACTCACATCATGTCCCGACCACATACCGGAGGGGATGTTTTCTCCAACTGATTTTATGCGTTGACCGTCGATTAAAACATCACCCTTCCTATACGTTTTACCAGTCATTGTATGTATTGTACCATTTTTTATGATCAGCATTGCCCCTCCAAAAAACATGTTTTTTTATAGTTTGCGCCAAGTTGGCAAGCGTATTCTTAAGCGTTAGAATCGTGAAGCTAATGCTTGTATGAACGTAAACTTATGGTATTTCCCAGGGAATATTGTCAAAAATAATTTTTGAATGTGTATAAGCCGAGCAAAATATTTAAAAATTAAATGAAATGGAAATATCGTTTTATGTTGGCATCAGATACAATAAACCCAATGCGAATATAAGTCGCGAGTCTACAGATACTAAGTATGACTAAAATGGAAAGGAGGTTTTTCAATGAGCAATTACAACAATAATAATTGTGACAACAGGAACAGGCAGGATCAGCAGAACAGACAGGATCAGCAGAACCGTCAGAACCAGCAGAACCGTCAGAACCAGCAGAACCAGCAGAACCAGCAGAACAGGCAGGATCAGCAGAACAGACAGGATCAGCAGAACCGCCAGAACCAGCAAAACAGGCAGGATCAGCAGAACCGTCAGAACCAGCAGAACCGTAACAACAACCAAAGGGATTTCTAAGGCTATTTTAAAGTCAAGGCGGACGAATGCGTCCGCCTTTTGCTAAATAAAATTATAAAGTATTTGACTGATTTTAATATAAAGATGCGGTAAGGCCAAATATGATAAAAACCATTAAAATATGTTGTTTGCATTCTGTTCATAAATGATGTATAATACGCCGACTACCAGTATTATCCTTCGGCCTATGTAGGAGGGACCATGAGAGTTGACGTATATAACTATAGCAATAAGCTAAATGATCATAGAATAAGCAACAGCACTGTAGTAGTTGTAGATGTCCTTCGCGCGACAACATCAATAATCTGGGCAATTAAAAACGGCGCGGAAAAAGTAGTTCCTGCGCAGGATCCCGGCGAGGCTGCGGCTATGGCCATAAAGCTGGGTTCACGTGAGTGCGTGCTTGCTGGGGAAAGGGGGGGCGTTAAAATGCCCGGATTCCATTTGGGCAACACCCCGATGGACTTTACCGGCGATATAGTTTCGGATAAAACCGTTATTATAAGCACCACAAATGGAACAGAGGCAATATGTGGGGTAAGAAGCGCTAAAAACGTTCTTATTGGGGCGATGATTAACCGAACTGCCGTTGCAAAAAGCGCTGTTGAGTTTGGAAACGATATTATTATTATGTGCGCGGGTACCGAAGGGCAGCTATCAGCGGATGATGTATGCGCCGCCGGCGCTATCGTGGAAGCTGTGAGCAGGGTTTCAGAAGGCGGGGCGAAGGCGAATGATCTGGCGCTTATAGCATGCCTGGTATATTCAGACTGGGTAAACGGCAATGCGGATCTGTCCGACACAATGCACTATTCCAGGCTTGTAAGGCTGGGATTTGAAAAGGACGTGGAATTCTGCTTTAAAGCTGATGTAACGGATGTGGTTCCAGTGTTTAAGAACGGAATTATAACAAACAGTTAGGTAAACGATATCCAAGCTGATAGGGTTTTATATTTATAAACAATACAACTTTAAATGAATATGCGGACGCCTGCGGATCTCTGCCGGCGCCCGTTTTTTGACGCTTTTATTAAAGCATTTATGCATCAAACAGCTTGGCCGCTTGGCATTAATCAATAAGCGCGGCAATCCGAGCTAAGAAGCATGACCTGTTGACATATCAGGTTATGCTGTATGTATCGGTCTTTTCCACATGCCATATATCCATCGCATACTCCTTTACGGTTCTGTCGCTTGAGAACCTTCCCGCCGCCGCCGTGTTTAAAAAGCATTTCCTTGCGAAGGCAGCGGTGTCCTTATAATCCCTATTTGCGCGGAGCTTTGCCTGTATATACGATGGAAGGTCAAGTAATATATGATAATGGTCGGGTTTATGCCAGCTGGCGCCATATAGTATTGCGTCAAACAGCTCCTTAAACATTCCGGAGCCGTTGTCGCTAAAGGTCCCGTCTACGAGAGTATCCAGAACGCGCCTTATTTCCGCGTTGCTCTCATAAATGGATTTTGGATTGTAATTGTTCCCTAAAGCGCGCAGTTCTTCGACTGTTGCGCCGAAGATATAGTTGTTTTCGGCGCCGGCTGCGTCTACAATTTCGATATTGGCCCCGTCATATGTGCCCAGCGTAACGGTGCCATTGAGCATAAATTTCATATTGCCTGTTCCCGAGGCCTCGGTGCCGGCAGGGGATATCTGCTCAGATATGTCGGCCGCAGGGATTATATGCTCCGCATATGAAACATTATAATTTTGAACAAAAACAACCCGAAGCCTATCCTGCATATCGGGACTGCCGTTGATAAGCCTGGCAATCTCATTTATATATTTGATTATACCCTTTGCGCGGAAATAACCGGGGGCGGCCTTGGCCCCAAAGATAAAGGCTGTGGGGGTAAAATCCGGAAGTTTGCCCTCCTTTAAGCTAAAATAAATCCACATAATTGAAAAGGCGTTCATCAGCTGGCGCTTATATTCGTGCATCCGTTTTACCTGGGTATCGAATATAAACATGGGGCTTAGATTAACCCCCTCGCGGTCCGATATTATCCGGCTTAACTGTTGCTTTTTTATTTGCTTTATCTCATGAAAGCGCCAGAGCGCGTCATCGTCCGCAAATGACCTCAATTCTTCCAGCCTGTCGAGGTCAAGTAAAAAGCCGTCCCCGATCTTATCCGATATAAGCCCTGTCAGTTCAGGGTTGCATAAGCCAAGCCACCGGCGCTGTGTAATTCCATTGGTCTTGTTCTGAAAACGTTCGGGGTATATGTTAGCCCAATCCCTAAGAACATCGTTTTTAAGAATATCAGTATGAATTTTTGCAACCCCGTTGATATATGAGGAAACGTATGAAGCTAGCCTGGCCATATGTATACAGTTATCGGAAATTATGCTCATACGCGCTTTTTGATCATCTCCAATGCGTTTAGACGCCAGATCGCATATCAGTGAGTCGTTTATCCTGAAAATTATATCGCACACCTCGGGTATAACGCTTCTAAATAGGCCGACATCCCATTTTTCAAGCGCTTCGCTCATTATCGTATGGTTTGTATATGAAAATGTCTCTCTAGCCGTTATTAGCGCAGATTCAAAATCCATTCCTTCGCCCATCAAAAGCCGGATCAATTCGGGTATGGATACTGCGGGGTGGGTATCGTTAAGCTGTATTGCGCAATGAGCGGCAAAACCGGAAAAGTCCGAGCCGCGAACCCTTTTATACCTGCGTATTATATCTTGAAGCGACGCGCTGGACAGAAAATACTGCTGCTTCAGCCTGAGACATTTGCCTGCGTATGTACTGTCGTTTGGATAAAGTACTCGCGTGATATCCTCTACCGAGTTCTTCTCGCGTACGGCCAGCGCGTACTCCTGGTCGTTAAACAGGTTGAAATCAAATTCTTCAATGGCTTCGCTCTGCCAAAGGCGCAGGGTGCTTATATGCTCAGTTTTATAGCCCATGACAGGCATATCATACGGTACGGCAAGCACCTTCTGGTCATTAAAGCTGACGATAACCGCCTTATCGTCCCGCCTTTTGCTCCACGGGTCGCCAAAGCGCTGCCAGTCGTCCGCCTTTTCCACCTGAAACCCGTCCTTTAGGCTCTGCTTAAAGAGCCCAAACTTATATCTGATGCCATATCCGTCGAGGGGGATGCTGTGAGCGGCGGCACTGTCTAGAAAGCATGCCGCCAGCCTGCCGAGTCCGCCGTTGCCAAGCGCTTCGTCCTCAATCTCCTCAAAGGCGCTTATGTCCGCGCCCCGCGCAAGCAGGTATTTCCTGACGTCGTCCAGCAATCCTAGACAGTAAAGATTGTTATACACCATGCGGCCAACAAGGTATTCAGCCGAAAAATAGTATGCCCGCCTTACGCATTCATGGGACCGCCTGCTTCTTCGCCAGTCGTCAGAGACGGCGAACATTACAGCGTTGCTTAACGCCCTGTGCAGCTGCTGGGTTGAAGCCTCATGCAATTGGATCTGATAATCGCTTTTCAGTTCGTCTTCCATGCGGCGCATTATTGCCCTACAGTTCATAATCATTGGTCTACCCCCTGGATAACATCAGTATTGCCCCTAAATGCCATTTCACAATTACGATACCCTGAGCAGGTGGATTCAATCATGTGAACTATGGATTTAGACGTTAATATTTAATTATATCATAAATTCCGCAGGAAGCGGGCAGCTTATGGAAAAATTGCGGCGCGGCTCAATCATCTCCCGTATAATAGGTTTAACTCGCGCAGCCTTTCCGATACATCAGGGCCAGCCTGCGCCTTCATCCTCCATGCCCAGTTTTCGCCCAGGGTTCCAGGCCTGTTCATGCGCGCCTCAATTCCAAGGCCAAGCACATCCTGCATAGGCGCTACGGCTAGTCCGCAAACGCTGGAAAAGGCCGTTCGAATCATGGCCATACTTACCTTTTCACCATCCCGCATGTTCATGTAACGGGCTGCATAGCTCCTTTCCGGCTCGCTTATGCAGTCCCACCAGGCTTCGGCGGGTTCGTTGTCGTGCGTAGTAGTATACATAACCCTGTTCTCACAGGCGTGGTGGGGCAGATGTTTGTTCGCTGAATCGGAGGAAAACGCAAAGCACAGCACGCTCATTCCAGGGAACCCTGTACTGTCCAGCAGGTTTTCAACGGAGGGCGTAAGCAGTCCCAGGTCTTCGGCTACAAACGGAAGAGGGCCTAACTCATCGGTTAGAGCATCAAACAGCGATTCGCGAGGGCCTTCAACCCATTCGCCGGCCGCGGCGGTCCGCGCGCCTTTCGGGATTGAGTAATAATCGGCAAAGCCGCGGAAATGATCAATCCGAATCAGGTCAAACTGTTCGGTCAGGCGCCAAACGCGCTTATTCCACCATAAAAACCCCGTATCCTTCATTGCGGGCCAGTCATACAGCGGGTTTCCCCATAGCTGCCCGTCAGGCGAGAAATAATCGGGTGGAACGCCGGCCACGCTTATGGGCCTTTTCAGATCGTCCAGCAGGAATAGTCCCGCGTTGGCCCATACGTCGGCGGAATCCAATGCGGCGTATATGGGCATATCCCCCATGAGCATCACATCATGATCCTTAGCGTATAATTTGAGTTTTCTCCATTGTCTGGAATATATATATTGGGTGAACTCGTGAAACCCAATCTCATACGCAAGCTTCTCGCCCAGCTTTTTTATTGCGGAGGGAACGCGGTTTTTTACATTCTCTTCCCAGTCATACCACGGAGCGCCCTTATAAAAGCCCTTTAGTGCCATGAAGAGCGAATAATCGCTTAGCCAGCCTGGATTGTTCTGCTTAAAATCGTCAAAATCGCGCCCGCAAACGCCGATAAAGCGCTCATAAGCGGCATGAAGAACTCCAAAGCGGTGCTCATACAGCATGTGGTAATCAACTTTTTCCGGACTATCGCCCCAGTTTAGATTTATATATTCATAGGGTTTGAGCAAACCGTCCTCACACAGCATATCCAGATCGATAAAATATGGATTGCCAGCAAACGCGCTGAAACCCTGATATGGGGAATCGCCGTAGCCGGTAGGACCTGTGGGGAGCATTTGCCATACTCCTATTTTGGACGCGTCAAGAAAATCAATGAATTTATAAGCCTCAAGCCCAAGCGTACCGATACCCCATGGCGACGGCAAGGAGGATATGTGTAAAAGTATTCCGCTGCGCCGCATCCTTAACCTCCCAGAACATAATATATGCAGATGATTTTGGCATAGTTACGGCGGTGCGTACAGCAGCCAATAAAGATAGCAGAGGGCGTTTTAACGATCCTCTGCTGCTAAAAACGACAAGGCGGGATATGTCCTTTAAAGGTTTCCATGATTATACAGCTGCCGGTTGTCAAGCGACCACAGCCTTTCAGTAAATTCTTCCTCATTTACTCCGCTTATGGCGGCGAACATGGTGAAGAGCTTAGCGTCAAGGTTATCGAGTTCGCGCACTATCTCCGCCTCCGGGAACATCGGATAGCGGGGGCTGCCATAGTCGGGTTCACCATGATGTGAAAGCAGGATATGTTCTAAAAGAAGCTCCGTTTTTTCACTTGTTCCAAGCTCCACGGCGGCAGTGGCCACCATCGAAACCCCGATGGTTATATGGCCAAGAAGCTGTCCATGCGCGCTGTAACCTCGGGCAAGGCCAAGACTTCCGACCTCCAGTTCCTTCATTTTGGCGATGTCATGAAGAATTATGCCTGCAAATACCAATTCGCTGTTTAAAGAAGGATATAGCGCCCCATATACGCCGCAGATTGCCTGTGCGGCGTCAAGCATGGTGGAGATATGATACAAAAGGCCGCCCCGCTGGGCGTGATGTACTTTGAGCGCGGCCGGATAGCATATCAGCAGATCACGGTGTTTTGTTAAAAAGTATTGTGCAAGGCGCTTTAGCTCTTCACATTTAAACTTTTCAGTGCAGTCCCACACCTTGGAGTACATGTACTCGGAATCAAATGGGGCGCATGGCACAAGCGCACTCATATCAACATCTTCATCAGGATGGAGGTTTCGTATACGCTCAATCTTCAGCTGTTCAGCGTCCCTGAATATGGATACGGTGCCCCTCACCTTGATGACGCTGTCGGCCTTATAGGTTCCATGAACCGCGGGGTCATAGTCCCATAACTTGGCGTTTATCTCCCCGTCCGCGTCGCCCAAAATCAGGTCAAGGTAATCCGAACCCTTTGCATTGCTCTTAACCTGAACATTTTTTGCAATGCAAAACCCTTCAACCTGATTCGCGGATTTGCTGATGATGTTGTTTAAAAGGCGCATTCTGCTCATATATCTCCTCCGTATGCTTTACTGCTAGGGACAAAAAGCCTGTTAATGGCTCAGGACTGGGCTTGCGCCGCGCTCTTTCCAGTTGCCTGCTCTAAGGCCTGGGCAAGCTGATCCGCACAGGATGTGCTGTTAAAGCCGCATTGAATGCCCTTTAATCTGGAAACCGCTTCTTTAACCGTCATACCCTCTATGAGCGAACCTATAGCCTTGAGATTGCCGTTGCACCCGTTTTGATACACAACATTATGAATAACGCCGTCCTCAATATCGAAATCAATCTTTGTGGAGCAAACTCCCTTCGGTACATATGTGTGATGCATTTTCAATTACCTCCTTTTACGCCTACTAATACATTTATTATACGTTAAACCTAAACAGTACTATATCTCCATCCTGCACAACATACTCCTTGCCTTCGGAGCGGATCATACCCTTTTCCTTACATGCCTGCATTGAACCGCACTGCATCAGCGTATCGTAATTGACAACTTCCGCGCGTATAAAGCCGCGTTCAAAATCCGTGTGTATTTTTCCAGCGGCCTGCGGCGCCTTTGTCCCGCGCTTTATGGTCCATGCGCGCACCTCTTTTGGTCCAGCGGTAAGATAGCTGATGAGCCCAAGCAGCCTGTAACACGCCCGTACCAGCCTATCCAAGCCGCTCGCGCCTATTCCAAGCTCCTCAATAAACTGCGCTTTTTCTTGGGGCGCAAGCTCGGCTATCTCCTCCTCAACGCGCGCGCATATCGTAAGGGCCTCAGCACCTTCCCTTTCAGCCGCCTTATACACAGCGTTTATAAAATCGTTGTTTGCCCCGATGCCTGTCTCATCTATATTGGCCACATAGATCACAGGCTTTGAAGTGAGTAAAAACAGGCTGTATGCCATTTCCTCCTCCTCAGGGGACATCTGCATGCTGCGCGCCGGCAACCCGCCCTCAAGGTGATCCTTAATTCGCTTAAAAAGATCGGCTTCCGCTAAATATCTTTTTTCGCCCGCCTTTGAGTTCTTCATCGCCCTGTCTATACGGCGGTCCAGGGTATCCATATCGGAGAAAACAAGCTCGAGATTTATGGTCTCCATGTCCCTTAGTGGATCCACAGAGCCGTCCACATGGATAATATTATCGTCCTCAAAGCAGCGTACAACATGGACTATCGCGTCTACCTCCCTGATGTGGGATAAGAATTTGTTGCCCAGTCCTTCTCCCTTGTACGCGCCTCTAACCAAACCGGCTATATCCACGAACTCTATGGACGTAGGCGTTATCTTTTCTGGATTGTGCATCTTTGCAAGGACGTTGAGCCGCTCGTCCGGAACGGGTACGACGCCCACGTTGGGATCTATTGTACAAAACGGATAATTCGCAGAATGCGCGCCGGCCTGCGTCAGCGCGTTAAACAGCGTGCTCTTGCCTACGTTTGGCAAGCCTACTACGCCAAGCTTCATATGGTGGTCTCCAATAGTTATTATTAAAAACCTGGATTTCAGCCGTCAATCGCCTGAAAACTACGTTTCATGCAAATGCTTTTTACTTATCAAATGGCACGCATATATCCAGCGTTTACTTGATTATATGCTTTGCGGATTTAGTTGTCAAATCCATTGAAAACGCGGATTAGGGCAAATAGGCATTATCATTATTGGTACGTCGCTTGAAAGTAGCCTTAAAGAATTATATACTGATAGATATGAAAAAACGTATTATGGACAAGGTTGAACGCGCGCTGATTGATCAGATCGGCGTGAAGCCGGGGGACGGCATAGTCGTGGGCGTAAGCGGCGGGGCTGATTCGGTTTCGCTGCTAAAGGTAATTCAGGATCTGTCAATAAAGTTTGGACTGTCCGTATATGCGGCGCATTATAATCATGGCATAAGGGGGGAGAGCGCCGACGGGGATTCGCGCTTTGTAGCCGAGCTTTGCGCCTGTTTGAACGTGCCGCTCATTGTAGAGCGCGGAGACGTGCCGGCACATGCCGCCGGGCATGGCCAAACGTTGGAGCAGGCTGCCCGCGAGCTTAGGTATGGCTTTTTGGAAACGGCGCGCGCGCGTTTTAGCGCCGACTACGTCGCCGTGGCCCATCATATGGACGATCAGGCGGAGAGCGTGCTTATGCATCTTTTTAGGGGAAGCGGATTGAAGGGCCTGACAGGTATGCGCTTTAAGAGGGACAGGATAATCCGCCCGATGCTTGCCTGCAGGCGCAAGGAGATCGAGGAATACCTTAATGAGGAGGGGATTCCTTATAGAACGGATGAAACCAACCTTGTTCCTGAAGCCACCAGAAACAGAATAAGGCTGGAAGTGATCCCGTATATTGAAAAGCACGTCAATTCTGAAGTGATTCAGGCCATATTCAGAATGTCTGAACTGATTCAAAGCGATGAGGCCTATCTTGAGTCCTTGGCCTGTGAGGCGCTGAACGAATGCGTGAGCGGGACTGGATATTCGGCAAAACGGCTCAGATTGCTGCCAAAGCCTGTTCTCAGCCGCGCGATACGTATTGCGCTGGCGCGCTCAGGCGCTGATCAGGATATAGAGAGGGCGCATGTCGACGCTGTTGAGGCGCTTCTATATGGAAGAACGGGAGCAGGAGCGGATCTGCCAAAGGTGCGGGCTTATATGAGTTACGACACGCTTATCATAGGAGCGCGTACGGAGTATATAGAATTTGAGATTGAGCTTAACATGGACGGAACGACAGACACCCCCCTTGGCAGGTTTTCGGCCACAATGCACAGCGGTAATAAAGCTATAAGCTACGATAAATATACGGCGTGCATGGATGTTGATAAGCTTAAAGGCAGTCCGTGCATACGTACAAGAAGGAGGGGGGATAGGTTTTATCCCATTGGGGCTCCAGGAAGTAAAAAGCTGAAGGATTATTTTATAGATAAAAAGGTTCCTCGGCAGGAGAGAAATGTACCCTTGATCTGCGTGGGAAACAGGGTGTTGTTCATACCGGGATTCTGTGTTTCACAGGACGTTAGGGTAGATGAGAATACCGCCTTAATGGTAAAGGTTCGGTTCGACAAAGGCGGCGGATTGGTGTAAAATGCTGTATAAATAACAATAAGCAGCTTTGCGTATGTGAAGGGAGATAAATATGAACTTTGGCGTGAATATGCGCGACGATATAGCTGAGATATTATTCGGCGAATCCCTAATACAGCGGAGGGTTAGGGAACTTGGGGAGCAGATTACTAAGGATTACCTTGATAAAAATCCGATCTTGATATGCATATTAAAGGGTGCCGTACATTTCTTTGCCGACCTGTCCAGGGAGATTGATTGTCCGGTGGAGATGGAATTTATGGGCATTTCCAGTTACGGCAACGCGGCTAAAACCTCGGGAATAGTCAGGATTTCGAAGGATGTTGATGTCAGCATAACCGGAAGGCATGTTCTTATAGTCGAGGATATAATGGATTCGGGGCTTACGCTTAACCATCTTACGAATATGCTCAGGTCCAGGCAACCTGCGTCCCTGCGCATAGCCTGCCTGCTGGACAAGCCTGACCGGCGCGAATGCGATATAATGCCGGATTACAGAGGTTTTATAATTCCCAACCACTTTGTCGTGGGTTACGGCCTTGATTATGCGGGTAAATACAGAAATTTAAAATATGTGGGCGTTCTAAAGCCGTCGGTTTACTCGGATTGATAGAGCTGATTAACAAGAAAAAATAATTTGATCAAAGGATAAGGAGGAAATATTTATGTCCATACTGCTTACGGGCGGAGCCGGCTATATAGGCTCCCATACCTGCATGGAACTGCTGGACGCCGGCTATGAGGTTGTAATAGCCGATGATTTTTCAAACAGCTCGCCAAAGGTTCTGGAGCGCATGAAAAACATATCGGGAAGGGAAATCAAATTTTATGAGGCCGACGTATGCAGCCGGGAGGCGCTTGACCGTATTTTTAGCGAAAACAGCATCGACGCCGTTATACACTTTGCGGGATATAAGGCTGTGGGAGAGTCGGTTGAAAAGCCCCTGATGTATTACATGAACAATCTGGATGCCACGATGAATCTGCTTGACGTAATGAAAAAGTACGGCGTCAAGATCATTGTCTTCAGTTCGTCGGCCACGGTATATGGCTGTCCCAAGACCGTACCTATAAAAGAAGATGCTGACAGATACTGCATGAATCCCTACGGCTGGACGAAGTACATGTCCGAACAGATAATATCCGACGTGACCGGCGCAGAGGAAGGCATGTCGTCCATATTGCTGCGCTATTTCAACCCAATAGGGGCGCATGAGAGCGGAATGATAGGCGAGGATCCCTCGGGAATACCAAACAACCTTCTGCCCTATATAACGCAGGTCGCGGTAGGCAGAAGGGAGCATTTGAATGTGTTTGGAAATGACTACAACACGCCTGATGGAACCGGCGTACGGGATTATATCCATGTCGTCGATCTGGCTAAGGCTCATATAGCCGCGCTGCGCTACGCCCAGAAGAATTCCGGTATGCTTGCGGTAAATGTAGGAACGGGGAAGGGCTATAGCGTATTGGATGTAGTAAATGCGTTTGAGCGCGCAACCGGTGTGAAAGTGCCCTATGTAATAGCGCCAAGAAGGCCGGGCGATATAGATTCATACTATGCGGATCCCTCCCTTGCAAAGGATTTGCTTGGCTGGGAGGCCGGCTATAGCATAGAGGATATGTGCGCCTCCTCTTGGAAGTGGCAGAGCCGGAATCCAAACGGGTACGGCGGCTGAGGATCAGGGGTTTGAACTTGTACGATTACGAAAAGGTATTAAAATACTGGAACGGCGTGTTCTCGTCCGAGGACGCGCCTCCCGTATCATCCCCAAGCATGGGAAACGATGCTTTGGATAAAGCTCTTGATTGGCTTTGCAAGGGGGCGGAGACCGTATTGGATTTTGGCTGCGGCAGCGGTGCTTGCCTATATAAATGCTGCCTGAGGGGAACCCGCGGGCATGTTGGAATTGACCTGTCGGACGAGGCCATAAAGGCCGCCAGGGAGCGCTTGGCCGGCGGCCCAGAAGGTGAGTTTGACTTCATGGTGGGAGGCGTATCAGCGCTTGAAAGCATACCTGCAAAATCAGCCGACGCCCTTTTGCTATTCAATATAGTTGATAACCTGATACCGGAGGACTCTATAAAACTGCTTGAAAACGTTTCGAGAATCGCCGCTAACGGCGCGAAAGCGCTTATAAAGCTGAACCCATTTATAACGAAAGAGCAGATGGAGCTGTGGGGCGTAAAGGTATTGGAGGGGGACCTGCTTGACGACGGTCTGTATCTTTGGAATCAATCTACTGAAGACTGGAAGCGCTTATTTAAAAATTATTTTATCATAGACGGATATGAGGATATCTACTATCCTGAACACGATCAATACAACAGGCTGTTCAGGTTAACAGCCTGTTAGCCGGTTTTGAGACCGGAAGGATGCGTGCAAGCGCTCAGTTTTTGTTCCCCAGGTAGTTGTCCCAGTACGGAACGATTGTTCCATCAGGCAGCGCATAGATGTAAATATATCCATATGGTTGTTCCAAGATGATATCATATGCCTGATCAGCAAGGTAAGTGGTCTGAACAATACCTTTGATCACTGCTTCAGGATAGGCGGATTTGACGGCGTCTACAATGTCGGGTACGTCGTCTGGCTTGACTATAGTACCCTCCTTAAAGCCTTCTATAACCTGCCCCTGTATGGGCGCTGACGTAGGAGATTCATCTGGGGCCTGTGAGGTCATATCCGAAGGCCCTAGGTTTGGGTTATCATTTATGCATCCGGCTGTAAACAATACTGACAGCGAGAATGCAATAATAATTAATGAGACTGCTATTTTTTTCACGGCTATAGCTCCTGCTTCTCAATATGCTGCTTTAATGCTTATTGTTCCCCATTCATTTTCCATTATGCCATTTGAATACTTATATTGCTTAAACCAAGACAGGCGGGGTGGGAATTAATGCTTTATAGTTTTAGTTGTATCTGTCAATCTGTATGAATATTCTTCCTTTTCTGGATTTGCCGCCGATATTCGAAACTACAGCCCTTCCGAAGCCTTTCGCGCTTACCTTATCGCCATCATTTATAGGGTGGTCCTTATCAAGGCAGGGCAGGTGGTTTAGTTTAACGCTTCCCTGGGATATGAGTTTTTCCGCGCGCCCCCTTGATATTGAAAACATAGCTGCTGTTACCGCGTCGAGACGGAGGCTTGGGACCGTAACTGTTACCGATTCGCAGGGGCCTTTAACTGGCGTGAGCCCGTTTAAGGGAATGCGGGACGCCCTGACGGGGCAGTTGCCAACGCAAAGCAGGTTATCCGCTATAAACCCAGCCATTGGCGGGACGACAATTACGTCCGCCATGCTCTCTGAAACCAGTATATCACCAACGCATTCCCTTTTAATACCAAGGCCAAGAATGGACCCCAGATAATCTCTGTGCGTTAGGGGCCTTTTCATAAAAGGTACGGCGATACGAACCACGGCAATATAATCATGCGTGTTTACTTCAAGCTCTGGAGGAATCAGAGCGATGCGGTTGCGCTCCGCACCTTCATATCCGCCGAATATAGACGCCTTTAAATTCAAAAAAGCCGGCATCAGTTCAGAAATTGAGCGCGGATCAAGAAAAGGCGTAACAAGAAGTATGCCCCGCTCCTCATGACGCCGGATCAAATCAATGATTTTTTCTAACTGGTCCATAAATTACTATTAAGCGTTCGCCTGTAAATTACCGGTAATGTTTAAGGCTAACATGAAAACTTTAAACTTCAAAAATCAGCCTACAGGTTTGCATACGGCTACAACGCGGGTTCTTGACGTACCTATATCATGATCAAAATCTCCCCCGCAGGTTATAAGCGTGAGCCGCGTTTCGCCTCCGAGCGACAAGACGTCGTCGGGGAAATCATTATAGGGATAAAAATTAACGCTTTCAACTCTGAAATATCTATAGCTTCCGTCCGCCAGCTCTACGATTACCTCATCTCCGACCTCAAAGTCCCTGAGTATCGCAAAATAACCCTTTTTGCCGCTATAGCGTACATGGCCGTTTATCAGGCTGTTTCCAGATTCTCCTGGAATGGGTCCATCCTTATACCACGCGGCTATATCATGCGCGTTTACGGTGCCCATAGCGCCCGTACTGGTTAGGCCAACCGGCTCAATATCACTCTGGATTTTAAATCGGGGGAAATATATCCTCACAGGATCCGCAGCCGGCATGGGCGTTTCGTCGATATTGCCGCTATGCGATACATTCGGCGTCTGATCGACCGATTCCGGCGGCTTTGTTACAAGCTTGGGCGGCGGCACATATTCTCCCGGGAATATCACCAGCTCATTTATAATAAGCCATGCGCCAATGATTATTAATATAGCGCCGAATGAATAATATAATACAACATTTAATTTTTTATTCTTTTTTTTCTTACTCATAATTATATTATAACATAGGTAAAGACCTTGTTGCAATATTTGCCTGATAACAGGCAAAATCTTAAAAAAGAGGTACACAAATCTAATAAATAGCGTATAATGATTTAATACTTATTATGCTTAATCGTCCTTATATCATGGATGGATTGATGTATAATGGTATTAATCGGTAGACAAGAGCTTTATTTAAGGAGATAGTAATGACAGAGGTAAAGTACTACACAGGAAAAAGCCTCCCGCTGGAAATGCATAAGATTTGCGTTGTTCAAAAAGCTGATCTGCTGCCCGTTGAGAACAGGGTAAAGGCGATACGCGAAGCGGGATTTAATTCTTACCGTCTGACAACGGATGATTTGTATCTTGACATGCTTACTGACAGCGGTGTAAACGCGATGAGCAATGAACAGCTCGGAGCTATGATGCGCGCCGATGAGTGTTATGCTGGAAGCAAAACATACAAGCGTCTTTGTACCAAAATAAAAGAAATTTTTAACAAAGACTTTTTTCTGCCCGTACACCAGGGCAGGGCGTGCGAACATATGCTGGCAATGGGCTTTGTAAAGCCAGGAAGCCTTGTACCCATGAACTTTTATTTTGGAACCGCGCTGAACCAGATCAAGCAGCAGGGCGGATCTGCGGTTGTGCTGATTTCAGAGGAGGGGCTTAAACGTCAAAGCGAATTCCAGTTCAAGGGCAACTTCGATCTTGAAAAGCTTAGGGATATACTGGATAATGAGCGCGAACGCATTGCCTTTGTAAGGATAGAGGCGGGAACAAACCTCATAGGCGGACAGCCTGTGGCGCTGCAGAATATGCTTGACGTAACCAGTATCTGTCGCGAATACGGTGTGCTTTCCATACTGGACGCAAGTCTTTTGCAGGACAATTTGCATTTCATAAAGGTACGTGAACGCCCAGACATGAGTATACGCGAGATAACGCGAACCATATCCGACGCCACGGATATAATCTATTTCTCGGCTAGAAAGCTTGGGTTTGGACGCGGGGGCGCAATATGCTTAAACGATCCTGACTTGTTCAGAAGGCTGGAAGCGCTCGTTTCAAAATATGAGGGATTCCCCACCTATGGAGGAATGAGCGTAAGGGAAATGGAGGCTATAACAGTAGGCCTGGATGAAACCATGGATGAGGATGTAATATCCCAGGGGCCAAACATGATAGAATATCTATGCACCAAGCTCCAGGAAAATGGAATACCCGTTGTAACGCCTCCGGGCGGGCTGGGCTGCCACATCGACGCGGAGCTGTTCGTGCCCCACATTCCGCTCAGCGAATACCCGGCGGGAAGTCTGGCCTCTGCAATCTACATAGCCAGCGGCGCAAGGGGTATGGAGCGCGGTGGAATAGACGAACCCTGGGAGGATCCGAATGTAAGGCCTTATGGGTTCATGGAGCTGGTCCGGCTTGCCGTTCCCAGGCGGGTATACACCGTTTCACAGATGAACTACCTTGCAGACAGGATTACATGGTTAAAGGATAACAGGGATATTATAGGTGGGTTAAGGTTTGCCGGTAATCCGCCCCATAACTTCTACGATAAGCTTGAACCCGTTTCGGACTGGCCGGAAAGGCTGGCAGCCCAATTCAGGCGGGACTTTGGCGAATCGCTTTAAACCGCATTTATACAATATAAATTAAAAGATAGGGCGCTTCGCATAAGCTGAAGCGCCCAAAATTCAGTTACGGTAATAAAAGCGCATTGTAAAACCGGATGTACATATCCATAGAATTTGTTATAATACAAAAAATATTTTTACGGCAGGTTTTATTATGAGTGAAAAGGAATATGATAAATTATATGAACGATTGATCTATAATTTAAGCACAAGAACAAATTTGCTTACATTTTCTTTTACTACGGTTTCAGCAGTATTGGGACTAGCGATCGGGTTAGATAACGAAAGTGTAAGTCCTTATCTGTTCCTAGTTCCGTTTTTTCTCATAGTTCCATTTACGGCCAGGATCGTTTATTATCGAATTGTTTATGCTCACATTTGCTCATTTATGATTACGCATTTTCCTGATCAAATGCAATATAATATTAAAGCTAAGCGAGTTGACGAAAACCAAAAGAGGTTCCACGGCGTAATAGCTTGGCTGAACAACTTTGAGATGACAATATTGGCTGCTGGATGCGCTTTTATCTTTTATATTAAATATTGTAAAACCATAGAGGATTTTAGTTTGGGTGTTTTGCTTAGCTGCCTGGTTCCTCTTATTTTGATAGCTTTGGTATTTGCAATAACGATGTTTGGATATAAATATATGGACCATCAAAATAAATATGAGGCAAGATGGCTTAAACTATTAAAAGCAGAAAAAGAAAACCGGACATGATTTAAAAAGGCGGCCTTTTAACGGGCAGCCTTTTTAAATCTTATTCCACATACATATACCATTTCTCAATATTTCTAAGCGTATCGGGCTTGCGAACGGACACGAGCCCTTGTATGCCTGAGTCGTATACGATGCTGTCAAGCCTGAAGTAAAGCACCATAAAAGGAAGCATATCGGTGAATCCGGCTTGAAATGCGCAGGCCGCTTCACGCAGCGAGGCCTCGTCCCTGGCTTTTACTATGGAATCAGCCATTATCGTCAGCTCATTAATGTTATATCCACCAAAGTTGCTGTTGCCGTTAGGAGCAATGAAGGCGGACAGGTCTAAGTCAAGTCCTGTTGTAAATCCAGCTAGAGCCAGGTCAAAATCGCCTGATTCAAGCATTGAAATATAATCCGGGCTGTTGCCGCTAACGGGCGCTTCCGGCGTATTCTGTACGTCGTCCGTGCTATGGGGTTCATCAGTCATGGAGGGATTACCGGTGCTATCGGGGTCGTCCGGGCCGTTTGGCGTAGGGTCTGGCTCTATGGTGGGAGAGGGGGAGGGGGCAGCGGTATTTTCAGCGTAGTATGGCACGGAAACAATCTCAACGCCAATGCCAACCTCCTCAAGGTCGGCCGCAATGCGGCTAGCCGCGTCGCTTCGCGTTGTGTTTTCTGAACTCGTGTTTACAAGAAGCCTGAATTCTAGCTTGTTTGCCTGGGCGTTCTCCCTGATCCCATCGCCATCCGTATCGGTCCATCCGGCTTCCTCAAGCAGCCTGGAGGATAGTGCAGGGTCATAGTCGTATATCTTATAAATGCTGTCGTATGCATACGAATCCGGAGCTATAGGTACGTCGCATTCGCGCGCTTTATTCATATAGGTGTTTGATATCAGATTGCTGCGGTTTATGGCGTATGCTATGGCCTTTCTAACATTTGCGTCGCTCAGCGCCTTGTTACTAAAGTTAAAGATCAGCGTTTCCATGGACTGTGTCATAATATCAAGCACGGTCGTGTCCGTTTCACCGCGGTAACGGCCAGAGTACAGCGCTGATGTGGGCACCATATTGAGCTGTCCGGCTGAGTATGAGGCCAGCGCCGTCTCGTTATTATCCCTTGCCTTAAATATAACCTTTTCAATATATGGCGCCTGTTTCCACCAGGACTGGTTTATTTCCAGCGCCGTTTGCTCATCAGAAACCGAACTGACCCTATAAGGCCCCGTGCCTATCGGCAGGCTTGAATCGGAGCCGGCACTGCTGACTATTGGAAACGTAAGAAGACATACGGGACTAAGCCCTTCGTGGGTCATTGTAATTCTAACGGTGAGGTTGTCCACGGCTTCATAGCTTTCAATTTTCTTTATATTATAGCCATAATAGCTTGTGTCCCCCAGTTCGCTTAAGCTGTCAAGCGTATAGACGACGTCGGAGGAGGTAAAATCCGCGTCATTGTGCCATTTAACCCCGTCCCTGAGGTTAAACGTCCATGTCCGTCCGCTGTCGTCGCATGTCCAATTTTCAGCCAGAGCAGGGGTAAGCCTGCCCGACTCGTCCAAGCGGACCAGCCCCTCAAACACCAAAGAAAACATTAGAAGCATCTCTTCCGTTGATACCAAAAGCGGGTTTTTTACATCAGCGTTTGTAGGCATGGGCAACGATATTACGCCCCCATTCTTTGGTACGGGTTCCTGCGTAGGCGTTGGAAGTGACAGCGGCGTATCCTGGGGAATGTTATCCGGACCTTGCCGTTTGCAAGCTGACGAAACCATTACCAACAAAACGCAAAGGATTATTAAGGCCGCCTGTTTTATAATCTGCATATGTCCTCCTTATTGGGGGATGAAGTATTGCAACCCCTTTGTCGCTGGATATCAATTATGTTATGCCACAGTGTATCGACCAACTTTACTAAAGCGCTGGCGCTGCCAGAGTTGTTCAGCTCGTGCGTGGCATAGCGCAGCCGTTCAGAATCGTCAATTTGGCTTTCTACTCGCGCTTTTGCCTGTTCAGCGGTAAGGCCGTCGCGCAGCATCAGCCTGTTGATACGCGTATCTCTAGGCGCGGTAACTACCCAAACCCAGTCCATATGGCGATGCATTCCGGTTTCAATCAATAAGGGCGCATCCATGACTACCACGCAGTCGGCGTTGCGCTTTAAAGCACCGTTAGCGGCTTCCCACATGCGGCTTATTATCTCAGGATGCGTTATAGAGTCTAAAAGCCGGCGTTTGTCCGGATCCGAGAAAATAAAATCAGCAAGTGCGCTACGGTTTAACGTACCGTCATCATTGAGTATGCCATTTCCAAAGGCTTCCCGCAGCCTGCTTAAATACTGGCCTTCAGGCGCCGCCAGCTCGCGCGATATGGCGTCCGCGTCCACTATAAGCGCGCCAAGCGCTCTAAGCCTGTTTGAAACGGTTGATTTTCCGGAGGCAATCCCGCCCGTAAGTCCTAGCAGTGGCATATTTGAGGTTTCTCCAAGTTATTTATTAAATCATTTTGTGTCATACCAGCTTAGCCCCGTATGCACATCAGCGGTTAGCGGCACGCGAAGCTTCACGACATTCTGCATGCAGTCCTCAAGTATCAGCTTAACCTGGCCGACTTCATCCTCAGGACAGTCGATAATCAGTTCATCGTGTATCTGAAGCACGAGCTTAGCCTTTAAGCCGTCGGCAGTCAAGCGCCGGTGAACCCTCACCATAGCGAGCTTTATAAGGTCTGCGGCGGAACCCTGTATAGGCATATTCATGGCTACCCTTTCGCCGAAGGAGCGGGTATTGAAGTTTGAGGAGCCAATTTCCGGAAGCTCCCTGCGCCTTCCCATTATGGTAACCGCATATCTGTTTTTCTTCCCGTTTTCCACGCATTCCTTCATATATCTGCTTACGCCTTCGTAGCGCTTCATATACATTGATATATACTCCGACGCAATCCTTCTGGTTATCCCCAGATTCCTTGCAAGGCCATAATCGCTGATTCCATAGACTATTCCAAAATTAACGGCCTTGGCCGCGCTGCGCTGTTCAGGTGTAACCTCGTCAACAGGGACGCCAAACACCTCGGAGGCGGTTGTGCTGTGAATATCGTCTTCGTTGATAAACGCTTCGATCATGCGCTCATCGCCGCTCATATGAGCCAGAAGCCTGAGCTCAATCTGAGAATAATCAGCCCCTACGAGCATGTTGCCCCTGCTTGCGACGAACGCCTTGCGTATCTCCCTGCCGATCTGAGTCCTCACCGGTATGTTCTGCAGGTTTGGCTCTGTGCTTGAGATCCTGCCGGTGGCCGTAACGTTTTGATTAAAGCTTGTATGCACCCTGCCATGTTCATCCACGAGCGCTTTCAAGCCATCCAAAAAGGTGCTTTTGAGTTTGGTTAGGAAACGGTACTCAGTGATAAGCGGAATGATGGGATGCATGTCGTGAAGCGCCTCAAGCGTTTCCGAATCCGTGGAATAACCGGTCTTAGTCTTTCTATAAGGCGGGAGCCCGAGCTTCTCAAACAATATGCTCCCCAGCTGCTTTGTGGAAAGTATTGAGAACTGTTCGCCGGCAAGCTCATATATCTCGTTCGAAAGCTCCCTTATGCGTATGGACATGCTATCGCTTAAAGCGGCAAGTATATCGGTATCGATGCTGAATCCGGTTTCTTCCATATCAAAAAGCACCGATATCAGCGGAAGTTCAACGGTTTCATATAATTCCATGAGCTGGAGCTTTTCCATATCATGTGTCATCCCCTCAAATAGGATGAACAGGCCGGCAGCTCCGGCGGACGGGCCTTCTTCAGTGCCAAACCGGCCTTTATACAGGTCCTGAAGCGATGATGCGGGTCGCGTAGCGTGAATCAGGTAATCCGCTATCATGGCATCAAATTTGAGGCCGTTTAATTTTATTCCATATCGCGAGAGCGTGTGCATTATTTTCTTAGCGTCAAACGTAAGCTTCGGAATCATTGGGTTTTCAAGTATTGGCTTAAGCGTCCTAAAGACGTCGCCGGCGTCAAACCCACGCTCAATAAGCGATGCGTTTGTAGATATTGAGTACTGCCTGTCAGCCGAATCCGAGATGGATACAAAGTTATCAGCGACGACGATTGCCAGCACGCCTGATTTGGATATGGAGGTTAAAGCCAGCTCCAATTCATCCATATCCTTAACAGCTATTTCTTCGGCAGCTTTTTCATACGACGTACTCTCTGCCGGCATGTCCACCTTAGGGATACGTGCGATAAGGCTCTTTAATTCAAGCTCGGTCATGAGAGGAACTGCGTTTTGAAGCTGTGAAGCGTCAAATGCGCAGTCGGTTATTTTCATATCAACAGGCGCGTCGGTATGAATGACCGCCAACTGATATGAAATGCGGGCGATATCGGCGTTATCCATCAGCTTTTGCCTTAAAGCCCCCTTCTCATCGTCAGCGTGCTTGAGCGATTCTTCCAAACCGCCATATTTTTTTATAAGTTTAACCGCCGTCTTTTCGCCAACCCCTGGTATCCCTGGTATATTGTCGGATGCATCCCCCATAAGCCCCTTTAGATCAACTATTTGAGCGGGGGTCACGCCGTATTGCTCATACAGGGTTTCAGCGTCGAACTCAATGGTTTCGCTTATCCCCTTTTTGGTCATAAGAACGTGAGTGCTATCGCTTATAAGCTGAAGGGCGTCCCTGTCGCCCGTGACTAAAAGCGCGTCGATGCCTCCGCTGTTGGCGATTCTTGCAAATGTGCCAAGGAGATCGTCGGCTTCATATCCAGGGCATTCACAGACGGCTATACCCATATCCGTTAGAATCCTTTTTATAATCGGCATCTGCTCCCTCAGTTCATCGGGCATTGGCTTTCTATTCGACTTATATTCCGCATAACTCTCATGCCTTATCGTGGGGCCGTGCATATCAAAGGCGACAAGCATATACTCAGGATTTCCCGCGGCCAGCTTTAAAAGCATGCTGAGAAAGCCGTATATAGCGCCCGTTGGTGTTCCGCCGCGCGACGTCATGGCGGGCAAAGCATAAAACGCCCTGTACATCAGGCTGTTTCCGTCTATAACTATCAGTTTTGGCATAACGCCTCCTTTAAGCCGCTAAAGCTCAATCTAATTCTTTCCTTATATAACCGTTTTCATCTATCATACCATAAATCATTGGAGGAGACCTATGAGCCTCAGGACCAATTTTAAACGAACCCCTCAGTAGCTGTACGGCCTCCTTCAGGCGCGAATCGTCGTTTACATACATTGTAAGCAATGCTTCGCCCTGGCCAACACGTTCGCCCAAGCGCTTGTTGAGCACCAGTCCCACGCTGGGATCGATCGAATCCTCCTTTGTTTCCCTGCCGGCGCCCAGCAGGGATGAGGCTACGCCAACCATATGCGCGTCTATCTGGTTTACAAATCCGCCTATATCGGATGCAAGTTCCAGCTTCAGTCGGGTTTTACATAGCATATCCGGTTCGTCCAGATATGATGTGTCTCCTCCCAGCAGGGCGGCCATATCCTTAAGCTTTGAAAACGCCGCGCCGCTTTCCAGCGCTTTTACAAGCATTGACGCCGCTTCATCGGCAGTTTTGGCAACGTTTCCAAGAATGAGCATCTTTGACGCGAGAAGCATGCACACCTGTGTAAGCGGGTCGCCTAGGCCTATCCTGCCCGTAAGCACTTCGACGGCTTCTTTCACCTCAAGGCCGTTGCCGACCGCCCGGCCTAACGGCTGGTTCATATCGGTGATAACCGCCACGGTTCTGCGCCCAAGCTGGGTTCCTATATCCACCATAGCGTTGGCCAGCGCCTTTGCAGCCTCAACCGTTTTCATAAACGCTCCGTTTCCCGCCTTTACATCCAGCACTATTGCGTCCGTGCCGGCCGCTATCTTTTTGCTCATAATACTTGAAGCTATAAGCGGAACGCTATCCACCGTTCCAGTTACATCCCTAAGCGCGTACATAATCCTGTCGGCGGGTACAAGGCCTTCGGTCTGTCCCGCTATGCAAAGACCGATTTTTCCGGCCATATCGCACATTTCACGCGTTGAGCGCTCAACGCTTACGCCAGGTATAGATTCAAGCTTATCCAGCGTCCCGCCGGTGTGGCCAAGACCGCGTCCTGACATCTTTGCCACAACTCCGCCGCATGCCGCAACCAGGGGCGCAACGACAAGCGTGGTTGTGTCTCCTACGCCCCCTGTTGAATGCTTATCCACCTTTATCCCGGGTACGCTGGAGAGGTCGACAACTACGCCGGAATGGGCCATGGCCATTGTTAGCGCCGCTGTTTCGCCCATCGTCATACCATTGAGGCACACGGCCATCATCCAGGCCGATAGCTGGTAGTCCTTTACATCGCCGCGGACGCACCCATTAACAATATAACGTATTTCGTCATCGGAATGCTCCCTTCCAAACCGTTTTTTTAAAATAAGATCAACCATCCGCATAGAAAGATCCTCCAGACAAGGCAATAAAATAAACAGACTTTCAAAAATCCCCCAGGGATTGTCAAGGGCCGCGCCCTTGACTTTTCATCCGGCTCTGACGGCATGCGCGCAGGAGCCGGATGAAAACCGTGCGGTTTTCGCTCTTTGCGGGTTTTGCCGCACGATAGCCCCAAGGGCGGCGAGACCCGTAACCTTAAAAAGTGGCGCAGCCGCTTTTTGACACGCTGAACACAAATTCTATCATGAAGGGCGCCTCAGTCCCTTAGGGTAATGGTTTTTAAGGCGCCCGCTTACGGCTTTGCCAAAACCCAAAATATAATACGATCCCCCGCACTCGACCGCTACAGCGCAATAACCGCGCATGCCAGTGTCAACCTGAATTTCTTCTCCCCTAAGAAATGCCGAAAGCGTTTCGCTCTCTGGATCAAATGGAATAATTCTTTTTGGCTTTTCTATACCTGCGGCCATAAATAGTGAGTGGGATGGTTCAAAACGGTCTTTCACAACCCTCCCAGCGTCAATACCTATTGAAACGTATCGTATTTTCCCCAATATTTCGTACAGTCCGCCGGACAACATGACTACACGGCTATCGCCAACGGAGTATGCTTCAAGGGATGGTTTGGATACAAACGTGTCCTCATAGAATCCGTTAAATATAGAAAGCTCAGACTTGGACAGACGTTGAACTTTGCCGCCCGCGCGGCTGCCGGTTTTACTTACCGATGCATCGGGTATAAATTCGCGTTTCTCTAATACGGCGGTAAAGTGGCCCTCCCCGCGAAAGGTATGAGGGTACAGTCTTTCGGACGATACGATGGAAAATTCCTTGTTGCGCGCTAAAAACGAATTAATCACCCCCTCATTTTCTTCAGATGAAAATGTGCACGTTGAATAAACAAGCCTTCCGCCGTACTTTAGCGTTTCGGCCGAATGGTCAAGTATGTGGGCCTGCCTTTTAGCGCAGGAGTTAACATGCGATACCGACCACTGGGCTATTGCCGATTCATCCTTCCGAAACATCCCCTCGCCCGAGCATGGAGCGTCGACCAAGACTACGTCAAAATACCGATTAAATGTATTTGATATGGTTTCAGGCGAACAGCAGGTAACCGCAGCGTTGGCAACGCCAAGTCGCTCAAGGTTTCTTACAAGCGTATTTACGCGGGCCGGAACCATCTCATTTGCCAATAAAACGCCTTCCCCACAAAGTCTCTGGGCAGCGCCGCCCGCCTTGCCCCCGGGCGACGCGCACATATCCAGCACCTTCATGCCCGGCTTTATCCCTGATTTGGATATAGGGAGCATCGCGGAAGGCTCCTGCATATAATACAGTCCGGCCAGGCCATAGGGGTGGCGTCCGGCGCCATAGACGCTCTCCTCCATATAGAAGCCCTCTTCAATCAGGCCTGTAGGTTTAATATTAAAAGGAGAGCAGGGCAGGAACCGAGCTGTACTTATACGCAGCGTATTGACCCTCAATCCCCGTACAGGCGGCTGGCTGTAGGAACTGATAAAGTCTTCAAAACCATTCCCAAGCATGGCCTTCATTCGTTTTATAAACTCTAAAGGAAACGGGGGCACATTTGTTTCGGATTTCTTTTGCATATTAACCTCCATAAGCATTATACACCATAAGCCGGCCGAATGGTTAAACTTGCCTCAATGCAATATCCATATTTAGAGCCGTCAAGGAGACCCGCAAATATGTCATACGGTTACCCTCGGTTGACAAGGGAAAACACGGTTTTTGCGCACCCGGCCCGTGCCGGACTTTGTTATGGTTGTCTGCCGTAGGGTTCGCCACGCCTGCGCGGCCGCGCCTCATCCCGCACGGACTGTAAGAGCAAAAACTCTGAAGACCTCAAGGGGACGATTTGTAGCCAGTTCAAGGCCGAGGAGCGCAGGATCAGCAGCGCTGCTTCAAACGACGGGGACATAAAAGCGGCCAAAATCCGACCCTCCAGGCGTGTCTGCCCTTGTCAACTAGGGATATAAGTACGTTTTTATCATAAATCTTGCACAAAACCACCTGAAAAAGAGATAAGGTTTAAGAGGAAGAGGGACAAAATGCAGAATTATAAAGTAATACCGCTGATAAAGCTATCTTTGCATATTAACGCGGTTTCCCATTGCGTATGATTGCGGAAATTAAAAGGTGATCTTCAAGCCAAGCTTGGCTTTATTAATTATGTAGGTATGCGGTCCTCCAAATACAAAAACGGCACGTAATCCATTCCGCGCCTTAGCGTGTGAAAAAAGCGGCGCAGCCGCTTTTTAAGGTTGCGGGTTTTGCCTCTCGCCCTTTGAGCTCCCAAGCGGCAAAACCCGCAAAGAACGAAAACCATACGGTTTTCATCCGTTCTGACGCGCATGCCGTCAGAGCTGAATTTAAGGTCAAGGGCCGCGACCCTTGACGATCCCTGGGGGGCTTGACGGTCTGCGGAACGTAAGCTATTACGCGCCTGCATTTCTAATTATGATCAGTCTTCCAGCTGTTTGCCCATAAAATAGGAGGCGGTTTCACAGACCTTTAGTTCAGAGCGGTTCATTACGCAGCCGTCCTCATGGCTCAGCAGCATTACTGCGCCTATCGCATCGCCCGATGCAAGTATTGGCACGATCACCTGGGCTGTATAGGAAGCGCCATCCGATTCGTCGGCTGTAATGCTCACTATGCTGCCCGTGTCAGCGTTTATGGTAGCCTTTTCCCTGTTTTTCATAATCGACTCGACTTCGGAACTGATTCCTTTATCCATCAAATCCCTCTTTCCGGTTCCCGAGGCCGCGATTATGTTGTCCTTGTCGCATATGACAGCGACATGCCCAAACGCCTGATGCAGGGCCTCGACATACTCTTTGGCAAAGTCGCCGAGTTCTCCTATCGGAGAGTACTTTTTAAGTATTACTTCTCCTTCGCGGTCGGTGAATATCTCCAGGGGATCACCTTCACGAATCCTAAGCGTGCGGCGTATCTCCTTGGGAATGACCACCCTCCCCAGCTCATCTATTCTGCGAACTATACCTGTTGCCTTCAAAATGACTTCCTCCTGTGCTGCAAGGTTTATTCACAGATAGTATTTGTTGGAATGTTTGTTTTATGCGCGTTTAAATTACGAGCTTATGGAAACCATGAAACATTTTTCCAGATATAAATTTTTATCTTTAATATAACATTTTTATGTTGATTAAACCCTGCCAATTACCCAGGCGAAATTTCGACAAAATACAGGAAAATGTGCTGTTGAAACAAAAACATTGAAATGGTAAAGTATGTATAGTGATTAGTTTATTTAATCTTTGCAAAATTTATCCTTCAACTGTGCTAAATAAATGTTTTCAGCAATGTGCATGGGACGTAATCAATAATTGAACAACAAGAGGAGGTAATAAAGAATGAAACGGATACTGACGATTACTATAGCTGCCGTCGTTATACTTGCCGCCATTGCGGCGCCGGCGGGATCGCTTGCCCACGGACAGGGGGAAGAAACGGTTCCGCATGCATGCGTGCATGATTGGACGCTACCATGGTATACTTACCACCCTACTGGTTATGGTGGTGATTATGGATGCAGACACAGCAGGTACAGGGCTCAACTATGTAAAAAGTGCGGTCTGCTATTAGAGGCTTATGTTGATATTATAAACAGAGATCACATTAACGAGCCTGCGAGAGACGGCGGACACAACGCTGGCACCAGAACTCATACGTTCTATCAAATCTGTATAATTTGCCGTTATAGAACGAATTACATCGTACCCTGCGCCGGCCCGCCCTGCACGGTGCCTTCATCAATACAATACGAGCTAAATTGATTATAGATGCAGGCAATAGATAATGAACCCACGCCCCATGCGCGTTCAATGAAGTAAATGACAACTGTAGGTAGCGTCAGGTGAAAAACAGCATAAAGCAGCTGATGAGAAGGCCGGCCTTTTTGATATCGTTCGTGCTGCTCATGTTTAGCTGCGCGTTCTTGTGCCTAAGCGCGGGACTGTGGGCGAACGCGCGGCAGAGCATGAGGGAGGCCGAGGGAGCGTTCACCACCATTGCCTTTTTAAACGACGCTGAGTTCATGCCCATGCGAAGCAACGACCAAGCACCGAAATACGCTCCGGAGGTGCTTGAGCGCGTAAAGGAAAGCGGAGCCGGAAGCCGGTATACGCTTATGGCGGACGCAAGGCAAAGCCTTACGATCTATACGGCGTTATAATTTCCGAATGTTCAGCGATTTGCCTGCGCAAAGCAATCAAACCGGCGCGCTGTTGGGAGAGGAAGGCAGGGACGAGTATATAAGCGCAATAAACCTTGCCGACACATTTGCTATGGAGGAATCGCCAGAGAGCGTATGGTATGCGGCGGCGGGACAGTGTGCGGCAATAATCGGGGCTGCGGCGATAGCGGCTGCGGTCTTATGAAGAAAAAACTTTGGAACTCGTTAGCGGGTTTCCCCCTCTGGATAAAGTCCGAAGAACAGGAGGCGCCGACTCCGCTTCCGGTACTTTGGATTATCCGCGCCATCAAGGGGTATTTACAAAGTGTGCCTTATAGAGGGTTCCATCATGTATGTCAAGGAGAAGCGGTTGGCCGGATCCTCCGCTTCCATTTCCTTTTATATAAGGATATAAGGCGGCAAGCCGATTTGCAACCTTGATTATTCCAATATTAGTTTAAGCATTATTAAGGCTTAAAGGAATCATGCTGTATTTAGCATTTAATTGAAATCCTTGCGGTACAATCTAAAGGTAACGGGGATATCCTTAGGCTGCCATTGTTCAATATAGGAATGCTGGTAAACCATGCCTATCTTCTCCATTACCCTTCCGCTTCCCAGATTATTCTCATCATGTGTAGCGGTAACGAACTTAAATCCGTTCTCAGCTAGTTCAGCCAGCACCGCGCCTGCGGCCTCCGACATAATGCCTTTATTCCAAAATTCCTTGAGCAAACCATACCCGAGATCGCCGCTTGCGGAGCGTTCATCAATGCCGCAAACGGAAACATATCCGATTACTCGACCCGTCGGTTTATACTCGATGGCATAGCGGTAGGCGATATCCTTTTCATACTCAGTGAAAATCTCGCTGTATAAATATGCCCTGGCTTCCTCCAGGGTATTTAGAGGAAACCATGGAAGGAATTTGTTTACTTCTCTATTGCCATAAATAAAAAATATGTCGAGCACATCACTATCAGTAAATTTTCTTAAAATCAGCCTCTCCGTTTCGATCAACCGAGTATTTTTCATTTTCATCGTTCTATCCATCAAAGATCAACCCATTGTACTGGATTATAATTTTTGAAGAAACCTTAAACAGTCCTTACTGCTGCGAAGTATTATTACCTTCTTTTTGTCGGCTGCTTCATCAAGCATCAGTAAATATTTTCTTCTATTGTTTTTATTGAAATTCCATATGAACTTTAAAAAATCCATATCGAACCTTTCAGGGCAGTTCCCTCCCATATCTGAACGGCTTTTCCCATAGCCCTTAAGTATACGTTTAATAGCCCTGAACAAGCAGACCAATCGGGGATAATCCATGTATATAATCGTATCACAATATTTAAGTCTCATGGGTATGGTGCGGTTGTAATTGCCGTCTATTACCCATTTATTCCTCTTTACCTCGTCTAATAAAAGACGATCAAACTCCGCATGCGATACCTGATTCCAGTTATCCCTCCAATTAAGCACGTCAAGATGAACGAGAGGGAGGTTTAATTTTAAGGCCAGCTTTCTGGAAAGGGTAGTCTTGCCGCAGCCACAGCAGCCGATTACCATGATTCTTTGCATACAACCGCTCTCCCATAGGATTAATACTCCCATATTATATTATCGCGGCATATGAAAAACAAGCATTGACTCAATCTTACTTTATATCGTTTAACATCTGAATATTTGGTTAAAAACCATTGACTAAAACGTTTGTTCTAGTATATACTAACCATATTAAGGGGGGAGACCGATTGGATGTATTCGATAAACTAAAAGTACTTACGGACAGCGCTAAATATGACGTAGCCTGTACGTCAAGCGGCGTGGACCGTAAAAATGGCAAGAGAGGAATGGGCAATGCCGTAGGCTGCGGAATCTGCCATACATTTTCGGCCGACGGACGCTGTGTTTCCCTGCTGAAAGTCCTCCAGACCAATGTGTGCATTTACGATTGCGCCTACTGTATCAACAGAAGGAGCAATGATTTGGCGCGCGCTGCGTTTACTCCGCGTGAGTTGGCTGACCTTACCATCAATTTTTATAAGCGGAACTATATCGAAGGGCTTTTTTTAAGTTCAGGCGTGATTAAAAGTCCCGATTATACCTGCGAGCAGCTCATAAAAACGGTTGAAATACTGAGAAAAGAATATAACTTTTGCGGCTATATCCACGCAAAGGCTATCCCAGGAGCGGACGACTACCTGCTCACCAAGCTTGGCATGTTGGTTGACCGCATGAGCGTAAACATCGAACTTCCAAGCCAGAAAAGCCTTGGCCTGCTTGCTCCGGATAAATCCAAGACCTCAATACTGAAGCCGATGGAGTTTATCACTGACAAACTAAAGGAAAACAGGCGCGATTTGACGCGATATCGTCATACGCCCCAATTCGTGCCGGCCGGCCAGAGCACACAGATGATTATCGGAGCGACGGCGGATACGGATTTTCAGATTTTGAAGCTCAGCAGCGCGCTTTATAAAAAATATAGGCTGAAACGCGTGTTTTTCTCGGCATATATGCCAGTTTCATCCAACCCCCTGCTGCCGGCCGTCGGCACGCCGCCGCCTTTGCTGAGGGAGCATAGGTTGTATCAGGCGGACTGGCTTTTGCGGTTTTATGGATTTGAGGCGGACGAGCTTCTTGACGAGGCCCATCAGAGCTTCAATCCGTTGGTTGACCCGAAGGCCAGCTGGGCGCTGAGCCACATGGAGCGCTTCCCTGTTGAGGTAGGCAAAGCACAGTACGAAGAGCTGCTGCGCGTACCTGGAATAGGCGTGACAAGCGCAAAACGCATTCTGGAGGCAAGGAGGGTAGGCCCCATCAGCTACGATGGTCTGAAAAAGATAGGCGTAGTGTTAAAGCGGGCGCAGTATTTTATTACGGTTAACGGCAAAATCAATGATGGCTTGCGCATTACGCAGGATGCGATTCTACGCAGCCTGATCTCGCAGCAGGGCATGGATTACATGCGTAAACAGATGCAGGGCAGCTATCAGCAGCTAAGCCTTTTTTCACAGTCGCTCATTGGCGGAGGGGAGGTCTACGAATGTTTGAGCGGGGCTTCACAGCATATGAATATGACGGTACGATAGAGGGCTTGCTTTGCTGCGTATTTGAAAGCTATCAAAAAAAGGAAACGCCGCTGGATATAACGCAGTGCGGCGAACGTCAGTTAACGCTTGGAACAACCCGCTTTATTCAAACCGATTTAACGAAGGCGGCCCGGGTACGAAGAGCCATTCCACGCAAGATATCCCACGACGCGCTGATGCTGTTTGAAAACGTGTTTTTGACCTTTATGGAGCAAAAGGAGCTTTACACGCTGAGGTTCCTGCAATTAGGGTTTGCCATGGGAAAGGATGTTATGAGCCATCTGACAGATGACGCCGTGTCGGCCCTTCAGAAGGCCGAGCGGCATCTGCTGAACGAAAGCCATAGATATAAGCAATTCATCCGGTTTTCCGTATCAGGCCAAGTGCTGGTAAGCGTTATAAAGCCGCTTAACCAGGTGCTTCCCATAATTGCGCCGCATTTTATAGACAGGTACCCTGAGGAGGCCTTTTTGATATACGATGCCACGCATGGCATGGCGCTGGTTTCCCGTCCAGGCCGGTCGGCGATTGTTCCAGTAGATTCCTTTGTGCTGGAGAATCCCGATGAGGAAGAGCAGATGTATAGGGATTTATGGTGTGAATACTATGACGCCATTGCTATTGAAGGCAGGTATAATCCTAAATGCCGAATGTCGCATATGCCTAAGCGTTATTGGGATGTGATGACCGAGTTTTGCAGGAGCGATAAATCAAAAGTAAGTCGACAATATCAATGATGGAGGATTTCTATAGTCGCTTTATCGGTTGTTATATGGGCATTATATCAGACTTTTTAGTTTTAAAGTATCAAAAGGCCTATCTATCCATCTGGATAATAGTTATATAGATATAAATTACTGCATGCGCCACATCAATGCGGCTAAAAAGCTAAGCCCCAACTATGTTCCCACGCTATTTAATGATGTTATGAACCCTGCAAACGGATACAGGGGGGCGCCGCCCCCCTGTTGCTGGTCCTGCTAAGTTCTGAGGGAACGAGAGTCTTCTGAATAAAAAGGGCATCCCGGGACAATACAGGTTTCTACCATATATTAATTTCCGTAGCGGTTGATATCCGTATATTATTCATACTCATATACTCCCCTGTCAAATCTGTATATATGGCCAGGATCCATAGGCTCACCGTATGCCATAACTGGAACGCAAACCACAACCAAAAGT
Organism: uncultured Eubacteriales bacterium; assembly: GCA_900544965.1. GTDB lineage: Bacteria > Bacillota > Clostridia > Christensenellales > CAG-138 > UMGS946. The sequence goes on along the minus strand of UQXE01000005.1, from coordinate 39,500 downwards.
GCGATACATAGCATAAAACTTAAAATATGTATTATATAATTAAAAAGAGCTTTTTTACCTTTTGTTATAAAACGGGATATATAAATAAAGCTTAAAATGAGGTGATACCTTTGGGAAATTAAACCGAATTAACCTATAGATCAAAATATATAAGGAACTAATTATGAAAAAACATAAAATATCACTATTAATGGCAATATCATTTGTTGTTTCCATATTTATGCCAATAGCTTCCGCGCAAGGTCAGGGGCCGTTGCCGCTGCACTCTCATAGCTACTCATATTGGTACACAGGGTTTAAGGTAATAAGCAATAAAGCGTTCACCTGCACGACCCAACCAGGCATATTCTATAGATGCGACTGCGGTTCAGCGTCATTTCGATCAACAGGCGAGGAACGCGCAGGATCCCACAGATTAATATTAGTCAACTATGAATGTGAGTATTGCGGCATGTCAGTAATTGCTGATGCGTGACCCAAATTAAAAGGGTCGATTAAATAGGTCTCTGTGATTTTTGCTTGCGCGATTTCATGCTTTTAAACCCGTAGACACAACTAAAAAACCCGCAAAGCTCATACCCTGCGGACTGCCATCATCTATAGCAGATTATAACAAACGCTTCACTAATAAAGTGCTCATGTTCCGAGTTGAATTGGCAGGGGCAGAAGGACTCGAACCCTCAAGAACGGTTTTGGAGACCGCTATGTTACCATTACATCATGCCCCTAGACACAAACGCTTACATATTATAGCATCACATTATGCTGATGTCAATTCAAGGGTTAAATAAAATTTAGATAATTTTGCATATGCTTTTGTGTTCAGATTCAAAGTTCACATTATGTTCAAACTATTTCGGGGCATGATATGTTATAGTGACAATGAGCTATGCTCTATATTTGATAAGGGGTGAAAAGCATGAAAAAAGCTTTGGCAGCCATTATGGCGCTTATATTTAGTCTTTGCGTTGCTATACCTGCTTTTGCCGCAGAAGCCGGGGAGCAGAGAATAACAATGGGAGCTAATCTCAGCGATAAACAGCGCGCTGAGATTTATAATACGTTTGGCGTTAAGGAAGGCTCGGTCAAAGAGCTTAAGGTAACGAACGCTGAAGAGAGGGAGTACCTTGAGGGCGTTGCGCCTGAAAAGTATCTTGGTAATGTAGCCCTTTCATGCGTCTATATAACCGTGCTTGAAGAGGGCAAGGGATTAGAAATCGAAACGAATAACATCAACTGGGTCACCAAGGAGATGTATGAAAACGCCCTCATAACCGCCGGAATAACAAATGCGCACGTAATTGTTTCAGCGCCCTATCCTCTTTCGGGTACTGCTGCGCTTACGGGTATTTACAAGGCATATGAGGACATTGGCGGCGAGAAACTTGATGAGGATGATAAGACGGCTGCGATCAAGGAGCTTATTACAACCGCGGAGCTGGCTGATTTTATAGGCAGCGAGGAAGCTACCCGCCTTATAAACGAACTAAAGAAGATACTTGACAACATAAAGAACATGTCGGACGATGAGGTCCGTGCTGAAATTCGCAGGATAGCTGACGAGTGCAAAGTAGAGCTTACCGACGACCAGGTTGAACAGTTGTTGCAGCTATGCCGTACCTTCCAAAACCTGGATGTGGACAATCTGCAGAGCAGGCTTCTCGGATGGCTTGACACTATAGATAAGGCGTCAAGTGTGTCGGATTGGTTTGCCGGCGTTTGGAACTCGGTGCTGGAGTTTTTCACAAACGTTGGAGACTTCTTTAAAGGACTGTTTACAGGCGGGAAATAATATTAATATGTTCTAAAAAAGAGCAGGCCATTGGGAGGCACTTATAAAACAGCATGGTGTTGTTTTCGGAAAACGGCTTGGCTTTGGCTATGCCGTTTTTCCATTTTACAGGTTGCTCAGCAATGCCAAGATGAGCATTCACACACCATCTCCTTACCGCCGCGCGATGGCGGTCTCCATCATGATTATCTGCATCCTTCATCACGAAAAACGGTTAGGCAGCCATCATGTTTTACTTCCAATAGCCATCTGAATAGAGCTCCTTACAATATGAGGACGAAGAGCAATTTTATGTTTTAGTATCATTTCATTGATTATATTCCTTCTGTGAAGCCGCTTGACAAGTAACCGCCCGTTCACTATTATAGAGCAAAGTAAACGGGCGTTTACTTTGTGGGGGTATTAGAGAATGGCTGATACAAAGGAAAATATTTTGATGACAGCGCTCCGTTTGTTTGCGCAAGACGGTTATGAGGCTATTTCCGTTAGCAAAATTGCCGGAGAAGTGGGGATGACAAAAGGCGAGCTATATAAGCATTATAAAAACAAGCGCGATATCTTTGATAGCATTTTTGAGCGTGTATGTTAATTAGATATTGAGCGTTCAAAAAGGGCGGGTGTTCCAGAAAAGGATTCCTTCAGAAATGCTTGTGTGGAAAGCGTTAAGGCGTACATGAAGTCTCAGTTCTATTACTGGGCGGAGGATGAAATTGCCTGCAATTTTCGTAAAATTCTGACTTTGAAACAGTACAGAAGTCCTGATATGACAGAACTATATCAAAAGGTTTTAGCCAGCGGACCAGTCAATTTTATAGAGGAGTTGTTTAGTGAAATGATGAAACAAGGGACTTGGCGCAAGGGCAGCCCTAAACAAATGGCGTTTGAATTTATGCCCCGTTCTATCTATTATTAAGCGTTTCGGACGCGGCATCAGGCAAAGAAGAAAAAGAAGAAGCTGAAAGCCTTTATACGATGCATATTGAATGTTTCGTATAAAGATACGCTGCAAAAGGCGCCTTTACTGGATAAGGCGGCTCAACAATCGAAATTGCTGGAGGTAATTACTTAAATGGATTATGAAATAATACGGTTAATAGATAAGTCGGAGTTAAAGGAACAAGCCGCACAGTGGTTTCATGAAAAATGGGGTATTCCACTAGAGGCATATACAGAAAGCATGGAGGATTGCTTGACAAAAAGGACTGGGGTTCCCCAATGGTATGTGGCTATGGAGAACAAAAAAATTATTGGAGGATTGGGGGTTATCGAAAACGACTTTCATAATAGAAAAGATCTTTCTCCGAATGTATGCGCGGTTTATGTAGAGGAAGGTAAGCGTTGCAATGGAGTAGCTGGCGCTTTATTGAATTATGTGTGTGCCGATATGAAAGAGAAGGGTATTGACACTTTATATCTGACAACAGAGCACAATTCATTTTATGAACGTTATGGATGGGAATTTTTTTGTATGGTACAGGGAGATGGAGAACCTAATATGACAAGAATGTACATCCATAGAGGGTGATAAACTTCCAGCTTATTGGGATGTCCGAAACACACCATATTGGTAAAGGCCGAATGCGGAGAAAACGAAGCACAACAAACTTGAATTTATATGTGAGGGAAATAAAATATGTGTACTGATTTTGTGAACTTAACAACGCAAAACCTTGTGAATGAGCATTTATGCTGTATCATACGCAGTAAAAAGGAACATCAAGGTATAGAAGCAAAGCGGCAATGGCTTTCTGAACGGCTAAAAGAGGGGCATGTCTTTAGAAAGTTAAATGCAAGGGCTACGGTTTTTATTGAATATGCTCCTCTTGAAACAGCGTGGGTTCCTATCATTGGCGATAACTATTATTATATATATTGCTTATGGAGTTTGGGTAGTTATAAAGGAAAAGGATATGGAAAATCGTTAATGGAATATTGTTTGGAAGAAGCTAAAGAAAAAGGGAAGTCGGGCGTATGTATGCTTGGAGCTAAAAAGCAAAAGGCGTGGCTTTCTGACCAATCGTTTGCCAGGAAGTTCGGTTTTAAAGTCGTTGATACCACCAATAATGGATATGAGCTGCTTGCACTTTCTTTTGACGGAACAACGCCAAAGTTCGCTCAAAATGTTAAAAAGCAAGAAATTGAAAGCAAAGAGCTAACAATTTATTATGATATGCAATGCCCCTATGTCTATCAAACCATTGAGATGATAAAACGGTATTGCGAAGCAAATGATGTCCCCGCATCTTTAATTGAAGTTGATACTTTGCAAAAGGCAAAAGAGTTGCCTTGCGTTTTTAATAACTGGGGTGTGTTTTATAAAGGGAAATTTGCAACAGTTAATTTGTTAGACGTTGCCTACTTAAAGAGAATAATCAAAAAATAAAAATACAAATTCAGTTTATAGGGCTGATTTAGTTGCACCCCCTTGGTAAAAGCCCTACGTAAATGTTTATTTGCAAAGGCCGCTACGCTGCTCAATTTCCCCCTGTAAAATTAAACCTTTTCGCCCATAAGTCCAACAAATGTGTGACGGCCGTTACTCACTCCAGCGATTTGGCAAAACAGGCAGATGTTGTCATAAAATTACCAAAGGGGGAAATTTAAATATAAGATAATACCGAGACAGAAGGAACGTAAGGGAATATCGCTTGGGATGTAAAGCATCTGCCCAGCGGCAAAAGAGAAAAGCCGTAGTAAAGCAGACATTTTTCACGCGCCGTACCTTTTTCGGCGGCTTTGATTTTCATAGCCGCCGTTTTTTTCTGTCAGAAACTTGCAACAGTCCTATTGCGCAAGGACATTGCGGCGCATAAGGGGACGCCGCCGTGATTCCCATATTTTATCCTCCTTGTGTACAAAATCTCTTTACTAACATATTATCAGGCTTTGATTTAAAAGACCAAGAAAAGGACCGCGTATTATTTTCGTTGTACGGTCCTTTTGCACCCTGTATGGCAGCTACACTGATTCAATATGTTGGCGATACCGTTTTATGAGTCCGTTTTTTATTCCGCCGCCTACCATTCACATTCCTGTATATCGGATATAAGACCGTCCTCGAACTCGAATTCGAGGAGGCTAGCGCATTCCAGCTGACCGTTTTCTTGATTCATAAGACCTAGAATGGTTCTGCCAATCTCAACAACCGGAGATTGCCTGACAATATAATTGCCTACAAAGTCCTTAATCTGATCAAATGTAAGGGATGATCTGAGATCCTCCGTAAGATAGCTAAACGTCTCCTCCATGAAATCCTGTTGAGCCGCCTCGCAGAAGGCTATGGCGATCCCGCGCCTGTCGGCTGGACGCACATAATCATGGGTAAAAAAGCCCCGCTCAGCCGGCAATTCAATAAACCGGTCCCTATTGAATTCGTAACGAGTCCTAGTTTCATGACCCACAGCGGTATTAAGAGCGTTTATGATCTGAGGACGCGAATCCTCAATGGATGCCTTATCGCCCGATATATCAAGGATTGGAGTTGTTCCCTGGTTCAATACCAAAAGCCGCTCTCTGTCGTTAAGGGATGCATGTACTGTCACAAGCCTGGCATTGCCTACATCCAAAAACGAGATATTGCCGCCATGACCGTCGCCTAAGGCGAAGCCGCACCGCACGATATCGCCCTCCTCAAGCATGAGACGAAGGCCGTTTTCATAGTATAGCGTCATAACATACGTATCGCGTGCGCCCCGCCATGGCAATATGACCCTTTCAATCGTATATGGAAGGGCTGGAACCTCGGCGGGCAGGCTTCCTAGATTAAGCTCAATCTCGTATACATCATCATGCCACTTGCATACGCGGATATCTCCAGGCGAGGGTTGCACCATGCGTCCGTCTTCAAAGCTGATCTTCCGCATTATCGGATACCTGCGGCTTCCGCCGTCATCCGACAGGGGGAGGGCGAGTATATAGCAGTTTCCCGTATCAGAGACGGGAATAGCTATATGTCCCCCTTTTACGCACTCTCCTATACGCTGGCCGTTAACTTCAATCATAGCGTTAACGTCGGTGTGTATTACAATTAGAGGTATGGGTGTCATGATCAAATCCTCCATTCTGTCTAAAATGTATATGACGCTTTAAGCCCAAAAAGGACGGATGGGGATAATATAACCAATGAAATACACTTTTTTAAATTTAACCCGCATTGACCCGAATAGCCTTTTAATGTAAACTATACGTGAAAAATACCACCTGAACGGAGGTTGACATGAAAAGATACGAAAATTCTGTAGGCGTCTTTGTTCCCGAGCTGCTTATGCCCAACGGGAACGTCGATCTTTCAAAGTGGGCTGTCGTAGCGTGCGATCAGTATACTTCCCAGCCCGAATATTGGGAGGAAACCGAGCGTATAGTTGGCGACGCTCCTTCAACCCTGAGGCTGATGCTCCCGGAAATGTATTTGGACAAGCCGGATGAGGCTGACCGTATTGCCAGGATAAACGCCCGCATGGACGAGTATGTTAAAAATGGCGTATTGGAAAGCATAGGGAAGGGATTCATGCTTTTAAGGCGCAGCGTTGCGGGAAACAGGCGTTCTGGTTTGGTGGTGGCGCTGGATCTTGAATGTTATGATTACAAAAAGGGTTCGACTACCCTTATAAGGGCCACTGAGGGGACGATAGTTGAGCGGATTCCGCCCAGGCTGCGTATCAGGGAAAACGCTCCGCTTGAGATGCCCCATATAATAGTGCTAATAGACGATCCCGAAAAGACGGTGATTGAGCCGCTGATTGATAAGGCGGACGAACTGAGAAAGGCTTACGATTTTGAACTGATGCAGGGCGGTGGCCATATCGAGGGATGGTTTATAAATGACGAGGCTGCTATTTGCAAAATAATTGGCGCGCTGGAAGCGCTGGCAGACCCTGAAAAATTCAAAGAAGCATATGGTGAAAACCAGCCGTCCATGTTATTCGCCATGGGCGATGGCAACCACTCATTCGCCACCGCAAAGGCAGGCTGGGAAAAGGTGAAGGCCGGCCTTGACCCCGAAGAGGTTGAAACGCATCCCGCGCGGTATGCGCTTGTTGAAATTGAAAACGTGCATGACGACGGAATAATATTTGAGCCGATCCACAGGGTTATATTTGATATTAACATGAGCGTTGATGCTGCCGCAAACTGGCTATCGGACAGGATGGCCAGGGATAACGGCAGTTGTGAAAAGCACTGGTACGCTTCAAGAGAGGAAAGAGATCGCTTAATGGAGAATGCGGCAGGGGAAGGCAGGCATCTGCTTGCGTTTTGCGCCGAGGGCGGCTATGGCTTCTTCTCAGTGGGATGCCCTTCCGCGCAGCTTGAAGTGGGAACCCTTCAAAACGCGCTTGACGACATGATAAAGGAAAAGGGAATAGCCATAGACTATATCCATGGAGAGGACGTAGTGTATGACCTTGGCATGCGGCCTGGCAACATGGGCTTTACGCTGCCGCCCATGCATAAGAGCGCGCTGTTTAGAACCGTTGTATTTGACGGTGCGCTTCCAAGGAAGACGTTTTCAATGGGTGAGGCAAACGAAAAGCGCTATTATCTTGAATGCAAGCGCATAAAATAGCGTACCTTTAAACAGGCTGTAAAAACCCTGGAATTGTCAAGGACCGCAGCCCTTGACTTTAAATCCGGATCTGACGGCACGTTAGATCCGGATTTGAATCGTGAGGTTGTCGTTCTTTGCGGGTTTTGCCTCCGGCGGCTTAGAACCTATTACCGCCATAGGCGGTTCACAAAACGGCTGTGCCTCCGGCGGCTTAGAACCTTTTTTGCAAAAAAGGTTCTAAGAACTCCAAAAAATGCTGAGGGAATGGTATAGGCTTGGGAACATCACCCTAACTTTATAATCCATCAAAAGCCGGCTGAGTGTACGCCGGCCTTTTGATCCCTCGGGAGCAAAATACGGCCTGATAGCTGCTTGCAATATAAGACTGGCTTTTGTGAGTTAAACTCGCCTAGTGCTTGTACAGCAAGCGCTAAGCGAAAGTCCTCAAGCATCAAACCGTCGGCAGCTGTACCAAGTATTTTAAACGTTACTTCACTTATATGCCATTTTTATTCCATGTTTGCTACATAAAGTTGCAAAAAAGTATTGAAATAAACCTGTTTTCTGCTATAATTTAGAGGTTGTGCGCAAAGAGGGGAGGGAATGTGCTTATACTTCATCGGGTTTGAGATATATAGCGCAGCTCGGCGCTGTTTCTCTAAAGTCTCTTGTTGTGGACCAAAGATAGGTCCTGAAATTTATAGGTATGCATGAATGCATAAAGATGTGGGAAATACCCACCGTACTTGTAAAACAACATGAGAGTAGTAAAAGTACATATGGGCGGGGGTTCTACCCAGTTCGGCTACTATATAGACTCAAATTGTACCGATCGTTGGATAAATAAAATGAGAGTCAGTATCTGATTCGATAATAAATAATACAAAAAGCGGGTTTGTTAAATTACAAGTACAATTAATTTTAAGAAAGCGGGGATTTTAAATAATGAAAGCGTTCAAGAATTTAATTGTATTTTTACTCGTCTCACTTTTTCTCGTTATGTCGGCGGGATGCAATGGCGGCGAGGTCTCTGGCAAGGGTTCAGAAACCCATGGGAATTATACCGACGAAATGAAGATACCCTATTCGGTTGATCTGTCACAGGAGGATGGTGCGGACCATGTGGAGCGTGAGGGTGACCACAAGGATTCACCCTACTTTTCGCGCCTGGACTTTTACAACATGAAGTCCACGGACACGCTTACAATAATTCCTAAGTTTAAAACCATGCAGCAGACCAGCGAATGGTCGTGCGGGGTCGTGGCGGCGCTCATGGTGATGCAGCACTATGGCAAACTTGGAGACGAAACGGAGGAATCCTTGTCGTCGTACCGTTCAAACGGCCTTGCGGCTGAGGGCACCTCCCTTAGGCAGGCTCTTGACATATTTGATAAGGCCGGCGGATTTGAAACTTACAGCACCTTTGACTGCGCTGATAATGTCTACGAAGTGTTTACGTTTGATTACATAATCAGCTCATTAAAGGCTAACAAGCCCATAATGGTAGCTTGGAACGATTGGGGCGGACACTGGCAGGTCATTATTGGATACGATACGATGGGAACCGAGACGACACAGGACGACGTTATAATAGTGGCGGATCCATATGATACTACAGACCACAATCAGGATGGTTATGGGGTGTACGGAGCGGAAAGATTCCTCTATAATTTTACTATGTATGATTTCTTTGAGGAAGAAGAGCTGAACGATATGCTCTTTATCGTAGCGACGCCCGAATAATAGATAGGTTTAGCACAGTCCAAAATATTTGCGCATAAAGACGGGGCGGCGTAATATATCTTGCGCCGTCCCATGCTATCCTCATAAAAAAACATAATAAAATTAAGTCGCGAAAGAAATGCTTGTAAAACATTTTACCAAAAGTTTTCCTAAAAGTAATAAATCTGGATTGATTATTGGAGCATGTCGATATATAATTACTTGTTAGTCAAATAAAATGGCTTAAACTCAAGAAAAGCATGGAGGTAGCTTTAATGGTAACAAAGTATGTTTACCTATTCAACGAAGGAAATGCAAGCATGCGCAACCTTCTGGGAGGAAAAGGCGCTAACTTGGCGGAGATGACGTCCCTGGGTCTGCCGGTTCCCTACGGATTCACCGTAACTACGGAAGCCTGCATAAAGTATTACGACGATGGCGAGACAGTTGCTCCTGAAATAATTGACCAGATATTTGATGCGCTTGAAAAGACGGAAGCGGCCGCAGGTAAGCGCTTTGGCGATGCCGAGAACCCGTTTTTGGTATCAGTCCGTTCAGGAGCCAGGGCATCCATGCCGGGCATGATGGATACTATACTTAATCTTGGTCTCAACGACGAGACGATTGTAGGATTGGCAAGATTAACCGGAAACGAGCGGTTTGCGTTTGACAGCTACCGCAGATTCATCCAGATGTTTTCCGATGTTGTTATGGGCATTGAAAAGAAAAAATTCGATGATATTCTGGACAGCCAAAAGCACAAGAACAACTGCATACTTGACACGGATCTTACCGCGGATAATCTGAAAGAAATAGTATCGCTTTATAAAGCGCTGTATCTGAAGGAAAAGGGAGAGGAGTTCCCTCAGGATCCCAAGGCGCAGCTTTTAGAGGCTGTAAAAGCCGTATTCAGAAGCTGGAACAACCCCCGTGCCATTACATATCGCCGGCTGAACGATATCCCATCGTCATGGGGTACGGCGGTAAACGTGCAGACCATGGTGTTTGGCAATATGGGCAACGATTGCGGAACAGGCGTAGCGTTTACCCGCAACCCTTCCACAGGAGAGAAGAAGCTATACGGCGAATACCTTATGAACGCGCAGGGCGAGGATGTAGTTGCGGGAATCCGCACGCCCGCCCATATAGATGAGCTGGCAAACGCTATGCCCGACGTCTATAACCGGTTCGTCGAGATAGCAAACATTCTTGAAAAGCATTATCGCGACATGCAGGATCTGGAGTTTACCATAGAGCGCGGCAAGCTTTTCATGCTCCAGACTAGAAACGGAAAGCGCACGGCCGCGGCCGCGCTGCAGATAGCCGTTGATCTCGTCAACGAGGGTATGCTGACAAAAGAAGAGGCGCTTCTCAAAATTGAACCCAAAAACCTTGACTCGCTTCTCCATCCAACCTTTGACCTTGATGCGCTGAAAAATGCTAAAGCAATAGCAAAGGGTCTGCCGGCATCACCAGGCGCGGCCTGCGGACGCATATACTTTACAGCCGAAGAGGCAGCTGAGGCGGGAAGCAAGGGAGAGCAGGTAATACTTGTCAGGCTCGAAACCAGTCCAGAGGACATAGAGGGCATGAATATAGCCCAGGGAATACTAACGGCGCGCGGAGGGATGACGTCCCACGCCGCGGTAGTCGCTCGCGGGATGGGTACATGCTGCGTTGCGGGCTGCTCTGAAATAGCGATAAACGAGGAAGCAAAGACGGTTACAGCGCTTGATGGCACCGTACTTAAGGAAGGTGACTGGATTTCGCTGGACGGCTCAACCGGAAACGTATATGGTGAGAAGATTCCGACCATCGACGCCGAGCTTTCAGGCAATTTCGGAACGATTATGGAATGGGCTGACTCGATACGCAGGCTGAAGGTGCGTACCAACGCGGATAATCCAAAGGACTCCGCTGTCGCGGTACAGTTTGGCGCTGAGGGTATCGGTCTTTGCCGCACTGAGCATATGTTCTTTGAAGAGCATAGGATTCCCGCTGTGCGCGAGATGATAGTGGCCTCAGACGTCGAGTCGCGTAAACGCGCGCTTGATAAACTGCTGCCAATGCAGAGGAGCGACTTTAAGGGCATATATCTTGCAATGGGAGAACGCCCCGTTACAATTAGGCTGCTCGACCCTCCTCTCCACGAGTTCTTACCTCAGAAGGAGGAGGACATACGGGCCCTTGCGTCTGAGATGGGACTTACGTTCGAGCAGCTTACAGCGACGGTTGAAAACCTTCATGAATTTAACCCGATGATGGGACATCGCGGCTGCAGGCTTGCCATCACATATCCGGAGATCGCTGAAATGCAGACGCGTGCGATTATTGAGGCTGCTATTGAGGTCAATCAGGAGGCAGGGCTTAACGTTGTACCGGAGATAATGGTTCCATTGGTAGGCGACGCGAAAGAGCTTAAATACGTAAAAGGATACATCGACGAAACCGCTAAGAAGGTAATGCAGGAGCGCGGTGTAGAAATTCCGTATATGGTCGGAACGATGATTGAGATCCCCCGTGCCGCTCTTACAGCTGACGAGGTAGCTACGTATGCGGAATTCTTCTCATTTGGCACTAACGACCTCTCACAAATGACGTTTGGATTCAGTCGCGACGACGCCGCCAAGTTCCTGAGCGACTATTACAGCAAAAAGATTTTTGAAAGCGATCCGTTCGCCCGCCTTGACCAGGACGGCGTTGGAAAGCTTATGAAGATAGCTGTAGAGTTTGGAAGAAAGACGAGGCCAAACATCAAGCTGGGAATTTGCGGAGAACATGGCGGCGATCCGTCGAGCGTTGAGTTTTGTCATAACCTTGGCCTTGATTATGTAAGCTGTTCCCCGTTCCGCGTGCCGATTGCAAGGCTTGCGGCCGCGCAGGCAGCTATTAAGCAAAGGTAGGCTATCGTCCCGCCTGCTGAAAACTGAATAGACTTATCGTATGTACGGTGAGGATGCCCGTCATTCTCACCGTACTCTATTATGTCTAAGCTTGATTTCCCTTGCGGCCGCGGGTCAGCCGATAATCGGCTGCTTTTTGCCGGGTGCAAAGTTCAAATCCCAGCGATAACAGCCGTTATTAATCGGCGTGATGCGGAAAATAAACTTTTCAATGATGCTTTGATCCATTTTCGCGCCGTAGAATTCGACAACTTCGCCAAGCGCCGCTTGAATGGCGTTCATATCAAAAGCCCTGCCGCTTCGCCAGAATGGCATTTGATCTGTCGGGTTCTTTAATCAAGGCGGTGATTTATGTTTCATGCCCGTCTTTTCTTCGCTTTATGCCCGTACGCACAGTTCATTGCAGATTTTTGCCTCTCCCAAGCCCGTCTAAACAAAGGATTCATTCCGTTTCCATTTTAAACTACCTTCGCGGCAAAACAGGGCGTGAAATGGCCCAATTCTGTCCTGTGAAAGGTTACTCCACCTTCACCATTCGATAGCCAACGCCGATGTGGGTTTGAATAAACTGCGGCGAATCCGGCGCGGATTCAAGCTTCTTACGGAGCGTAGCCATAAACACGCGCAGGGACGCGATATCGTTATCCCAACTGCTGCCCCATATCTTCCGAGTAATAAAGGTGTGGGTAAGCACTTTGCCCACGTTGTGCGAGAGCAGACTGAGCAGCTTATACTCAATAGGCGTTAGGTGCAGCTCCTCATCGTTCATATAAGCGCAGCCTGCGGCATAGTCCACACGCAGCTTCCCGTTTTGAAATACGGATATACCGGAAGATTCGCCCTTCGCACTTGCAAGCCTGCGTTGTGTAACGCGCAAACGGGCAAGCAGTTCTTCAACCGAGAACGGCTTTGTCAGATAATCGTCCGCACCTGCGTCAAGGGCTTCGATCTTATCGGTATCCTCGCTTCTTGCGCTGATAACAATGATGGGCATATTTGACCATGTCCGGATTTTCTTAATGATCTCCACGCCGTCCATATCGGGCAGCCCCAAATCCAACAGCACGATATCAGGATTATGGGAGGACGCTTCCAAAATAGCGGACGCTCCGTTTTTAGCCGTTATATATTTGTAATCGTGTGCTTTCAGCGTCGTGGTAATGAGATTGCGGACAGGAGCATCATCCTCCACGACCAAGATATTAGGTTTATTCATGAATTTCTACCTCCCCAGCCGGTAATGTAAATGTAAAGATCGTTCCCCGCGGGTTGTTATCCTCCACCGTTATTTCTCCTCCGTGAGCAACGATGATGGACTTACACAGGGAAAGACCGAGTCCTAAACTGCGGCGGCTGTCCGCCACCTTGCTTGCCCCGCTAAAGAACATATCGAAAACGCGGGACTTTATGTCATCAGCAATGCCTGGGCCATCGTCTAAGATGGAAACGGTTACAAAGCCGTTCTCCTTTTTGGTGGCAATCAAGATGTTCGACCCAGCGGGCGTGTACTTGATCGCATTGTCAACAATATTAATAATCACTTGCACGATAAGCTTGGCGTCCATCTTGGCTAAAATGAAATCATTACTGCTTTGCACCGTAATATGATGCTCTACGCTCTTGCGATTGATATGCTTGAGCGCTTCAGCAATGACCTCCTCCATCAGCTCGGCGGAGAGCTTCAGATTCATCCTGCCTTCCTCAATACGGGTAACGGACAGGAGGTTTTCCACAAGATTGATAAGCCACATGGAATCGTCATAAATGTCCGTATAAATTTGCGCCTTCGTTTCCGCGTCAAAGCCTGCGCCGTTTGAAAGAAGATTGCTGGCATTGCCGGATATAGAGGTCAGCGGCGTTCGCAGATCGTGGGAAATCGCCCGCAGAAGGTTGGCCCGCAGCTGCTCGTTTTTGGCCAGCACCGCCGCCTGTTCCTTTTCACGTATGTTGCGGCTGTTCTCAAGCGCCAAAGCACACTCGCCGAGAATGGACAGCAAAACGCTTTTCTCAAAGGAGTCAAGTGGAATGCCGTTAATATGGATGCCTACAACGCCGTACACTGTATCGTTGATGCGAATGGAGAGATACAGGCATTTTGCGCTTCCAAGAGTATTCGTTGTAGCGCCGGCGTGCTTATTGTTTTTCAGTACCCATGCCGCCACCGCCTTTTCATTTTCCGACACAAGCTCATCGCTTTTTTCAGCGATGGAAAAGATGAGCGGGTTATCCAGGCTGCCGCCGTTTATGGGATATACCGCCACGTCCCTGCCTAATAACTTGATAAGCTGATTTGCCGTGACGGTCATGATCTCATCGTCGGAGCGGGCTTTTTGCAGAAGCTGATTGGTATCGAACAGCACCTTGGTACGGAATGCGGCCTGTGCCGACTGTTTTGCCTGACTCTTGAGTTTCACGGCAAGGGAGCCTGTCAACAGCGCCGCTATAAACATAATGGCAAAGGTTACGGGATATCCCTTGTCGTATGCCACAAAGGTGAACTTAGGCACGGTAAAGAAGAAGTTGAACACCAAAACGCTGACAATAGAGGAAATTAAGCTATATATTCTCGCTTTGGTGACGATGGAGGTTACAAGCACGCCTAAGATGTATACGGTAATTATATTTGCTTCCGTAAATCCCAGCTTTGAAAAGGCGAAGCCGATCAGCGTTGCCAAAAGCAGGATTAGCACACTCTTTGCCGTATCAAGTAAGGAGATGGAGAAGGAAACCTCCTTCTTTGCCTTTTTCGCACGATATAAGCTGCCCGACGATACATTTGGAATGATGTGGATATCCAGATTAGGCGCAACGGCTGTCAGTTTTTCCGTTAAAGTTGGTTTGCTAAAAAAGTGGCGGCGTTTGGCGCTGCTTCGCCCAACGACAATTTTTGAGACGCCGGAAAGACGGGCAAACTCCGCAATTTGATAGGAAACATCCTCGCCATAAACCGTTTCTATGGTCGCGCCCAACTGCTCGGCAAGGCGTATATTGGAGCGCAAGCGGTTTTTATCCTCCTCGCCCATGACTGCAAAGGACGGCGTTTCTACAAATAACGCCGTAAAGCTGCCCTTAAAGGCGGCTGCCATTCTCGCGGCCGTGCGTACGATTTTTGCATTCGATGGGGCGGAGGACAGGCACACCAAAATATGCTCGTCGGTGTGATAATCGCCGCGCTTTTTTACTCTTGCGCTTTCAGTCAGAAGATTTACCCTGTCCGCACAACGGCGCAGCGCGAGCTCTCTCAAAGCAGTTAAGTTTTCTGCCGTAAAGAAATTTTGGGCCGCGCGCTGGGCCTGCTTGCCCTCATAGACATTGCCCTCCCTTAACCTTTCCAATAATTCCTCCGGCTCAATGTCCACAAGCTTAACCTGCTGTGCGTTGTCAAAAACGGAATCAGGAATCCTTTCTCTCACCAACACACCCGTTATGGAGGCTACCATATCGTTCAGGCTTTCAATGTGCTGCACATTCACTGTCGTATACACATCAATGCCCGCTTTAAGCAGCTCCTCTATATCCTGATATCGCTTGGTATGACGGCTGCCCTCGGCGTTGGTGTGGGCAAGCTCATCCACAAGGATTAACTGAGGACGGCGCGCCAGAGCGGCGTCAAGGTCAAACTCATTCACGGCGATGCCGCTTTGAAGCAGCCTTTTTGTCGCAAGGCATTCCAATCCGTTTAATAGTGCTGAAGTGGCGGGTCTGGCGTGAGGCTCTACATAGCCTGCAACAACATCAATGCCGTTTTGCTTGGCGCTGTGGGCGGCTTTCAGCATAGCGTAGGTTTTGCCCACGCCTGCCGCGTAACCAAAAAATATTTTCAGATGTCCGCGATGCGCGTTCGCTTCATCCTTTTTTATTGCCCGAAGCAGTATTTCGGGGTCCTGTCTGGGTGTTTCCATATTTACCACCTTAAGCGCTTCCGTCAATGGGACTATCACGATATATTATAACATAAGACGAAAAATTCCTGCGGTTATTTTACCGCAGGAACCCGTTATTGTGCAATAATACCGTCCAACATCAGGTTGACCTTTAGCACATTCACGGTTTCTTCCCCGAAAATCCAAAGGAATCTTCCGTCAGTGCATTTTTTAATAATAGCGCGCACCTCGTCCTCGGTCATGTTCTGCGCTTTGGAGATCCGCGCTACCTGATATTCCGCTGCCGCAGGAGAAATATGCGGATCAAGACCGCTGCCGGAACAGGTTACCAAGTCCACGGGGACGGCGCTTTCCTCCATATCTGGATTTGCCGCGCGCAGCTTCTCTACACGCTCCTTGACAAGCTGTTGGTATTCCTCGCTGGCGGGGCTTAAGTTGGAGGGCGCTGCATACATCAGCACTTTGCCGTTTTCATCGATATAGGTACTTACATCAATATTCATAATGCGTCCCCACATATGGCCGTCATCCGTATACTTCTGCCCAAGCAGTTCACAGCCGTATTTCTTTCCGTCCACCTCGATAATGCTGCCGTTCGCCTGCTTAGGAAAGATAAGCTGCGCAAGTCCTGTGACAACGCCTGTATATAAAACGCCGCAAACCAGAGTAAATATCAAAAATATGACTGCGGCCTTTGGAATAATTTGCTTCAGTGTTTTCATTTTGAATACCTCCTTATGCTATGCCGAACAGAACAAGCAGCATATCAATGAGCTTTACAAAGATAAAGGGAGCTGCCAGGCCGCCAAGTCCATAAATCAAAAGGTTTCGTGACAACAGCTTGCCTGCAGGGACTTCCCGATATTTTACGCCCTTGAGCGCCAAAGGAATCAGCGCAATGATAATCAGAGCGTTGTAGATAATGGCGGACAGCACAGCGCTCTGGGGCGAGTGAAGCCCCATAATGTTCAAGGCTGAAAGCCCCGGGTAAAGCCCCATAAACAGCGCCGGAATGATGGCAAAATATTTTGCCACGTCGTTGGCGATGGAAAAGGTTGTCAGGCTGCCGCGGGTCATCAAAAGCTGCTTGCCGATTCGCACGATGTCGATCAGCTTTGTGGGCGAGGAATCAAGGTCAACCATGTTGCCCGCTTCCTTAGCCGCCTGTGTGCCGCTGTTCATGGCGACGGCCACATCCGCTTGCGCCAGAGCCGGCGCGTCGTTTGTTCCATCGCCGGTCATCGCTACCAAATGGCCTTTTTGCTGAAAATCACGAATCATGGACAGCTTGCCCTCAGGCGTAGCTTCAGCAAGAAAATCATCCACACCGGCTTCGGCGGCAATGGCAGCGGCTGTCATCGGGTTATCACCTGTGATCATGACGGTTTTGATTCCCATTTTCCGCAGGTCGGCAAACTTTTCACTTACACCCTGCTTGATAATGTCCTTAAGATAAATCACGCCGAGGATTTTGTGATTTTTGGCTACTACAAGGGGCGTACCGCCTTTGGAAGCAATAGCTTTTACCACTCCGTCGCATTCTTCGGAATACACTCCGCCCGCATGGGTCACATAAGTCTGTATTGCGTCCGCGGCGCCCTTTCGTATCTCATTCCCGTCAAAATCCACGCCGCTCATGCGGGTGGCTGCCGTAAAGGGAACGAACTTTACTCCCTTATCAGCAAGGCTCCTGCCGCGGATCCCGAACTGCTCTTTGGCAAGCACGACTACGCTGCGTCCCTCAGGGGTTTCGTCTGAAAGAGAGGAAAGCTGGGCTGCATCGGCAAGCTCACCTATATCCGTACCATCTACGGGAATCAGCTCTGCCGCCTGCCGATTACCAAGGGTTATCGTGCCTGTCTTATCCAGCATTAAAATGTCCACGTCGCCCGCGGCCTCAATCGCTCTGCCGCTCATAGCAAGAACGTTTGTCTGATTAAGCCTTGACATTCCGGCGATGCCAATCGCAGACAGCAGCGCGCCGATGGTGGTAGGCGCAAGGCAGACAAGCAGCGCCACAAGGGTGGTGATCGAGGTAGGGTTTTCGATATCCGCCTGCTTTGCTGAAAAGATCGAATAAGTATAGAGGGAAAGCGTCACAAGAATAAAGATTATCGACAGCGCAACAAGGAATATTTGCAGGGCAATTTCGTTAGGCGTTTTTTTGCGTGCCGCGCCCTCGACCATGGCGATCATCTTGTCAAGAAAGCTCTCGCCTGCCTCGCTTGTCACCCGCACGATGATCCAGTCGGACAGCACCGTTGTGCCGCCCGTCACCGCGCTTCTGTCGCCGCCTGCTTCTCTAATCACAGGTGCGGATTCACCTGTGATCGCGCTTTCATCCACGGAGGCCGCGCCGCTGATCACTTCGCCGTCTGCCGGTATCTGCTCACCGGCTTTTACAAGGACAATATCCCCCTTTTTGAGAGAAGCGGAGGACACGATCGTAACCTTTTCCTTTTCTGCGGCAGAGGGGATTTTGTGTGCGTCAACATCCTTTTTGGAAGCGCGCAGGGAATCCGCCTGTGCCTTGCCCCTTCCCTCGGCAATCGCCTCGGCAAAATTGGCAAACAGTACTGTAAACCATAGTATCACGGCAATGGCAAGGGTGTAACCGCTTGGCGCGTCCTTGATGCCAAACAGTGAAACCAGCCAGAGCGCAGTTGTGAGAAAGGCGGAAATGTAAACCAAAAACATGACCGGGTTCTTTGCCTGTGTTTTTGGGTTAAGCTTTATAAAGGAATCCCGAACAGCGCTTTTGACCATTTTACGGTCAGCAAACGCACTTTTTATTTGTGTAGACATATAGATTCCTCCTTTACAGGATACTGCTGAAGAACTCAGCAAGGGGACCGAGCGCCAAAGCCGGGAAGAAGCTGAGTGCGCCGACCAGCAAAACAATGAAAATCAGTAGGAACACGAACATGGCGTTGGTGGTGGAAAGCGTTCCCGCGGTTGTCGCGATCTTTTTCTTCCCTGCGAGGCTGCCGGCAATGGCAAGCGTACCTATAATGGGCACAAACCTTGCAAAGAGCATTACAAGACCGAGACTCACATTCAAAAACACCGTGTTCGCATTAAAGCCTGCGAAGGCGGAGCCATTGTTTCCTCCGGCAGAGGAATAGGCATAAAGCATTTCGGAAAAGCCGTGCGCGCCACCATTGTTAAGACTGTTTGCAACCTCAGGAACAGCCGCCGCGATGCCGCTGCCAACGAGAATTGCAATCGGCGTTGCAAGGCAAATCAGAACAGCCCATTTCATCTCATACGGTTCGATCTTCTTTCCAAGGAATTCCGGCGTTCTGCCTACCATCAGGCCGGCGATAAACACGGTGAGGATCGCAAACGCCAGCATACCGTAAAGCCCGCAGCCTACGCCGCCGAAGACGACCTCGCCAAGCTGCATCAGCAGCATGGTGATCATACCGCCAAGGGGCGTGTAGCTGTCGTGCATGGAGTTTACAGAGCCGTTGGAAGCGGCGGTGGTAAAGGCTGCCCACGTAGACGAGGAAGCGATGCCGAAGCGGCTCTCCTTGCCCTCCATATTGCCGCCTGCCTGTCCTGTCATAGATATATTTACATCTCCATCCTGTATAAGCTGTGCAGTAGCGGCGTGCTCATTTACGGCGATACAGCCCAGCGCGACAATAAGACACAGGAACATTGCCATAAAGATAGCGACACCCTGTTTTTTGTTTTTCACCGCACGGCCAAAGGTAAAGCACAAGGCGGCAGGAATGAGCAGAATGGAAATCATCTCAATAAAATTTGTAAAGCCATTGGGATTTTCCAGCGGATGCGCCGAGTTTACGCCCATATATCCGCCGCCGTTTGTGCCAGACTGCTTAATGGCGATCTGACTCGCCGCCGGTCCCATAGGTACGAACTGCTCCGTCACAATCTGCGCGTTCGGTACGAGCTCCCCGTCAATCTCGACGATACCCGCCTCTAAATCGATGCTGGCGTTTTCAATGATTTCGCCGTCCGCGCTGACTGCAATCGGCTCAATCAGTGCTACGGTTTCCGCGGGTTTGAGATTTTGAATAACGCCGCCGCCAACAAGACAGAGGGAAATAACAAGATTCAGCGGGATCAGAATATGGACGACGGTTCTTGTCAGGTCAACCCAAAAGTTGCCCAGACCGTCGCTTTTAACCTTCATAAAGCCGCGAATCAGCGCAAACAATACGGCGATACCTGTTGCGGCGGATACAAAGTTCTGCACGGTAAGACCGACTGCCTGTGTAAGATAGCTTAAGGTGGATTCGCCGCTGTATGCCTGCCAGTTGGTATTTGTGACAAAGCTGGCGGCTGTATTAAAGGATAAATCCCATTTTACACCTGAAAGCCCCTGCGGGTTTCCAGGAAGGATGCCTTGAAGCAGCTGAAGTAGAAACAGGAAAATAAGCCCTATACCTGAAAAGATAAGCACGCTGACCGCGTACTTCTTCCAGCCCATCTGCTCGTCCTTTTTGACGCTCATTACCCTATAGACGGCGTTTTCACAGGGCGTGAGGATTTTGGATAGAAAGGTTTTCTCTCCGAACATCACCTTTTTTATATAACTGCCTAGCGGGATCGCTAGCGCCACCAGCGCTGCCAAATACAATACGTATTGCAAAACTGCATTCATACCCTCGTATCTCCCCTCATTAGGATGTAAACATACCACAGCAGCAATGCCGCTGCGCATATGCCAATCAAAGCTATGATTATCTGCATACCTGTTATCCCCCCTTTGCAAAACAATATATAGCTCTTTATCTTAAAATGGTATAAAGCCACTTTAAACGGTATAAAGACGGTGTAAAGATTAAAGCCACCCGAAAATCAATGCAAAGGGAAAGATGACCGCAGTTGTGCAGGCAAACACCGCCGCAAGGATAAACAACGGCATTATAATAAAGGCGGTTAAGTACCCAAGAAACGGATGACGTGAAAAGAAACGCTCCGCTGCGGTGTCAAACTTGAGTTCAGTTTTCTGAATGGATTTTAAGATTTTAATCATCTTGTATCCCTCCTTACGATTTAATGATACTGCCATCGAAATAAAGAGGGGAAAAGTATAGGATTAAATAGGCTTAAAAAAGTATAAAGAAAAGATAAGAACATGGGGCAGTATAAAGCCAGCATATTACAAGCTAATTTATATCGGTGTGCTAGAAGCCGCTTGTTTTCACAAAGGGCTTACCATATAATATGTATCAGAGGCAAACATCAGCAGTTATATGCTCCCATTCGTTTTTGTGGAGATAATATCCTGCAGCCTGCGGTATTCTTCCGTTTTTTTTAATGTCATATTAAGGGTTAAGAGCGGCGGGAAGCAATCGCTTGGATAGAAAGCCAAGCGGTTGGAGGGGCAAGGCGCAGCAACCCAAAACGTACTCTCAGAGCAACGTTCTGTACAGGCGGTAAAGGGACTGTCGATAATGATCAATGATGCCCCGGGCCGCAAACTGAAAGCCTGGTTTCGCAATCGGTCATGAATATCTAAAGATAGCTTTTGGTGTGCTTGACGATTGGATCATACTTATATCAAATATGAACCTGTAGCGCTACCGCTTATACTATCGATGAAACGATGAAGGCAACGTGCATATTTGAGTAAACGCTCAGCTATAACAAGGAGGCAGTCGGCATGACCACAGGCATATCGGCAGAAATAAGACATAGGGTCGAGGAATTGGAAAAAAGGCTTCTCTCTCCATATGCGTCGCTGTCATGCGAGACAAGAGGCCGGGAACAGCCGATGGAGCCGTGTCCGGTAAGAACCGATTTTGTGCGCGACAGGGACAGGATAGTTCACTGTAAATCCTTCAGACGGCTTAAGCATAAAACGCAGGTGTTCCTGTCGCCGGCTGGCGACCATTACCGGACGCGCTTGACGCATACGCTTGAGGTGTCGCAAATCGCCAGAACGATAGCCAGAGGGCTTAGGCTAAACGAAGACCTAACCGAGGCGATATCCCTTGGACATGACTTGGGGCATACGCCCTTTGGTCATGCCGGAGAGGCTGTGCTGAACCGTTTGGTACCGGGCGGTTTTGAGCACAACGTGCAGAGCCTAAGAATCGTAAGCTTGCTTGAAAATGGGGGGAGAGGGCTTAATCTGACATTTGAAGTAAGGGACGGTATAGTAAACCATAAAAAGAGCGGATGTCCGGCTACTCTCGAAGGCGAGGTCGTAAGCATAGCGGACCGAATAGCGTACATAAATCACGACATTGACGATGCTCTGAGGGCGCATGTTCTAAAGGCTGAGGATATACCTGAAAGCTGTACCGCCGTCCTTGGCGGCGCTCATGGGGACCGCATAAACGCCATGATAACGGATGTATTATTAAATAGTATGGATAAACCCTGCATTGCAATGTCCGATGGGGTAGGGCGGGAGTTTGAAAAATTGAGGGATTTTATGTTTGAAAGGGTATACTTTAACCCGATAGCGAAGCGGGAGGAAGGAAAGGCGGCACGTGTAATAGAGCAATTATATCTATATTATTTAGGGCATATAGACTCCTTGCCAGACGAATTTAAAATGCATATCGAACAGGACGGGCGGGAACGCATTGTTTCCGATTATATCGCGTGCATGACGGACAGATACGCTGTAAACGATTATGAAAGCAAGTTTGTGCCAAAGGGATGGGCATGATGGCTATAGCATGTCAAACGCTTTAATCCTTTTATCCAGTATATACTCTACATAGCCCTTCAAAGCGGACTTAAGCTCTTCACGAACCGCCTGGGGCAGAACCACCTTTTGTATATCCGCGTCGGGCAGGTGTATCATGCGCCTTACCGCCTCAAGAGAAAGGGCGCTGACGTAAGTCAAACCCGAACCCTTGCATGCGTCACATACAGCGCCGCCGTTAGCGGCTGAGAACCCCGCCTTCCTCATCATTCTTAAATCCCTGCCGCATATGGCACAGTGCGTAAGTGAAGGAGAATAGCCGGCTATAGAAAGCGCCCGAACGGTAAAGAACAATGCAAGATCCAGCGGCGAGCTATCCGAATATGACAAAAAGCTTAGAGCGTGATACAGCAAGGTAAACATGGTTTCGTTCGATTCACCTTCAGCCATGAGTGCGTCAATTAATGAAACCATGTACGAGCCTGAAGCGAATCGATCCACGTCAGAACTTATCGAGTAGAAGCTCTCGCGAAGATCGGCCGAATTGAGATAGTAACGTCCCTTATTATGAAATAATACCAGCTCTGAGTATGCGAATGACTGAGATGAGGACAATAGGGGGCTCCCAGAGCGGCGGCAGCCACGTGACAATACGGCCAGCTTTCCCGCCTCCCTTGTAAAAAGCGTAAGCATCCGGTCGTTGTCGCGGTAGTCGGCGTATCTGAGCACTATTCCGCTCAAGGTTGCGTTCATCGTTTACTTCTCCAAATTTTGCATCGTATTTTGCGCTTTTGCGTGCGGGATAATATTTACGTACAGATCAAATAAGGGAGGACTCATATGGATACGACAAAGCGTACGGCAGAGGAGCTATGGAGGGAATTTTCGGATACGGGCAGAATAGGAGCATATTTGATGTACAAGGCGGTTAAATCCGTTGATACCCCAGGCAAGACACGGAGAACTTCGGTATAGGTTTGAATTCTAACTATATCTAAAAAGCAATCCTTTGTTTTGAAAAGGCGTCTTAGACGCCTTTTTAGCGTATCAAAAAAGCGGTTACGCCACTTTTTTGAGGTTACGGATTTTTCCTCCCGTCCTTCGGGTTCCCGTGCGGCAAAATCCACAAAGAACGAAAACCGCACGGTTTTCCTCCGGCTCTTACGCGCATGTTGTCAGAGCCGGAGGAAAAGTCAAGGGCTGCGGCCCTTCACGATCCCGAGGTCTTTTGAGAGTCAAAGGCGTATTCGACGCCTTCTTTTCATGCTGCTATTCGTCTTCCGTTATTCATATCCGAGTTCACGCATCACGCTTAGACTGTTTCGCCAGTCCTCTTTAACCTTAACCCACACCTGAAGGTTTATCCTGCACCCGAGCAGCCATTCCATATCCTTACGCGCATCGGAGGCAATCCTCTTGAGCATCGAACCCTGCCTGCCGATAATTATTCCCTTATGGCTGTTTCGCTCGCAGTATATTGTCGCCCATATATTGCAGATGCCGGTATCTCCATATTCAATCTTGTCTATAAACACGCCCACTCCATGCGGAATTTCCTGCCTTAGCATATTTAAGGCTTTTTCCCGTATTATCTCGCCAAGAATCACGCGCTCAGGCATGTCGGTTATCATATCAGGAGGGAAGTATTGGGGGCCTTCGGGGAGAAGTTCGCTAAGGGCGCGCTCCAGCTCCGCTAACCCAGTTCTCTTCATAGCGGATATCCTGAACATGCGCTTTATAAAGACCTGATGTGACAGATACTCCTCAATCTCCTCTATGCCGACAAGATTGGATACGTCAACCTTATTTATTACTGCGATTACAGGCGCTTTGGCCGAGGCGAGCCTGGCTATCAGAGCTTCGTCCTTAGGTCCTACGCCCCTTGTCGCGTCTATAACAAGCACAACGGCGTCCACCTCGTTGAGCGTTTCATATGCGGATTTAAGCATGTACTCTCCGAGCCGGTTTTTGGGCGTAGTTACTCCGGGGGTATCCAAAAATACAATTTGATACCCTGACCTGGTCATAACTCCCATTATCCTGTTGCGCGTCGTCTGGGCACGCTCTGAAACGATTGACACCTTCTGGCCGATAAAAGCATTGGTCAGAGTTGATTTGCCGACATTAGGAGAGCCGACTATTGATATAAACCCCGAACGATAGCTTTGTCCGCTCATGGCCTTATGTCCTGTGGAGCAAACGCATATGGGAACAGCTCTCCAAATCGCATAACCTTATATTTGCCAACGCCATTTGAACATATCACGGGCATATCGTCGTCGCAGAATTCGGACAGCGATTGCCTGCATATGCCGCAAGGCACTGTAAAATTGTGGCTGTCTGATACTATAGCCAGAGCGTCAAAGGCGCGCTCGCCTTCGTATATCGCCTTAAACAGCGCGGTCCTTTCCGCGCAGTTGGTAGCTCCGTATGAAACGTTTTCCACATTGCACCCGAGATAATACGCTCCTGTTTCCCCTTTGATGCACGCGCCGACGCGGAAGCCTGAATAAGGGACATACGCCCTGTCGCGCGCATCGTTGGCCATTCGGAGCATATTTTTTATTTCCAGATCGTGTATGGGCTTCATCTTGAGCACCCCATTTCACGTAGTATTTGATCTTGAAGAGCAATCATTTCCTCCTCATCCTCCTTGAGTATGTGATCAAAGCCAAGCAGATGAAGCATACCATGTATCGTGAGAAACGCAAGCTCACGTTCAATAGAATGCCCATATTCATCGGCCTGTAACCTGGCCCTATCTACCGATATGGCTATATCGCCTAAGAAGGCGTCCGGTTCAGACAATAGCATAAAACCCTCATGCGCGGGAAAGCTCAGCACATCGGTTGGCGAATCGATTCCCCTGTATTCCCTGTTCATGCGCCTGATTTCAGCGTCGTCAACTATAGCTACGGTAACATCACCCTGACGACCTCTGTTACCAAGCGCCGAATTGACAGCCATAGCAATTATGTATTGAAGGCTATCGTCTAAGCCCTCCACGCGAACAAGTATATCCAGCATAATCTAAAACCTCCGGTGCATGTTCTAATTCTCATGCACGATCATTCAGGGTACTCTATGCGCTCGTGCAACAGTCCGAGAAACGTCTTAAGAAAAGACCGTTCCACAATAGTTATCTGTGCGAGCGTAAGAGGGGCGTTCATAAGCAGACCATCCTTATCGGAATATTTTGAGGCTATTACCTTATGTACCATTTCCTCCACTTTGGCCTTATCGGCCGAGTTGATGGAACGGACGGCTGCTTCGCAGCAATCGGCAAGCATAACGATGGCGCTCTCAACAGAGGAGGGACGGCTTCCAGAATAACGGAACTCCTTTTGATTTACAGGCGCATCGGATTCCTGCTGCGCCTTGAAATAAAAGTAGGCCATAAGTGAGTTCCCATGATGTTCTCCGGCAATTTTTATAACGTCCGAAGGAAGCCTGTACTTTTGCAGTAAAACAACGCTGTCATGCTGATGCGCTATTATTATTGACGCGCTTTCAGCGGGGCTCAGCGAATCATGAATATTTTCATTTGGATCCTGGTTCTCTTTAAAGTACTTGGGCCGTCTCAGCTTGCCGACGTCATGGAAGTAGGCGCCTACGCGCGCAAGCGGAGCGTTGGCTCCGATGGCTTCGGCTGCCGCTTCGGCGAGGGAAGCAACCATTGCCGAATGGTGATAAGTTCCAGGCGCTTCGGTCATGAGCTGTTTTATAAGCGGATGGTTTGTGTTTGTCAACTCATTCAGCCTGGCGCCGGTTGATATATCAAACAGGCTTTCCCAAACAGGGGAAGTACCCGCGCAAAGCACAGCAGCCAGCAGGCCCCCGCCAACCGTAAGCGCCGCGTCCTTCAATACGTCAACTGCCGGAGAACCCAGCGCAATATACACGCATAATACCATTAGCGCGGCCGTGGCTCCGCCCACGAGGCCGGCTGTAATGACAGTGCCGCGTTTTTGGGCCTTTCTAAGAATCAGCGTGGACGCAATGCCGCCAAGAACAGCGCCAAGACATACAATCACAGTATTGCTGTTAAATATTTCACTTCCCTGTCCGCCCGCAATCAGGCCCATAATAGCCCCCGAAAGCACGGATACTGCGTAAGCGGGCCGTTCGCCTACAAGCAAAGCCGTCATCATCGCAGCTATTATGTAAGGCATAAAATGAACGGAAAGCATACGGCAGGCCCATGATGACAACAGCATCATCAAAAGCGCGATTGCAATGATTGACATCTGCCTTAAATTGTTTAAGACGCTCTTGCAGCAAAAGTACATATATGCAAAAAACGCTCCAAAGGCAATTAGAACATATACGGCAATGCCGACGTGCGTTGAAATATCCGCGCTTGCGTCCCTTATAATGCCAAGATCACACAGAAGCGTGTACTGTATGGCGGTAAGCCTGCTTCCCTCAGATACTATTACTTCTCCGTTTTTTATTACCTCATCCGTAACGGCCAGCGCCGCCTCATTGCGGGCATCCTCAGTGGCCTGTTCGTCAATAAGGTATGTGGGTTGAATGTAACTGTCAAAAAGCAGCCCGCCAACATTTTTCAGCTCATCGGTAAGACCTCCCGACGCATTGAGTTCCCTCATGCATAAATCCCGTACAGCGTCTACTTTTTCAGCGGCGAGCATGGCCAGGTTCGTAGTGATCTTGGGTACTACGGCGTTATATAGAAGCTGTACAGTTGGGTCTGAAGCCGCCAAAAGCTCAAAAAGCTGGTTTTGGCTAACTGGAAGCGTAAGTATATTCATAAGCTCCTGTATGTTTGCGGTATCGCTTATAGCGTCGCTCCATTCTTTGGGAGCCATATTGGGGGCCTCGGCGCGTTTATCTTCATGCAACATAAGCAAAGCTCTTGAACGCATCGATTTTACCGAATCAAAGAATGCCTCCGTGTCATAAATAAGGCTGTTCTTTAATTCCTCGTCAATACGGTATATAGGGGGGGTGTTCTCCCTGGCTGCATTTCTAAGTATCTCCGTGGCAGCCTCGTTTTTTATATCCCTGTTGGCGTACACCGTCCTTGTAACCGTGTCTCCCACTTCAAGCTCGTAGCGCGGGGGCGTAAGCGATAAGCAGGCTATAAGGTAGCTTAAAGCAAGCGCCGTTGTCAAAAGCAACATCGACACCAATGGTTTATAGCGTGTAAACAGCTTATTTCCCCCCGTTTTTTTAACCATCCTATACATCCCCAAACAGTTTTATTGGTTTTGCGGCTCCCTTTTCGTAGCCCTGTCATATGCCTTTATAATACGCTGCACCATCTCGTGCCGTACGACATCCTTGTGGGTTAAGTATATCATGCCGACACCCTCCACGTCATTTAAAACTCCTAAAGCGTGGACAAGGCCGCTTTTGCGCTCCCTGGGGAGGTCAATCTGCGTTATATCGCCGGTCACCACCACCCGGGATCCTTCTCCAAAGCGCGTAAGGAACATCTTCATCTGTTCAATAGTGCAGTTCTGAGCTTCGTCCAAGATGATATAAGCGTCATTAAGCGTACGTCCGCGCATGTACGCAAGCGGAGCTACCTCGATTACTCCGCGTTCGCTTAGGTTTTTAAAACCTTCCGAGCCAAGAAAATCATATAGGGCGTCATATAGCGGCCTAAGATACGGATCGACCTTGTTTTGCAGATCCCCTGGGAGAAAGCCCAGTTTTTCACCCGCCTCTACGGCGGGGCGCGTAAGGATTATTTTTGAAACCTCTTTGTTTTTATAGGCCAAAACGGCCATAGCCACCGCAAGGTAAGTTTTGCCCGTTCCTGCTGGACCGATGCCAAAAACGACAGTGTGTTGCTTTAATGCCCTTACATATCGTTTCTGTCCCAGAGTCTTGCACTTTATTTGTCTTCCCTTGTTGGTAAAGGCTACTACGTCGTCCATAAGTTCTTCGATAAGGTCGGCGTTCCCCTCTTTCGCAAGGTCAATAGCGTAGCGAATTCTGCTTCTGTCTATTGCCTCGCCGCGCCTAAGCATGGTCAACAGCTTGTCTGTTACGGTCTTTGCCAGCTTAACCGAATTCTCGTTGCCGCTGACCCTCACACAATCGGACTCGGTTGCCATACGCACCCCTGTTTCCTCTTCGATTATGCGCAGATTTTCGTCGAAAACGCCGAACAGCCTGATAAGCTCGTCCATTGATTCGGCCTCAATGCGGTCGGTTATTGCAGCCGGTTTTTCACCGGGCCTGTCAACCGTCCCTTTATCCAATACGTTGTTTTCTTCCATATTAACCCTTTGCCCGTTATCGGCACATTTCTCCTTATAAAAACATTAAGAGACATTTATGGCAGAGGTGAATCCGTAATTGAACGAACCTCGCCTATATCTTCCTCTGTCGTAACGTTTATCACCGCGACCACTGACCCGTCTTCCTGCAAGGTGAGTTCGCTCGACTTAGATAGTATGCGCGCATTCTTAGGAATAATTGACGAGAGCTTTTGGTCGGCCATAATAATTACGGTCTCCCGAAGTTCAGTCTCTGTCGCAGTATGGGCCGTCTCCTGCAGTTCATAGCATTTTCCGCTTTTAACCACCAACGGAAGAAACAATCCATTTATAGGCGATTCCCGTTCCAGTTCGGTTTCATAATTTTGGAATTCACCGGCACCGCTTTTAATGCACCGGCCAAACAGCCATACTTCAGTGTAGTCGCTCGAGCGGCCGGTTCGGGCAAGGCTGGTAAGTTCCGGCCCCGCTTTAACTGAGAAGCTGTATGCCACCTTAGCCCTAACGGTTCCGTCGGCATGTACCATATATCCCGGGGCGCCCTCTGTCCTAAGGTCGCCGTTTATCAAAAGGTCGCCGGCTTGTACCGCCTGGCCAAGCTCTACCTGCGGCTTGCCCTTCAAAGCTAAAATCTCTGTTATTACTCCATCTTTTGCGGCGTATATGCTGACCGGAGAAGTATCCTTTGGGCTATTGGGTTCCTCGGCTGCCTCAACGATCTCAACTTTAAGCACAACGCCGCTGACGCTTGCACCCGCCCATGCAATGCGGCCATCCATGGCCTTAAGCTGCTTTCCTATATCGGCTGCAGCTAATCCGCTTCGGGCCATGCCGGATCTCACCGACATATCGTCAAGCATTCTGCGTACTTCCGCTTCCTCTATCTGGTAGCATCCTTCGACGTCTATAAACCATACGTAGCGGGATGCAACAAAGAGCGCCGCTAACACCAATATCCACCCCAGAAGCAGAACACCTCTGGAACGCCGCCTGATAAGAGCAAAAGGAACGCCGCGTTTGCGGACGATATGCACCTTGCAATGGAGCTTTCTAACCAAAGGGCGCAATTTATAAAAGTCCTCAAGCGTGACATAGGCTGTAATCGTGAGACGGCTTTTCCGGCGGACGCCCCAAATGCCTATGCCGTTTTGCAAAGACAAATTGACGAAGCGCTCAATCCCCTGCCCTTCGACTTGTATCATAACATATCCCAACAGATAATTCCATACGGAAGGTTGCATAATGAATAAACCCTCGAAATATTTACATTTTAGTCTTTTTCTTGCCTTCGAAATTAACGCCGTATATAATCCCCGTCACATATAAACGTTCAAGGCTCAATTCCTTGAGAACGAGGTCCAGTCCGGCAATGCTCAGCAGTCCAATGGGGGTGTTGAGCCTAATGATGTCGTCGGAGTATTCATATATGCCGCTATGATTCTCAATCAGCATGGTTTCATTACCGATCAGCGTTAACTTGGGTACATCCAGCACTATGTCCTCCGGCAGATCAAGCACTTCCGCCATCCTTTTGCGGAGCTTAATTTTACGCTTAGCCAAACCAAAACCCTCCCGACGTCATTATAAACAAGCATGGGTGTATACAAATGTTTATGCTCCATATCCTATTTAAAGCACAATATGATAATGCAGTGAAAATAAGCTTATAAAATCAAATCGGCAAAGCCCATCCATAAAAATATGTTGGATAACAAAAGGGAGGGGGAGAGGCGCTTAAGGCCGACATTCCCACGTCCCTTTATGAACGCTTAATTAATATAGAGTCACTTGTCATTTTTTGAGATAAATCATATGCATCCTCATTTCTAGTCCCAGAGAAGCGGATGGTATGATAAACATATTCCGCAAGCATTCGTCTTCGGTAAGTATAGCACGCTTTATGAAACCGTGAAGACCATCTCCTCTTATCAGTAGAGCGTTGAATAAATACTGGTTTTCAAAGGTTCTGCGGGCGTTTCTGCCCATGATAGCGGTCAAACACATAAGCGCCGTTATGCCTCAAACCTGAATTCATTAGTTTTTCAACTGAGGTTTTCAGCCTGGTTCGCCTGCAGCGGATATTCCGTTGCGTCGCCGGCTCTTCCAGGGGGCAGCCAGTCTACGCTTTTAATGCCCAAGTATAGAGACAACATCATTGCTGCAAGAATCAAGACCGCTATAATTATTGGCTTTGGCATCAAACGTATTTTCCCTTTTTGATAATCCTGTTCACGCATCATCAGCTAACCCCGCAACTCGGTCAAGTGGGACTGGCGTCATTCAGATTGCCGCCCGGGATATCCACAAGCTGTGAAAGAAGCTGACTAGACAGCCCCATCTTAGTTGGATCATCCAAGATCACAGAATACCCGTCCGTGCTATTGAACATCAGCATGGCGAAATCATAGTCCAAAGCGAGAAGCCTATCCATTATCGCTCTTACTTCTTCAGCAAAGCTTTGGGGAGTCTTTACATCCTTGCTCTCTGCCATGGTAACATTGCAAACCACGTATGATTTTTCAGCATTAAAGACTCCGGCTTCATCCACAATCAGTCCATTATAGCTGTCGACGTCAACGCCAATTACAAGTTCATTCCCTTTAAGCGCGTCGCTCAAGTTCGTTTCTATGGTTCTAGCTACGGAGAACTTTGCCTCTTGCCTCGCCCTGCTTGAAGGTCCATATTCATTCCAAAACTGCGACATGTATACGCTGCCTATGCTGAATGCGATAAGCAGTATACTCAACAGTGTAGAAACAAAGTCATAACGCAGCCGCTCTCCGCGCCGGACGATATACATAATTATCATCTCCAGGCCAAGGGCGATTAGTACAAGGGGCGCCAAGCTTAGCAGCAATGATATATTGAGATCGGGATAAAATATGTACAGCAGTATCGCAACGCCCGCCAGAACCAGCGTAGAACCCATCGTTATAGTGCCTACCCTCCTTGCCCGCTTGGCTTCAATCCGCACAGCTGGAGTTGATTCGGCTGATGAAGAGGTTTCATTATTCATCTTTTTTTCCTCCATATCCTTTAATTTCGCCGTTGTCACCCTTTTTTCTGCCTCTGACAAGCATCACACCCAGCACTATCAGCGCAAGGGATACAAACATATCCGGAATCCTACTATATATAGGATATGTGATATCGATGTCATACTGGCGAAGTATGGGCAGTATAACGGAGTCAATGGTCAGCCACAGGCCTGCCAGGCATAAGAGTATGCCAAGCCAAAGATGCCGTTTGTTAAATATCGCTTTCAAGCCGTCGGTATTTTTCCCACTAACGCTGATCAGACGTTTTTCTTCACTAAGGCGGCCTTCTTCATCCAGCCTTTTAAACTGAAAGGTTTTGAAAAACGCATAAAACCAGATCACTGGCAACATCAAAGCCATAAGAGAAAAGGAGGTCGCGGAGGCTAGCCATATGACAGAGCAGAATATAAACATTATTAAGGTGCCAAACCGCATCGCCCCCAGATACATCATACCGGCCCCGGGTATAATAGCCAGGACAAACGTAAGGAACGTATTTTCATTCTTCATAGTCAGTATTCCTTTCAAATGATATTAAATCGGTAAAATTGCCAAGCGCATCGATTAACGATCTGCCAAAGCTGGAGATCGAATCGCAAAGGCTTGAAAGCCCGCTGTCGATATTGTTAAAAACCCCGCTGGTCTTTCCAACGTCGATATCAAACATACCTGTAAACCACAGGGTGAGGGCCAATGCTGCCGCAAGCGCCGCTGTTGCCGCGCGGTGAACCAGATTGCTGCGTTTAATTCGGCGAAGCCCGCGCCGAACGTCCAATAGGCACGAGCCGTCGGGTTCAGCCAGTTCGCCGGACTGTGTCGCATCGACGCAGCTTTCAACGCATTTGTCACAGAACGAGAGGTGTTCAGCCATTTCCAGACGGGTAAGTTCATCCAGCTGTTTGCCCGAAGCCAGAGCGCTGAAAGCCGCGTCGCTTAGGTGCCCGTTGCTGTCGAAATATTCATTTTCATTCATAACCTAAGCACCTCCCTCAGTTCGTCTCTAAGCTTAAGCTTAGCCCGATACAGCTGCGACTGAACGGTTTTTTTGGGCCTTGACAGCCTTGTGGCGATAGCCTCCACTGAAATTTCTTCAAGAAAGAATAGGACTGCAACGTCATGGTATGGTTCCGGCAGGCTGACTATGCTTTGACGTATTATTTCGCCCGTTTCTCCCTCAATCAGTATGCGTTCAGGAGACATTTCTTCGCGGAGGATATCCAGTTCGGAGATATCCTCCATTATCGACACACGGCGGTAGTAAGCGCTTTTGAGCAGATCCTTCGACTTGTTTGACGCTATCCTGACTAACCATCCCTTAATATTGGTTCCGTCCATTTCGCCAATGTGGTTAAAGGCGGCAATAAAGGTATCCTGGGTTAGATTTTGAGCGTCGTGGTAATTGCCAACAAGTCGGTAGCAGACGGTAAACACCAGTTTTTCGTAGGCTTCCACTATGTTGTTAAATTGTTTATCATTCGTGGCGGCCTCACCGTCCTTGGTAAAGTTTTAGTAGAAATAGTCCGTCTGCCATTCAATAAATATAACGATTTATCCGCGTCCTTGACTGCATGATAATCAATATATAATCATAACATTTTAGTTCAACTAAATCAAAGGGGATGATGCGATAGGAATGAAAAACAAAAGGGACCGCATCAGCCGGCTATTCACCCAAATCCATATGATATAGAGCATATCTGAATGGATTTATAGTTTAGAATGCATCCGGTATGTCGAATTTATAGAGGCGAGGCCCAAATAAAAATAAAGCGTACGGGTACCTGTACCCGTACGCTTAAACCATCGAAATAAGCCTGTTACCGCCTATTGCTGGTTAGCCGGCTATTGATTCGTAAGTTTCCTTGACCTTAAGGATAAATCCCTCCGTATCAAGCACCGTCTTATTGGCATGATCCGACAAGAGCGCCAGATCCTTGGTCATAAAGCCGTTTTCTATAGTGGTAAGCGCCGCTCTCTCCATATCATCGGCAAATTTTATAAGCTCGGCTATGCCGTCAAGCTGCGCGCGCTTTCTCAGCGCACCAGTCCATGCAAACAGTGTTGCCATGGAGTTAGTCGAGGTGCTTTCACCCTCAAGGTGCTTATAGTAATGGCGCGTTACAGTTCCGTGGGCAGCCTCGTACTCATAGTTGCCGTCCGGGGATACCAGAACGCTGGTCATCATGGCGAGGGAACCGAATGCCGTGGCGACCATATCGCTCATAACATCGCCGTCATAGTTCTTGCATGCCCATATAAAGCCGCCCTCCGAACGTATAACCCTGGCTACCGCGTCGTCAATAAGCGTATAGAAATAGGTTATGCCGGCTTCTTCAAACTTGGCTTTATATTCTTTGTCGAATATCTCCTGGAAAATATCCTTAAAGGTATGATCGTATTTTTTCGATATGGTATCCTTGGTTGAAAACCAGAGGTCCTGCTTGGTTGACAGCGCAAATTCAAAGCATGCGCGGGCAAAGCTGGTTATCGAGTCGTCCTTGTTGTACATTCCCATGAGTACGCCAGGGGTCTTAAAATCAAACACGGTTTCGTCGAATAATACATTGCCCTCGGTATCGGTGAACTTGATTTCAGCCTTGCCGGGGCCAGGTACCCTGAATTCAGAGCACTTATATATATCGCCATAGGCATGACGGGCGATTGTGATGGGTTTTGCCCAAGAGCGCACAGACGGCTTAAGGCAATTCAGCGTAATCGGAGTACGGAAAACTGTTCCGTCGAGTATCGCACGGATCGTTCCGTTTGGACTCTTGTACATTCTTTTAAGGTTATACTCCGTAACCCTCTGGGCGTTTGGGGTGATTGTAGCGCACTTAACGCCTACGCCATACTTCTTGACAGCTTCCGCCGCCTCAACTGTGATCTGGTCATCGGTCTCGTCACGGCGTTTAAGGCCTAAATCATAATATTCGGTCTTAAGTTCAACATAGGGTTCGAGCAGGTCGGTTTTGATCATTGACCATATTATACGGGTCATTTCGTCGCCGTCCATCTCCACCAACGGCGTACGCATCTGGATCTTAGCCATCGTGTCTTTCCTCTTCCTTTCACTTGTTCAAGGTTTTTTTGCCCTTTTGGGCCTTATTGAGTATCTGAGAGTCATATGCAAAAGTGGATGAGTGTTTCTGCGCCAGTGCCTTGTTCGCATACTCCACAAGCCTATCCACAAGCTGCCTGAAGGATATTCCAAGCGGTTCAAACAGGTAAAATGCCATCGAGCCTGGAATAGTGTTGATTTCGCAGACGTAGGGCTTGTTTTCTGAGGCATCGATCAGGTAATCAATCCTAACTATGCCTTTGCACTCCAAAGTACGGAATATTTCAGCGGTAAACGCCTGTATCCGTCTTGTCATCTCGTCGCCTATCGGAGCGGGAATGCGCCTTGACAGGCTTTTCATACCCTTGCCCGCGTTTCTTGTATACTTATCTTCAAACGTCAGATAGTCTTCCCATGATACGGGCTGTTCACACAGCGAAACCGTACATTCCCCGTCAAAGCCCATGCATGCGCAGTTTACCTCCACGGGCTTTTCCAGTCCTTTTTCTATCAATATGCGCCTGTCAAACTCAGCGGCAACCTCTATAGCCTTCCTAAGCGATTGCGCATTCTCAGCGCGGCCGATGCCGATTGACGATCCAAGATTAGCCGGCTTGATATAGAGAGGATAGCCCAGTTCTTCAGCTTTTGCAAGTATATTATCGGGGTTTTTGCGCCACTCGCTCCTATAAAAGAATATGTTGTCAAGAACAGGAAGCCCCATGCTCCTAAACACGCTTTTCATCATTATTTTATCCATGCCGACTGAGGATCCAACCAGTCCGCTGCTGGAATACGGTATGTCGGCAAGCTCCAACAATCCCTGAACGCATCCGTCCTCGCCATGCATTCCGTGCAGGGCTAATATAGTGCAATCAAGGTCATGTACCTTGGACGATTTGGAAAACAACCCTCCAGAGTTAAGCGTATACAATCCGTTTAAGCCGGGAACAGGGGGAAGGGTGACCCTTGTCAAACCCTTCATATTTGGGTCAAACGATTTATAGGTCTTTATATCCCTAAGCGGCTCCCCAACAAACCAGCCGCCCTCACGTGAGATGTATATGGGAAAGGCGTTATACTTTTCCCTGTCCGCGTTTTCCAGCACCTGAAGGCCGGTAATTATCGATACGTCATGTTCAGCGCTTCTGCTTCCAAATATTATACCTAAATTCATATTCCCTCCTATTGCCAACAGGGCCTCTATGGCTGCGGCTGCGTCAATTATAGTTATCGGTCAGATCATTTTCAAACAATACTACGCACCCAGGTTCCGTATATGACGGCAACGCTTCGGTGGCTTCCGAGAAGGTGGTTGCCATTACGATGCTTTTTTCATCAAAGCCGGCGGAAAGCAGTCCCCGCCTTATGTTTTCGCCGTTTATTGCGCCCACGATTATCGCTATGTCCGCGCATTCAGCAATTTGCCTGCCAAATTCCTCATTCAGAGCCGCCTCCTCATTGCCGAGTTCCACCATCCCTGGGGTAACTATTATTCTTCGTCCCGAAAACGCCGACAGCACTTCAAGCGCCGCCTTAGCGCCGGCGGGGTTGGAAT
The DNA here is from genome assembly GCA_900544965.1 of uncultured Eubacteriales bacterium. Classification (GTDB taxonomy): domain Bacteria; phylum Bacillota; class Clostridia; order Christensenellales; family CAG-138; genus UMGS946. The sequence goes on along the minus strand of UQXE01000005.1, from coordinate 3,115 downwards.
TAAACGCGTCGTCTATAACGGTAACGGCGCCCTTGATAAGCTGAAGACGGTGCTCTACAGGCTCTAGTGAGGCTATAGCGTTTGAAATCTGCTTCATGCTTACGCCTAGGTTATATGCCGCTGACGCCGCTCCTGCGATATTCAATATGTTATGACGCCCAAGAAGCGCCGTAGTGCACCTTTCACGGCGTCCATCAGCGCTGACAAGGTCAAAACTGCTTCCTGATTCGCCAACCTCAATATTTTCAGCATGCATATACAAGCCTTTGCCATCTATACCAAAAAGGTTTTTATCGCCAACCTTGCAGCGCCCGAACATTTCGACACATACAGGACTGTCGCCGTTTATAAATGCGTGGCCGTCCATGGGCAGACTGTCCAATAGCTCCTCTTTTGTGCTTATAACGCTCTCAAAGGAGCCGAATGTCTCAAGGTGCTGCTTTCCAACGGCGGTTATTATACCATATGTGGGGCGCACAAGCTCGCACAGCTCTTTTATATCGCCTTTGTAGCGCGCGCCCATCTCAGCGACAAATACTTGATGCTCCGGCTTAAGCTCGCCGCGAACTATTTTGGTAATGCCCATTGGCGTATTATAGCTAGAAGGCGTATATAAAACGTTATATTTCTCGCTTAACATGGAAGCAAGCATAAATTTGGTGCTGGTTTTGCCATAGCTTCCGGTTATGCCGATTTTTACAATATCTGTTCTGGCGGCGAGCTTTCGCCTTGCGTCGTTAAAGTACCATCTTTTTACCAGCCATTCTATAGGGTAGGTAATCAAATAAGCTAGCAGAACCATAATCGGCGCTAATATGCATGGAGAGAAACGCAGTACGGATTTAACAATATAGCTTGCAGTTACGTTGGTATATCCCATATCCAAAAGCGAAGCGCACGAAAGCGCGGCGCAGATTATGGAAAGCATAACGATAAGCCGTATAGCCCTGGCGGTATACTTAAGCGGTTTTCTATGATCCTTTTTTAACCATACTATGAATGCAACCGAGAGGGACGCTATGCAGATAAGATCGGAAGCACGGTATAAAAGGGTTTCAAGGACATGGTTATTTAACGCGGCCGACAAAAGCCTTATTCCACATGATAAAAGCCCTATGCTGAGGTACGGAAGGCAATCGGACAGGTGCGCTTTAAGCCACTTAAGGTACATCTTGCCCTGATAGCTTTCAAGCTGCAGCATATGAATAAACTTCAGTGAAGACGCTGCCGACGCTGCAGCAACGAGCATGGTGAGAATGTATGTCAACCAATCGGTCATCAAATTTCCCCTTCCTTATTAATCTTTTAAAACTATATCCAGCATAGCGCAAAAGCGCAAGTAGTCGTCTATATAGCTAAAATGGCCCGCGCCTTCGATCACCGCTAGTCCAGCGTTTTTCATGCGCTTTTCCATTAGCCGCCCCATCCATAGAGGCGCGGAGGTATCCTCGCTGCCCCATATTAGCAGCGTTTCATTTTTGATTTTATCCAACAACTCAGTAAGGTCAAGATTTACAACCTTTACAAAGGTTTCGCGCATTACGCCTGAAAGCGACTTATAGTCGTCCGAACCGGCCTTTTTAATCTTTTGATCCAGATTGAACATGCGGTTAAATACGCTTACCTTAGCCGCCTTCTTTGCAAGCTTATAAGAGTAAGTTTTTAAATAATAGACCAGGCTGCGCTTTGGCCTTGGTCCGGCGGCGTCGATTAATATCAACTTGCCAAACAAATCAGGCTCCGCTGACGCCAGCATTATGGTAACACGGCCTCCGAACGAGTGGCATATAAGATCGCAGCCCTCCAAACCAAGAATGGAGATGAACTTTCTGGTGATCTCGGCATATTCGGGAACGCCCCAAGGCGCGGGGGGAGGTTCGCTTATGCCCATACCCGGAAAGTCCAGCATAACGGCCTCCCTGCCCAGCTTTACAAGATGGGCCGCGATGGGACGCATGGTATCAATACCAGCCATCCAACCATGCAGCAACAGGACCGGTTTGCCCGATCCGATGCGTTCATAATTAATATTTATACCGTCGATGTTTATGTACAAGCGGTTTTCTAGTCCCCTTTTCTGGATCTCATGCGTTCCACCCATCCGGCAATGTTTTTTTGCTCGCCCCGCTCAACGCTAAGAGCGCCGTCCGGCACGTCCCTGGTGATTGTAGAGCCTGCGGCGGTAAAGGTGTCGCTGCCGAGTTTCAGCGGCGCTATAAGGTTTGTGTTGCATCCGATAAAGGCCCTGTCACCTATATGCGTTCTATGCTTTTTTATCCCGTCATAGTTTACAAATATAGCACCGCAGCCAATATTGACTTGGCTTCCAACATCAGCGTCGCCGATATATGAGAGATGAGGCGCTTTGCTGCCCAAACCTAAATTAGAGTTTTTGATTTCGACAAAATCACCAATTTTGCAGTCGTCCTGAATATGTGTATTGGGCCTTAGATTGACAAACGGTCCAATCTTTACGTTGTTCCCTATCTCGGCTGTGTCGGCAACTACGTAGCGTAAAACGCATTCGTTTCCGATAACAGTATCCTTAATGCTGCAACCCATATGTATTATTGTATTTTCTCCAATCAGCACTTTTCCCTCAATACATACGTTTGGATAAATCACAGTCCCCTTACCGATCTTTACATCCGGACCAATATATGTATTATACGGGTCAACGAAGACGACGCCGTTTTGAGCGTGAAACGCGTTAATTGAAAGACGTCTTGACTCGGATGCGATATCAGGTATATCCATAATAATTGTCCTTTCATTTAGGCGGTTGACCGCACATATTCTATATTCAAACTTACCGCCTTGTCAAGCAAGGCATGCTCAGAAATATATGTATGCAGAAAAAGTCCTTAAATTCTTGCAGGATTGTCGTTAGCGCATGAACAGATCCATGTAATATCGGCGTGTCAAAAAACGGGCAGCCGCTTTTCTGCGGTAAAAGTATTGCCTCTCACCCTTCGGCGTCGCGATGCGCCTGTTTAGCATATCGCGAGATCAACCAGCAAAAGCTGGCCTTTGGTTGCAAGCAGCTATCAGGCCCATTACATGGGGCTCCGCCCCAAACCCCGCCAAAGGAGACTTTTTGTAAAAAGTCCCCTTT